>NZ_BRCZ01000026.1:0-1325 GCF_023708065.1 Pseudoalteromonas sp. NCCP-2140 | reverse complement strand
ACAAGCAGTAGGAGCCCTTCGAGGGTGACTGCGTACCTTTTGTATAATGGGTCAGCGACTTATATTTTGTAGCGAGGTTAACCGATTAGGGTAGCCGTAGGGAAACCGAGTCTTAACTGGGCGCGTAGTTGCAAGGTATAGACCCGAAACCCGGTGATCTAGCCATGGGCAGGTTGAAGGTTGAGTAACATCAACTGGAGGACCGAACCCACTAACGTTGAAAAGTTAGGGGATGACCTGTGGCTAGGAGTGAAAGGCTAATCAAACCGGGAGATAGCTGGTTCTCCCCGAAATCTATTTAGGTAGAGCCTCGGACGAATACTTACGGGGGTAGAGCACTGTTAAGGCTAGGGGGTCATCCCGACTTACCAACCCTTTGCAAACTCCGAATACCGTAAAGTACTATCCGGGAGACACACGGCGGGTGCTAACGTCCGTCGTGAAGAGGGAAACAACCCAGACCGCCAGCTAAGGTCCCAAAGTCATAGTTAAGTGGGAAACGATGTGGAAAGGCCCAGACAGCCAGGAGGTTGGCTTAGAAGCAGCCATCCTTTAAAGAAAGCGTAATAGCTCACTGGTCGAGTCGGTCTGCGCGGAAGATGTAACGGGGCTAAACTATGCACCGAAGCTGCGGATTCAAAATTTATTTTGAGTGGTAGGGGAGCGTTCTGTAAGCCGTTGAAGGTGTACCGGGAGGTATGCTGGAGGTATCAGAAGTGCGAATGCTGACATGAGTAACGATAATGCGGGTGAAAAACCCGCACGCCGGAAGACCAAGGGTTCCTATCCCATGTTAATCAGGGTAGGGTAAGTCGACCCCTAAGGCGAGGCCGAAAGGCGTAGTCGATGGGAAACGGGTTAATATTCCCGTACTTGGTATAATTGCGATGGGGGGACGGAGCAGGCTAAACAAGCATGGCGTTGGTTGTCCATGTGAAAGTGAGTAGGTTGGTGACTTAGGAAAATCCGGGTCGCTAAGACTGAGACACGAGACGAGCACCCAAGGGTGTGAAGTTGTTGATGCCATACTTCCAGGAAAAGCCTCTAAGCTTCAGATTATACCGAATCGTACCCCAAACCGACACAGGTGGTCAGGTAGAGAATACTAAGGCGCTTGAGAGAACTCGGGTGAAGGAACTAGGCAAAATTGTACCGTAACTTCGGGAGAAGGTACGCTCCTATCTGTGATGAGACTTGCTCTCTAAGCGGACGGGAGCCGCAGTGACCAGGTGGCTGGGACTGTTTATTAAAAACACAGCACTGTGCAAAATCGCAAGATGACGTATACGGTGTGACACCTGCCCGGTGCCGGAAGGTTAATTGAT
>NZ_BRCZ01000025.1:0-1489 GCF_023708065.1 Pseudoalteromonas sp. NCCP-2140 | reverse complement strand
CTAGTACTCTTTCACATATATTTTGATCAGTTGCCCCTACTTAAATTCAGGTAACTGATCTTTTTCAATCAATAATTCAATACTCCTGCTTTTTCCAGTAACTGATGTTATAAATTTCTTCTTCTTAAGAACTGAAATCATTGAATGAACACTTGAAGCTGCGGTTCCAAAGTAGCGCTCAAAATCACTTTCAGCAGGCGCAATCCCATTCACTTTTGTGTAGTAATAAATAAATGCTAAATACTGACCTTGCTTTGCTGTAAACAGTGGCGACTCTTCTTTATTCATAATGAACTTTTACCCTAATCAACGATCCTTTAACTCATATAAACTTACTTAATATTGTTATGAACCGAAAGTATATTGTTGAATTATCAGAAGAAGAAAAACAAGAATTAATAGACTATTGCAAAAAAGGCATGGTCAATGTTCGAAAGTACAAACGTGCTGCTATTTTGTTAAAAGCTGACCGTTGTAAATATACAACAGAGCAAATATGTGAAGCAGTTCAAGTGAGTTCTTCAACCGTATTTCGAGTCAAACGCCAGTTCGTTGAAGAGAATCTAGCGGCAGCTATGAATGAAGGTGCACGAAGTGGTGCAATGAGAAAAACCTCTGCGAAAGATGAAGCAACATTAATCGCCACAGCTTGTACTAGGCCGCCAACAGGTCACTCTAGATGGACATTATCTTTACTTGGAGAGCGATTAGTTACATTAACTGATTTAGATAGTATCTCGTATGAAACAATACGGAGACGTCTTAAAGAGAATGCACTAAAACCATGGCAAAAAAAGATGTGGTGTGTGGCGACAATGGATGCTGAATATATCGCGCGGATGGAACATGTGCTTGAATTGTATGCTGAGCCAGCAGATGAGTTAAACCCCATAATTAACTTTGATGAGGCGATGAAACAACTTGTAGATGATACTCGACCGGCACAACCAATGAAGCCGGGGCAGACTAAGCGGTTAGATTATGAATATAAACGTGTAGGTGTGGCCAACTTATTTGTATTCTTCGATCGCCATCGAGGGTGGCGGCATGTTAAAGCAACAGAAAGAAAGACGAAAATTGACTTTGCTAATTGTATGAGGGATTTAGTTGATCTCCATTATCCACATGCGAACAAAATAAAAGTTGTATTAGATAACCTATCAACTCATACAGAAGGAGCGTTATATAAAGCATTTTCTCCACAGGAAGCACGCCGGATTTTAAATAAACTAGAATTACATTACACACCAAAACACGCGAGTTGGTTGAATATGGTCGAGATAGAAATTGGTAATATGAATAAGCAATGTTTAGATAGACGTATAGCAAGTATGGAAGAACTAAAGACAGAACTCGCGGCCTGGGAATGGAGCAGGAATAAAGAAAGAACAAGTATAAACTGGCTATTTAATGTTGAATCAGCTCGTGAAAAACTTGAGAGGGCTTATGGTGCCCTCAACTAGTCAGAACTTGTGTGATGAAGTACTAG
>NZ_BRCZ01000024.1:0-1518 GCF_023708065.1 Pseudoalteromonas sp. NCCP-2140 | reverse complement strand
TGATCTGACCCCGATAAAGTAGACACGGGGTTTAATTAACTTGTTCGTACTGCATGGGACTTTTATACCCTAGGGTGCCATGCCTTCTTACTGAGTTGTAGTATTTTTCAATATAAAAATACGTTTGTGTTGTCATTTCACTACGACTCAGTTCATTTAAATTCTTTATCCACTCCTTTTTATACTGCGCGAAGAAGCTTTCTGAGCATGCGTTGACGCTCCTATGTCAAGGTCACGTTAGCTTTGATAAATCAGAAACTATAATTGGGTATAACTCTCTTGCAATGTAACGTTTTAAGCAGCGCTGGATCTCCTTATTTGATTTCCCTTCTGATGAACGCTTTTCTACATATTTCCTAGTTCTGAAATCATTACGCATTCGAATTAAAGCTACAGTCCAAAGTGCATTATTAGCATCTCTTGCACCGCCTCTGTTTAACCTATGACGTTGCTTTTTACCGGAGGATGCATCTAAGGGGCTAACTCCACATAAGGCTGCAAATGATGATTCCTTCTTGAGTCGCTCAGGGTTGTCACCAGCAGCCACAAGTAGTGTAGCTGCGACATAGCTTCCAATACCATACTGTTCTAGTAACGTTGAAGCTGCTGAGTTGGTTAATGCTTTAAGTTTCTTATCAATTGTTTTTAGCTCTTGTGACAGCATCACCCATCGCTCTGCTAGCAGCTTTAACATTGATATTAATGTTTCTTCAAGTATGTTTTCGGAATTCATCTCTAATGCTTTACAAGCAACAATGCAGCGGTAGCTAGAAGGAACATAACACTGTTTACGAATATGCTCTGGTGCTGTCACAAGTAAAGCTCGAATTTGATTTATTGCTTGTGTCTTAGACTTTACAGAGCTTTTCCTTGCGACAACTAAAAACCTCATTGCTTCAACTATGCCATCATGAGATTTAGGGATTGCCGTAGACTCTTTGGATAATACAGAACGAGCCGCATTTTCAGCATCAGTAGGATCCGATTTACCTCTTAACCTTCTTACTGCGCGATTAGGGCGGTTAACTTCAAAAACACTAATCTTCTTCTCTTGTAAGAACTTACATAAGCCAGCACCATAGGTACCTGTTCCTTCTAATCCTGCTTGGGTCACCTTTCCAAATGATTTGCACCATTTGTAAAGTTGGCTATAGCCGGTTGCATTTACAGTAAACTCTTGGGTGTCGACAACTTGACCAATATCATTAACGAGTACAGCAACATGGTTATCTAAATGCGTATCGACACCTAATGTTAAATTGTTAGAAATGTCATTGCGATTCATATCCTCATCCCTCACAGTCTCAGTAACAGGACAGGACACAGATGTTGCAATACAATGCTCCTATTAGGTCACTGATACTGAATATCATGAAATTACTGACTAATGAATATCGACAGGTCAACACAAAGATATTTTATCAATCCCAGCACGGGTCAGATATTCACTGTCAGTATGACTAAGTATATTATCTATATCCCAGCAGTTGCCTTTTCTAGACATACTCACTGTGACAC
>NZ_BRCZ01000023.1:9376-14791 GCF_023708065.1 Pseudoalteromonas sp. NCCP-2140 | reverse complement strand
AGAAGAAATTTATAACATCAGTTACTGGAAAAAGCAGGAGTATTGAATTATTGATTGAAAAAGATCAGTTACCTGAATTTAAGTAGGGGCAACTGATCAAAATATATGTGAAAGAGTACTAGCTCCTAGCTCCTATAATTCTTTTAATTTCAATAACTAGTGAATTTGTATTAGATTGTGGCGTTTTGGCCTTTTTAAAGTTATAATTTATAAAATTTTTTACAATTATTAAGCTTAGAGTAAGTTATGGATGCGATACTTTAAGTTTGCTGTCGTTACAAGAAAGGGAACTTGTTGTGGATAAATATATTCGCGCTGTACTGAGTGCCTCCCGCGCCAAAAAAAGGTTAATTACCTTATTCTTTGATTCGTTTTTTATTATCTCGGCTTTTTGGCTGGCCTTAATTGTTAGGCTCGATAGCATTTCACCATTTTATAGTTTCGATAACTGGCTTGTATTGGCCTTGTTACTCCCTACCTCATTATTCGCTTTTATTAACTTAGGTTTATACCGCGCAGTACTTCGTTACATGAATACCCATGCCGTGTGGGCTGTTGTATTTGGTACACTTATAAGCACGGTTGCTTTAGTTTTAATTTCGTTTTTTATTGGTACAACCATACCGCGCACTATGCCGTTTATTTTTGCCTGGCTTTGTTTGCTTACTGTAGGTGGCTCGCGCATTGTGGCCCGCTCTATGATTGGCCGTTTGACTACTGCTAATAAAGAGTCGGTCATTATTTATGGTGCAGGCTCGGCAGGTAGGCAACTTGCAACAGCTTTAAATACAGGGCCTGAGTATTACGTACGTGCTTTTATAGATGACGACACAACAAAGCAAGGCTCAATTATACAAGGTATACCTGTTTTATGTTTTAAAGGTATTTACGACCTTGTAAATAAAGGCCCTGTTAGTAAGGTATTACTTGCTTTACCCAGCGAAAGCCGTGCCCGCCGTAAACAAATTTTAGCCCAGTTAGAGCCGTTAAAAGTAACCGTACTTTCTATACCTGGTATGGCCGATGTGGTTGAAGGTAAAGCAAAACTCTCTGAATTCAGAGACGTTGAAATAGAAGATTTATTAGGCCGCGACCCTGTAGATCCAAAACCAGAGCTTATGGCAGCCAATATAACCGATAAAGTAGTGATGGTGACTGGGGCGGGTGGCTCTATTGGCTCTGAGCTATGTAGGCAAATAGTTAAGCAACAACCTAAAAAGCTTGTACTGTTTGAAGTAAATGAGTTTGGCTTATATTCAATCGAAAAAGAACTGAGTGAGTATATTACGCATAACAATTTAAGCGTAAAGCTTGTGCCAATTATGGGCTCTGTGCAGCGTATTAACCGTATAGAAACCGTAATGATGGCCTTTGGTGTACAAACGGTTTATCACGCAGCTGCATACAAACATGTACCTTTAGTTGAACACAATGTTGTAGAAGGGGTACGTAATAATGTATTTGGTACTTACTATGCTGCAAAAGCCGCGGTAAATGCAAAGGTTGAAACTTTTGTACTTATCTCTACCGATAAGGCGGTACGCCCAACCAATGTTATGGGGGCGACTAAGCGCATGGCCGAGTTATGCTTGCAAGGTTTAGCGCAAAATAAAGGTAAACAACATACTACTCGCTTTTGCATGGTACGCTTTGGTAATGTACTTGGTTCAAGCGGCTCGGTTGTGCCTTTGTTCCGCAGGCAAATTAAAGAAGGTGGGCCAATAACATTAACTCACCCAGACATTACTCGCTTTTTTATGACGATACCTGAGGCGGCGCAGCTTGTAATACAGGCCGGCTCTATGGGTAAAGGCGGTGATGTATTTGTGCTCGATATGGGCGAGTCTGTAAAAATTAAAGACCTCGCTACAAAAATGATTCGCTTGTCTGGCTTTGAGGTTAAAGACGACGCAAATCCGCATGGTGATATTGCTATAGAATGTACTGGCCTTCGCCCAGGCGAAAAGTTATTTGAAGAGCTACTTATTGGCGATAACGTTGGCGAAACATCGCACGAGCGTATAATGACTGCAAACGAAGTTATGTTACCACTCCCTGAGCTAAATGTGTTTTTAGAAGCGTTGGATATTGCTTGTCATAACTTTGATCACCAAACAATACGCCAGTTATTACTCGATGCACCAACAGGCTTTAACCCGACTGATGGTATTTGTGACCTAGTTTGGAATGCTAAACAAGCCAAACCTGTAACAAATGACGAACAGTCAAATAAGGTTGTTAACTTTAAAGGTTAGTTTAACTTTACCGCATTACCCTTCTTTCGCATCTGCGTTGTAATTACGCAGATGCCCTTAATATGTTTCTAAAAAATGCATTGGTTATTAGCGGTTAGAAACAGAAAAGTGCTAAAATTCAGGTTATTCATTTTGAGAGCTCAGTATCTCAGTTATAAATTAGCTTTAATGGTAACCTTATGAAAATTGCAGTTGTTGGTACGGGCTACGTTGGCCTCTCAAATGCGATGTTGTTAGCGCAACACAGTGAAGTGATCGCTTTAGATATAGATGAGCAAAAGGTTGCTCTACTACAAGATAAAAAATCTCCTATTCTTGATACCGAAATTAGTGACTTTTTAAACAACAAACCACTTAATTTTACTGCTACAACTAACAAAGAGTTAGCACTTGTAGGTGCAGAGTTTGTTGTAATTGCTACCCCTACCGATTACGACCCTGTAACAAACTATTTTAATACTCGATCTGTAGAGTCAGTAATTGCAGATGTGTTAGCTATAAACCCAACCGCTACCATGATAATTAAATCGACAGTACCTGTTGGTTATACTAAGGATGTAAAAGAGCAGTTTGATACCGATAATATTATTTTTTCGCCTGAGTTTTTACGTGAAGGTAAAGCACTTTACGATAACTTACATCCGTCACGTATTATTGTGGGTGAACAAAGTGAGCGCGCAAAAGTATTTGCAAATTTATTGGCAGAAGGCGCTGTAAAAACAGATATCGATATTTTATTTACTGACTCAACTGAAGCAGAGGCAATTAAGTTATTTTCGAATACATACTTGGCAATGCGTGTTGCTTATTTTAATGAGCTAGACAGCTACGCCGAAAGTCATGGTTTAGATGCAAAACAAATTATTGAGGGTGTAGGCCTAGACCCACGTATTGGTAAACACTATAACAACCCATCGTTTGGTTATGGTGGTTACTGTTTACCAAAAGACACAAAGCAGCTTTTAGCTAACTACCAAGACGTGCCGAACAATATGATTCGTGCGATTGTTGATGCCAATACAACCCGTAAAGATTTTATTGCTAATTCTATTATTAACCGCAAACCTAAAGTAGTGGGTATTTATCGTTTAGTGATGAAGTCTGGATCAGATAACTTTAGGGCATCTGCTATTCAGGGGATTATGAAACGCATTAAAGCTAAAGGTATTGAGGTTGTGGTTTACGAACCAACCTTTGAGGGCGAAGCGTTCTTTAATTCGCGTGTAATTAAAAACCTTGATGAGCTTAAAAGTATCTCTGATGTCATTGTATCGAATCGCATGGCAGATGAATTACAAGATGTAGCAGATAAGGTTTATACCCGTGACTTGTTTGGAAGTGATTAATGCGAAATAGCTGTCAGCTTTCAGCTGAATGTGCATATTCGCCGCTGAGGTGATAGGTGGCATCGTAGGCGTGAAACTTACTTCGCACGAAAATTTATTCACAAAGAGAAGTGAACGAGAAGAGAAAGAGGTATTTAAATAGTATTTCTCTTTAGCGCAGCGTCTCTTAGCCCCTTTGTGCGATTAGTTGTATTTAATGTAGGCGTTGAAATTTATTTCGCGCAAAGAGCTGAGGACATAGAGAGCACAGAGGAAGAACATTTATAGCTTTCAGATGTCAGTTTGAAGCTGAATGGTGTTGTTGGTAGGGCTTTGACAAAAGCCTATCTCGTAGGAGGTACTTTAGTGCCGAAGTCTTTAAGGTAATTCACGGCTAAAGCCGTTCCTACGAATCAAAGAACCTTTGAACAAAGAGAAGAGAACGAGGTAAACCAAGAGCTTACTTAATTTTTTCCTCTTCAGCGCAGCGTCTCTTAACCTCTTTGTGAGTATTATCTAAGGTTTTTACACAAAGAAAATGAATAGCATTAAAGCTTGAATTAAGTCAAAAGAATTGGCGGCCTCCGGGCTCTAAAAAAGTAGGAATAAAATGAAATATTTAGTAACCGGAGCTGCGGGTTTTATTGGCGCAGCTACTTGCCAAAAACTTTTAGCGCAAGGTCATACAGTTGTTGGTATTGATAACCTAAACGACTATTACGATGTAAATTTAAAACTAGCCCGCCTTGAGCTAATTAAAGATAACAGCAACTTTAGTTTTGTTAAGCTTGATATTGCAGAGCGTACTGCAATGGCTGAACTTTTCAAAAATGAGCAATTTGATCGTGTTATTCATTTAGCAGCACAAGCAGGTGTGCGTTACTCAATTGAAAACCCAGATGCTTACGCAGATTCAAACCTTGTTGGTCATTTAAACGTACTTGAAGGGTGTCGTCATAATAAGGTTGCGCATTTAGTTTATGCTTCGTCTAGCTCTGTTTATGGCTTAAACGAAAAAACTCCATTCGAAACAACCGACAGTGTTGACCACCCAGTTTCGTTTTATGCAGCTACTAAAAAAGCTAATGAACTAATGGCTCATAGTTACTCGCATTTGTACAACTTACCTACAACTGGACTACGCTTCTTTACGGTTTATGGCCCATGGGGTCGCCCAGATATGGCGCCTTATATTTTTACTAAAAAGATCCTCGACGGCGATACGATCGACATTAATAACAATGGCGATATGTGGCGTGACTTTACTTATATCTACGATATCGTTGAAGGTGTTGTACGTGCCGCTGATGTAGTACCTGAACGTGATGATAACTGGAAAGTTGAAACCGGTTCACCGGCAACAAGTTCTGCCCCGTTTAAGGTGTACAACATTGGCCATGGTAGCCCAATTAACTTAATGGACTTTATTAGTGCTATAGAAAGTGAGTTAGGCATAGAAGCTAAGAAAAACTTTCGTGAAATGCAGGCTGGTGACGTTTATAAAACCTATGCAGATACACAAGACTTATTTGAAGCTACAGGTTACAAACCAGCTGTAGGTGTTAAGCAAGGTGTAGCTGAGCTTATCAGTTGGTATAAAGAGTTTTATAACAAACAATAAACTCTTGTGAAGTTCTAGGGGCTGAAAGAGCAAAGCATAGAAGCTATAAGTCTAATGTGCTTTTTCTATGCTGAGGTGATAAGCAGCACCGTAGGCGTGAAATTTATTTCGCGCGAAAGTAATTGCACAAAGAGAAGTGAACGAGAAGAGAAAGAGGAAACCAAAAGATACTTCCTCTTCAGCGAAGAGTCTCATAATCTTATGTGATCATTTG
>NZ_BRCZ01000023.1:0-9276 GCF_023708065.1 Pseudoalteromonas sp. NCCP-2140 | reverse complement strand
TTTCGCGTGAAGATCTTGATTGAACCACAGAGGTCATAGAGAGCACAGAGGAAGAGAAGGAGGGATTTAAATTAGTGTTTCTCTTCAGCGAAGCGCCTCTTAGCCTCTTTGTGCAATTATTGCCTTTGATGTAGGCGTGAAATTTATTTCGCGTGAAGAGCTTGATTGAACCACAGAGGTCACAGAGAACACAGAGGAAGAGAAGGAGAGATTGAAATAGTGTTTCTCTTCAGCGCAGCGTCTCATAATCTCTATGTGATCATTTGGTTTCTCTGTGTAGCGCGAAGCGCCTCGGTGTACTCTGTGGTTCAAATGTGTTTTTACACAAAAAGAAAAGCTAGCCGTGAGTGTTAATGTGAGCGCACATATTCGCTGCTGAGCTGATAGACGACACTGTAGGCGTGAAATTTATTTCGCGTGAAGATCTTGATTGAACCATAGAGGTCACAGAGAGCACAGAGGAAGAGAAGGAGGGATTCAACTAGTATTTCTGTCTCATAACCTCTTCGTGAACATTGGTATTAACGAAAAATAAAATAAAAAACCATTCAGCTTGTATCTACGTTGGTACTGTTAGTTTGGTATTATTGTAGATTAAATTATTAGATAAGGGACTTAATATGAAAGCAGTGATCCCAGTTGCGGGCCTTGGTACTCGTATGCTTCCAATGACTAAAGCAATTCCTAAAGAAATGCTGCCGTTAGTAGATAAACCACTAATTCAATACATCGTAAACGAGTGTGTTTCTGCAGGTATTAAAGAAATTGTATTAGTGACCCATAGTTCAAAAAACGCTATTGAAAATCACTTTGATACTAGCTTTGAGCTAGAAGCAACGCTTGAAAAGCGTGTAAAGCGTACACTGCTAGAAGAAGTTCGTTCTATTTGCCCACCAGATGTAACCATTATGCATGTTCGCCAAGGCGAAGCTATGGGATTAGGTCACGCAGTGATGTGTGCAAAACCAATTGTAGGCGATGACGATTTTGTTGTAGTACTGCCAGATGTGATCTTAGATGGTTACACCGCAGACCAAAAAACCGAAAATATCGCGGCTATGATTAAGCGTTTTGAAGATGTTAAAGCAAGTCAAATTATGCTTGAACCTGTTCCGCAAGAAAGTGTCCACAAATATGGTATTGCAGATATTGGTGGCGTAAAAATTAAAGCCGGCGAAAGTGCGCCAATCAAAACGATGGTTGAAAAACCAAAAGCTGAAGAAGCACCCTCTAACTTAGCGGTTGTTGGCCGTTATGTGTTATCAAAAGCTATTTGGCCTTTACTTGCTAAAACACCTGCGGGTGCTGGTGGCGAAATTCAATTAACCGACGCTATTGATGAGCTGATGAAAACCGAAGTTGTGGAGGCATTCCACATGAGTGGCCGAGCTCACGACTGTGGTGACAAGCTTGGTTATTTAAAAGCGATTGTAGAGTACAGTATGCGTGATGAAAAACTAGGTGATGAGTTCTCGGAGTTTTTAAGTGAAATGGTTGAGCCTAAAGTGAGTCATTTAAGAGCAGTTTAATCTGTTTTTGAGTTTCCGATATATCTAAACGCCTACACTTTGTGTAGGCGTTTTTGTTTAGAGACTTAACTCATTGGAATAAGGACTTTCCTGCACAAAGAGAAATATTAGTCGTAAGCTTTCAGCTGTCAGTTTTGAGCCGAATTGTGTTGTACGTGAGTCTTTATCAAAGGCCTGCCTCGTAGGAGATACTTCAGTGCCGAAATATTTGCACAAAGAGAAGTGAACGAGAAAAGAATGAGGAAGTGATAATAATGCTTTTGTTTCCTCTTAAGCGAAGCGCCTCTTATCCTCTTTGTGCGATTAGATGTCTTTGTAGGCGTGAAATTTATTTCGCGCGCAAGATCTTATTGCACAAAGAGAAGTGAATGAGAAGAAAATGAGGCAACCAAGTATAAACACTAATATGTGTTCCTCTAAAGCGTAGCGTCTCTTAACCTCTTTGTGTGATTAGATGTCTTTGTAGGCGTGAAATTTATTTCGCGCGCAAGATCTTATTGCACAAAGAGAAGTGAATGAGAAGAAAATGAGGCAACCAATTATAAACACTAATATGTTTTCCTCTAAAGCGCAGCGCCTCTTAGCCTCTTTGTGAATACAACCTAAGATCTTTTTGCACAAAGAGAAGTAAATGAGAAGAGAAAGAGGTGACTCAAAAGTCTCTTTATTTATAATCTCTAAAGCGCAGCGTCTCTTGGCCTCTTTACTCGTATTATCAATATTTTATGCGCTTTATTTGTGCTGCAAGTTGAGCCTTTTTACCCCATTGATTAACTTCAGAGAGTTAAAGTTTATAAGCAAGCCTGCAGTTATATTTGTTAGTTTCATATATGTTAATAACTGAGCGCTATGAATTGGAAGCAGTTTTTCAACGGACTTTAACTCAACTATGAGCTTTTTTTCTATAATTAGATCCAGTCTGTATCCAATTTCAATCAACGTATCTTTATATTTAATTGGGAGGTCAATTTGTCTTTGACCGGAAAGCTTTACTTTATTAAGCTCATAAGCAAGGCATGCCTCATAGCTCGACTCTAATAACCCTGGCCCTAACTCTTTATGTACCTCAATTGCACATCCTATAACTTTTTTTGTTAGCAGATCAGTATCCATACCTACACCTGTAATATTAATTACTCTCTTGTTTCTCTTTGTGAATATAACCTAAGATCTTTTTGCACAAAGAGAAGTGAATGAGAAGAGAAAGAGGTGACTCAAAAGTTCCTTTATTTATAATCTCTAAAGCGCAGCGCCTCTTAGCCTCTTTGTGAATATAAATTTTCTTTAATGGTTGTCATAGTCTCTAGCCAGAAGCTATTTCAATCTTGGTTTTATGGCCCAGTATAGCTTGGTATTTTTTAGCCAGGGTTGCTTTGGCTTCTTTATCGCCGTGAACTATTTTGATTAACTTAGGTTTCTTTTTCATACCTGTTACAAACCTAATTAGCCCCTTTTGATCTGCGTGGGCGCTGTAGCCACTGATGGTATGTACTGCAGCATTTATATAAATCTTCTCGTTATTAATATAAACGTAGCCACCTCTAGGCCCATAGGTTTGAATATCGCGCCCTAATGTGCCCCTACCTTGATAACCCACAAAAATAATATCGGTTGTTTTGTCTGGTAAAAATCTTTCAAGGTAATTAACAATCCTACCACCGGTGCACATGCCACTGGCAGCAATAACAATTGCTGGTTGTTGCCTTGAGCTTAAAAAGTTAATGAGTGCCATGTGTTCTTGATGTGTATCAATCGTATGCAGCTGGCTAAAGTCTAACGGGTGGCGACCTTGTTTTATGCGCCTTTTAGCCTCGTTATCCCAAAGCGTTTTAAAGTGTTGGTATTCGGCGGTGAAATTGGCAGCCATCGGCGAGTCTACAATTACTTGCAGCCTATGCCACATTGAGGTTTTACGAGCAGAGTGAATAATTTGCTCTAGCTCATAAAGTAGCTCTTGTGTACGGCCAATACTAAATGCAGGGATAAGCACCACACCATTATCTGCAACGGCTCGCTCTATAATGTTTTTTAAAACCTTTACCCGTGCTTTACGGCCATCATGGTTTTTATCTCCATAGGTAGATTCAATCACAAGCGTATCTGCGCGGTAGGGCGGTTTAGGCGAAGGCAATAACGGTGTGTAAGGCGCACCTAAATCACCAGAAAATACCACTCTGTGGCTATTTTGTTTTTTGCCAAGTTCAATTTCTACATAGGCAGAGCCAAGGATATGACCGGCGCGTTGTAGGCGGAGTTTAAATAAAGCTTTAGGGTTCTGATTGCTTGAGGCCGTTTGTTCGGGGCTAAAGCCCACTCCTACTGGGATGGGGTACCACTTGTTGAAATCGAGGGGAACAAGTTGCTGTTTTAGTCTTCTTATACAAGTATTTATTATGGCTTCATCTCGGGTTACGCCCAGTTTTAAGGCATCTTCAATAACGAGTGGTAGTAGTTTTGCGGTAGCAATAGAGGTATAAATTGGTCCTTTAAAGCCAGCTAAAAACAGGTAAGGTATGCGACCTACATGATCAATGTGGCAGTGGGTAACTATAAGCGCTTTTACGGTTGATATGTCAAAGTCGATGTTGAGATCTTCGTGGCTGTCTTCACCCTGAAACAGCCCACAATCAATGAGTATTGAGTTGTTTTGGTCAATAAAAAGCTGGTGGCAAGACCCTGTAACACCGTTAACAGCTCCGTGGTGTTTTATATGCATAATAATATCCTTATTTTTGAAGCATATGTTCAGCATAGAGGTTGTTGACTATAACGGCAACGAGCAAAGTTCTAAATGCAGTGATGGAATATTCATAAATCACAAGCCGTCAACTTTCAGCTGTCAATTTGAAGCCGAATTGTGTTGTATGTATGTGAGTCTTTATCAAAGCCTGCCTCGTAGGAGGTACTTCAGTGCCGAGAATATTTGCACAAAGAGAAGTGAATGAGAAGAAAATGAGAAGAAAATGAGGAAGTGATAATAATGCTTTTTGTTTCCTCTTAAGCGTAGCGCCTCTTATCCTCTTTGTGCGATTAAATGTTTTTGATGTTGGCGTTAATTTTCGTGAGCCATGAGCTTTCAGCTGTCAGTTTGAAGCCGAACTGTGTTGTATGTGAGTCTTTATCAAAGGCCTGCCTCGTAGGAGGTACTTCAGTGCCGAAAATATTTGCACAAAGAGAAGTGAATGAGAAAAGAATGAGGAAGTGATAATAATGCTTTTTGTTTCCTCTTAAGCGTAGCGTCTCTTATCCTCTTTGTGAATTAAAGATCTTTTTCTCAAGAGTGCTGTACTGAATGGCTGTTCCTAAACTAGTTTCATCATTTTAAAAATATAAAAGCCAAAGTAAAAACTTTACCCTTTGTATTAACTTTTTAGATATGAATAGCTAACTAATTTAGTTAATTAATGCTATATTGGCGTTAATTAAAATTCTAAATAGTTCTTCATGGATTCGAGTTATGCTTAAGGCGAACACTTTGATTTTAGGTGGGTTAGCTACTCTATGCGCCCCAACTTTTGCTGCAGACAAAGTTACTGTTTATCAATCGTTTTCTGGTTATTCTGGGCTTATAAATACGCCAAACGCAAGTGTACTCGATAAAGGCATGATCGATATTGGTTACAATAACCAACTCGATTTGCGTGGTGTTCAGTACATGGATGGCCACAACTATATATTTTCTGCTGGCTTGTTCGATGGCTTAGAAGTAAGTGGCCAAATAGCTGCTAACTCAATGCACGACAATTTATTCTACAGCGAAGGGCGCGGCCAACTTCGTGACCTTTCTTTTAATGCAAAATACCAACTACCTTACATTCCAAAAAACTGGTTTAGTGTTGCTGTAGGTGCAAAAGATATTGGTGGTGCAGCAAATAACTACGAAACTTATTATGCTGTTGCCTCAAAAGAGCTATGGGATTTTAGATTTTCGGCAGGTTACTCAGTAAGTGACCGCCTCTCAAGCCAAATGGATGGCCCATTTGCGGGTATAGAATGGCAACCGTTTGAGTGGTTTGCTTTACTTGCAGAGCACGACGCCGACGCGTTTAATGCTGCCGCCCGTGTTACCGTTCCTAAAGAGTGGCTGTACGACTTAGGCTCGCTAACATTGACTAGCCGTTTTTATAGTAACTCTGACTTTGCAGAAGACGATACCTACTGGGGCATTAACTTTAGCTTACCGTTAAGCCCGCGTGCTGCGAAAATTAAACAATTAGAGCCTGCGCCAGTTGCTGTTAATACAACATCTAAACCAACGGTTAATGCTACGAGGCAAGTGGTTTATAACTCGCCAAATAACGTTGGCAAACCAACCTATACCGCAGAACAAAAATCGTCTGTATCAGTAAATAAAAAGCAAATGAATACCCAAGCTCATGCTTTAAAGCGTGCCTTGGCTAATGATGGCTTTGAAAATGTGCTAGTAGGCTATAACAAGCAAAATCAGTTAATTGTTAAGTTTGAAAACGCGGTATTTAACCAAAACGACATTGATGCTCTTGGCTTGGTGCTTGGCCGCATTGCAGAGCATATCGATAATGAAAGTACACAGTTTTATGTACAGCTCGAAAAATACGAAATAGCGCAGTTTAATGTTACTGGCACAATTGGTAACTACAGTGCCTTTTTAGCAGATAACGCAAACCCAGATTTAAATGTGAATATGGGTGCAATGGCAATGCCTGCAGGTATTGCCTGGATTGGCCTTACTAAGGCTAACAACCCATACTTTAAACCGCGTTTAACACTTTCGCCTGCTTTAACTAGTAGCCATGCAACAGAGTTAGGTGTTTTAGATTACTCTTTAGCACTCAGAGCTGATATTGATATACCTTTATGGAAAGGAGCAGGTATTGCGCTTGGCGGTCAAGTACATGTTACCGACAGTGATGACTACGAAGAAGACGCTCCATTTAGAAATTACCGTGAAGAAAGCGATTTCGACCGTGCTATGTTTTACCAAACATTCGCGCTGCCTTGGGGGTTTTACAACCAAACACAATTAGGTTATTTAAAAGATCGTTATGATTTTATGGGCATTCGTAACGAAACAGGCTGGTTAAGCCCTGAAGGTCGCCATAAAGTGACTGCAGATTTTGGTTATTTTGAATACGAAGATTACAACGCAAGTAAAGAATACCAAACTATTTCTTACCAATATAATTGGGTAGAGCAAGGTATTACTCTACATGCCACTGCTGGTAACTTTTGGAATGAAGATACTGGCGCTCGAGTTGAAAGCCGTTTTTGGTTTGGCGATAGTTACCTAGCAGTATTTGCTGAAGATACAGATGTACAAAAAGTAGGTTTAGCGTTTAGCATTCCGCTTTCACCTAGAAAAGACATGGCTGTATCTAGATATGGTCAAATTAAAGGCGCTAGCTCTTGGCGCCACAATGTGAGCACTAAAGTGGGTGATTCAGATAACTACCTCTCTTACAACCAAACTTATGTGCCTGCAAGAGCAGTTAATTTAGACAATACGCTGTTTAACCAAGGGCGTATGTCGACCCAATATGTATACAGTAATCTCACAAGGTTAAAAGAGGTTTATGTTAAATACCGGTAACAAATTTAATATTGTAATTACTATGTGATTATGTAAGTTTTAACTATAGTTATTACTTAGGGCTAATTTAATTATTAAGTAAGCCTTATTGATGTTAAAATAGCAGTTGCAAACTGTGTGATTGTTATTTAACCTTTAGTTAATTTTTAAACAGTTTTAGTATCTGTTAGCAATAATAGGTACATTAGGTTAACTAACGACCTTATTTTAAAAAATGTTAATTTAAAAGGAATAAAAGGACTCCCTATGTTTACTAACAAAAAAACGCTACTTGCAATGTCTGTTGCATCTGTTTTTGCACTTTCAGGCTGTTCGAGTGATGATGACAAAAATGAGGTCGTACCTGATCCGGTTGATCCACCTGTAGTAGTTGTTCCACCTGAAGCTCCAGCAGAACTTGGTTCAGTAGTAAATGCTAATATTGTTGATAGCGAATCGTTTGATGTTGTTTCTTCAACAGTTATGTTTTTTGAGAGCGGTGTAGCTTCAGCTAATGTTGTTGACGAAAATGGTGATGTAGTTACTTCTGTAACAACTGAAGATGGTAACTTCTCTTTCTTACTTAAAGACGGTGCAGATATTGATTCAGTTACAGCTGTAGTAATGGCTGACGGCTATATTCAAAAGACATTCTCTATCGACCTAACAGAGCTTAGCGATGGTGATGTAGACGTACTTCTACCTATGACATCTGAAACAGCTACTGGTGTTGCTGTAGAAGAAACTGATGCTGCAGTTTCTGGTGGTAGCTCAGCTGATGCAATCACAGGTGGCGTAGCAAATGGTAAAGCAACTGCAGCAGTAACAGTACCAGGCGGTACTCAGTTACAAGACGCTAACGGTGACCTAATCACTGGTGATTCAGTAACTCTTTCTGTAACTGCTGCTGATACAAGCTCTTCAGCTGGTGCTGCAATTACACCGGAAGGCTTAAATGCTGGTGCAACCACAACTGTTAAAACACCTGTAGGTGTTGCAAGTGTTGAAATGGTTGACAGCAACGGCACTAAGGTTAAGAAGTTCTCTCAGCCTATTACTGTTTCAATGGCTATCCCAGCTGACAAAGGTGTGTCAACTGGTGACATGCTAACTCTTGTTTCTCAAAATGAAGATACAGGTGTTTGGACAACTGAAACGCAACAAGTAGAAGTTAAAGACTTAATTGCAGACGGTAGCTTCTATAATGCAAGCTTCATGACTGATCACTTAACGTTCTTTGCTGCTACAGAAGAAGATGAAGTTTGTTCTTCTGGCGTTACTTTAGGCCTTGGCGGTTCTGCTGTTCCGACTTCAGGTTTGAAAGTTAGACTACAATCAGAAGATGCTACAACTATTAGAACTTTGGCTGCAAGCAATACTACTGGCACTATTATTTCTGGAGCGAAAGCCGCTGAATTAGGTATTTCTGAAGAAGCTACGGCTTCAGTGCGTGTATTTGACTCTGAGGGTTATACTTGGTACGAAAGTACTGGTGAAGTATCTATCTGTGGCACTGTTGCTGATGTAAATTTAGAAAAGCCATTTGAAGCTGAACTTGTTGATGAAACTTTTTCTGTATCTTTAGTTTGTGCTGCAGATTCTTCAGCAACAGTTACTGCATCGGGTTCAGTAGTTAAGTACCAGCGAATCAAAGGTGAGGATGATACCTCAAATCCACTTAGGAAGAAGGCGCCTGCGGTAGATGGTGTTGAGGCAGGTGAATACGCTTTAACAGGTCTTGTTGCTGGTTCTAATTATAATGTAACTGTAACTTATACTGGCTCATTAGGTTTTGTGAATAGTATTGATGGGGCTAAAAGCTTTGAAATTACAGCTGATGGCACAGCAGAGCCTCAATCTGTTACAGTTTCAGACTGCTCTGAAGTAACTGGTAGTGGTAGCTAATTAAAGTTTGTTAGTAAAATTGAGGGTTTAACCCCTAAATAAAAAGCCGCTTTAAGCGGCTTTTTTTTGTCTGAATTATAGTAGCCAGCATCCGCCAGCTCAGGCCTTGACGATCTTCGTCTAGTAAGCCTACGGCCTTATTCTATTGTTTTCTGCGTTTGTATGTGTCGATGTAGGAGATGTATGGACTCCTCCCCCAAATATAGTGAGTACGGTATAAAGAAATTGGACAATTACTTTTACCAATAAGGAATCCATACATGTCAAAATTTAACCTAATTAGCATCGACTTGG
>NZ_BRCZ01000022.1:0-22228 GCF_023708065.1 Pseudoalteromonas sp. NCCP-2140 | reverse complement strand
AACTCAGTAGTGAAACGAAACAGCGCCGATGATAGTGTAGCAGCTGCTATGTGAAAGTAGGTCATCGCCAGGCTCCAAATAAGAGAAAGCCCGATTCGAAAGAGTCGGGCTTTTTTGCGTTTTGAGCTGTCAGCCAGGTAGGTTGGGTAGAGCGGAGCGAAACCCAACACGAGTTAGCGAGTTGCTAGTTAGCAAGGGTAAAGTTGAACTGGGGTTTGTTTAGTACAGAGTCACCCTCAGCAACAAAACCCCGTAGGAGGCACTTCAGTGCCGAATTCAGACCTTAACAAACACATTCACGGCTTAAGGCCATTCCTACGAGATGCGTATCTCAGATATTAGATTTGAACTGCGGGGTTGTTTAGTACAGAGTCACCCTCAGTAACAAAACCTCGTAGGAGGCACTTCAGTGCCGAATCTAGACCATAACAAACACATTCACGGCTAAAGTCATTCCTACAAGTACACTTTGCCTAGAGCCTAGAGCCTAGAGCCTAGAGCCTAATTGCATAGGAAGACGCAGCAACAATCACCCACACCGCGCGGCTGAACGCTGACGGCTGAAAGCTGATAGCTCTTCTCATGTTGGGTTTCGCTCCGCTCTACCCAACCTACGCCAGACCTTCAAACTTTCCCCTCGCTAACTTTACTCTTTCTAACTCGCTAACTAGCGACTAAAAAAGCCCATACTCTTCGGTTTCTTCTGCTTCGTGGCGCATGAGGTGCTCTGGGCGGAAGATGGCACTTGGGTCTAATAATAAGCTGTGTTTATGCTTCATTTTGATTAGTCCGCGCATCATGTTTTTAGTTTGCGGATCAACATCAAAACCAACCGAGGTAAGTTGGTCTAACGGTTTGATGTCTTCTTTTTTTACGTTGATGTTGTCTTCTACTTTGTCGACTAGAAGGCCTATATGAGGTGTTACACCGTCTTTTGTGGTGAAGATGATGATTGGCTTGTAATCAAGAATGATCTGCTCACGTGCCGATTCAAACAATCTAATAAGCTGGTTGAATGTTTGGCGCTTTTTCTCTGCAAATAGGCTAATCACCTTGTCGTGAGGTTGGCTTTTTTGCAATTCTAATAACTCACCGGCCATAGCATGTAATTCACGGTGTGGCTTATCAAACTTGGCTAAGATACTTTGTAAGTCTTCGTTATCGGTTTCAAAGTTGTTATACCAACGACCGAATGCACATTTGTCTGGATCTGTGGCTTTTGTAAAAGGTGCACCTGTTACTAGGCTATTTTCTAAGGCATCTAGCCAATCTAAATGGTCTTTTTCTCTTTCGACTAAAAGGTCAGATAATTCGGTATTGGTCTCTTTGGTTGAGTGATTGTTTAATACAATTCCTAAATCAAAGATAGGCGTTGGGGTTTCCATATAATCTTTAACCCCAATGAAGCTTTTATTTTCATTTGGCAACGACGTTAAATTTCCTTCGTAACGCTCAGTTAGAAGAATATCGAGAATTTTTAGTGAAATGGTCTTTTGGCCAACTCGAAAATTAATCAGATCCATATTTCCCTCAAAGCCTTGTTAAGTCTCTATAGCATAGAACATTATTGTAATTTAGTCGTAGTTTAACCTAATTACTTTTAAAATATGAGCGGTAGATTTTTTTGTTATTTCCAGAAGTGTGAGTGTTAAATAGATCAGCGAAATCTGATGTATCAGTAAAGAGTCGATTTAGCTCGGTCAGTAGGCATTGATTGTTTAGTGGTGTTGGGCATTTTTGGGCAGCGCTAACGAGTGCAACAGCATTCAAATAACCTTCAAATATAATTCTATTCGCACTAGTGTGATAAGGCTCTATATCTTCAATAAATTGCTTACACCAAGGGTTCTTACAGTTATTTGGGTCAGGTACCACTTCAGTGACCATGATGTTAGCGGGCTTTTTAACCCGTTGGTATAAATCATGACTCGATACGAAAGACACCGAAGTATAATCTGGGTTGAAGCTTTGTTTGTTTGCAGCATTAATAAATTCAGCGAGAGGCTTGTAGGTACCGACTAAACAAATTGCGGTTGCATTACTTTCTTTTAGAAGCGCTAAAGCTTTTGAAATATCATCACTATTGCGCTTAAATCGCGTGACTTCTACAGGTTTAATACCATGTATTTTTAGGGCGTTAACGAGATTGCTCTCTACCATATAACCAAACTCATCGGCTTGGATCATTAAGCCAATTTTTTCATGCTTACGCTCTTTAACTAGGTAGTTAATTTGCTCTATGGCTTCATCTTGGTAGCTCGCACGAAGATTAAATACATTCGGCATTGAGCTGTTATGTAAAAAGTCAGCGCCTGTAAATGGCATGAGAAATGGAATACGGTGTCTATCTAGCAGGGGCTTAATTGCATGAGCTGTTGGCGTGCCCATAGAGCCAAAAATCGCATGGATCTTTTGGTCAAATAGAAACTCGCGGGTATTCACTACGGTATTTTTTGGCTCATAGCCATCATCAGCTAAGATCAGATCGATACTTTGGCCATTAATACCGTTTTCTTTGTTGATTTTGTTAAAGTAAATATTACTGCCAAGCGCTAGCTGTTCACCTATTTGCTTAGCAGGTCCAGTCAGTGCCGTCGACATCCCGAGTTTAATGGTAGGTTGTTCGTGTTCAGCTAAAGCTAACTGAGATAGTAGCAAGGCATAAAAACATAAACACTTAATGGCTGTTATTTTGAAGTGATTTATAGTGAGCATACCAACCTTGCACTGCGGTTTTGAACTGTGAGTCTAAGTCTTTTTTACCTGTAAAACCGGCTTCTTCGATCAAGCTATTTACAGAGGTTTGCTGTAATACTAGTCGAATAAGGATGAATTTTGTATGTTCATCTAATAAATTTAGACTAATTGGTGTGCTCCAAATCATTTTCCATAGCAATGGCTGTACTTGGAAGAGGTTAATGTCACCGGTTAACAGTCGCTCAGCTCTTGTATTTAAGGCAGAAGATAAGGAACTTTTTGGTAAGCCTTTGAATAGTTCTGCAATAAGCTGCCAAGGAAGTGAGCTAAAATGACCAAGGAGTTGCAAAGACAGGTCTTGTTTAAAT
Organism: Pseudoalteromonas sp. NCCP-2140; assembly: GCF_023708065.1. Taxonomy (NCBI): domain Bacteria; kingdom Pseudomonadati; phylum Pseudomonadota; class Gammaproteobacteria; order Alteromonadales; family Pseudoalteromonadaceae; genus Pseudoalteromonas; species Pseudoalteromonas sp. NCCP-2140. The sequence continues at coordinate 19,163 of NZ_BRCZ01000022.1, read as the reverse complement.
TCCTCTATTAAGAGTGCTGCGCTATCTGTGCTTTGCTTACCTAACGCTTTAATCACTAAAGCAGCATGTTCAGCCGTTGCTTTGTCATGACTAAATCCAAGCTTAACAATATTAAAGCCATTACTTTGCCAAAACTTAACTAACGCTGCATTTGCGCCAAAACTGGCACCAAAATAACTGCAATTATTTAATTGGCTTTCGCAGTAGTTTAACAGGGCTGAGCCAATACCTTGTTGATGACATTCAGGTGCAACAGCTATTCTCACAACTCTCGCTGAGCGTTTACACAAGTCTTCTGTATTTCGGCTCAATTGAGTCAGAGTTTGCGCCATTAAATGACCATGAGGCCTGCGCTTTCCTTTTATTACTTGCTCTGCGATTTCTGGTGCTAAGCCACCCTCAATAGCGATTAAGCAAACGGCTTTTAATGCATTTTCTTGTTTGCAGATCGATAGCTGTAACTCTGGGGCATCAAGCAATTGGCGTAAGTCATTTACTGTGGTTTGGTAATGAGCCAACGTCAGTAGCGCCATAACTTGGCTAAGTAGCTGCTCATCATCAACAAGTTGCTCTTTGCTTATGTTTTCAAATTGGTAAGACTTACCACTCTGCGTATCTAGGTACTTTGCATCGAGAAGTAATAGTTCGCGTAGGCTATTTTCGAGAGGGTCATGTTTAGCAAAACGAATTGGCTCATCCAAAGTAATAGTCTTTAGAGATTTATATTGGCTACGTAAGTAATGTAAAAAACGTAACGTGTAACCACGCCCATTCCCTTCATAACCAACCATAGTGCTCGCAAATACGATTCGTGGATAACTTTTTAGTATCTCTAATAGCATAGGAACCGGAATCGCCGCAGCTTCGTCGACAAATAACAGATCGCAATCTGGCTTTTCATGTAGCAGTATATCTGGCGCAATATAGCTAAGGTTAGCTAGTTGTTTACAGTTTAGCTCTTTGCTAACACCAAGCTCAGCGGCTAAATGTTTAAAGCTTGTTTGTACGGCTTTGGCTTGGGTGGCACAAATAAGGATTCTTTTATCTTGAAGACTTGCTGCTGCAATCCCTAAAGCAGCTGACTTACCACGACCTCGGTCTGCACTGATCACAAAAGGACGATTAGCGCGCCCTGTCGCGGTTTTAATAATTTGCTCAACACATGCTTGTTGTTGTTGATAATTTATCTCAGCAGTAGCTGGCGATACTGATTGGCAAGCAGGGAGCGAGTGCTCAGTAAAATAATGTGGCTGCAACTTTAGCTTGGAGAATAAACGCTGATTAAAAAAGCTGTGTTTAATCACTTGGCCATAAGAGGTAATACTAGTGAGTGCAGGGTCTTGCCACTTGCGGTCATCGGGCAGCAACAGTATCAGTACACCACCTGCTTTTACGGTACCTGCAAGCGCGGCTAGTTTATCGGCATATAAGCCGCTAAAACCATCAAAAATTGCGTGTTGAAACTCTTGGCCAAGAATTTGGTGAGCATGTTTTGGAAACTCACTATTTGCTAATAATGAGCTGCTACTGAAAACATAGCTATTTTTGAGCGCTAATTGGTTTGCAAACTGGTAGCACCAAGTTTCGCTGCCTTGCACAATGACAAGCTGGCGATGCTTTGCAATCACCAGCTCATTACACAGTGCTGTTAAATATTCATTATAAGGCTTGAAGTCTTGCATACTGTGTTACAAGCCATTTGCTGCCTAGGTCATCAAAGTTCACTTGAATACGTGACTGTGCGCCGCTGCCTTCGTAATTGAGTACGGTTCCTGCGCCGAACTTGGCGTGTAATACGCGTTGTCCTAAGTTAAAGCCGCTATCTTCAAATGCGGCATGTGTTACTGATGGACTAAAACGACCTGCCGCAGGCGGTCTTGAAACCTGTGTTTTAATACGGATTTCTTCGATACAGTCTTCAGGCATTTCACGTAAAAAGCGTGATGGGCTATGGTATTTTTCTTGTCCGTATAAACGGCGACTTTCTGCGTGGCTAATATATAGTTTTTCCATCGCGCGAGTCATACCAACATAGCAGAGGCGGCGTTCTTCTTCTAAACGACCAGACTCTTCATTACTTTGTTGTGATGGGAACATGCCCTCTTCAACACCAACCATAAATACCAGTGGGAATTCTAGGCCTTTTGCTGAGTGTAATGTCATCATTTGCACTGCGTCTTCGTGCTCATCAGCTTGGCCTTCGCCAGATTCTAGTGAGGTATAAGCCAAAAATCCCTGTAGTGGTGAGCTGAACTCTTCATCTTCAGGGAGTTCGTATTGACCACAAGCACTAATAAGCTCTTCTAAGTTTTCTACGCGGGCACGGCCTTTTTCACCTTTTTCAGCTTGATACATTGCCATTAACCCTGAGGTTTGAATGGCATATTTCGCTTGCTCTTCTAAAGTGAGATCGCTGATTTTATCTTCGATATGCTCAACAAGTTCTAAGAATTTTGTGACGGCACTCGCTGCACGGCCAGATAAGTGCTGCTGCTCTACAATTGCTTTTGCGGCATACCAAAGTGGCAATGATTCATTGCGCGCGCAATCACGGATATGGCTTAGCGTTTTATCACCAATGCCGCGGGCTGGAGTGTTAATAACGCGCTCGAAAGCAGCATCATCTTGACGGTTACCCACTAAACGTAAATACGACAGTGCATCTTTGATCTCTTGACGTTCGAAGAAGCGCATACCGCCGTAAATACGGTATTTTAAGCCTTCTTGTAGCATTGCTTCCTCGAGTACACGAGATTGCGCATTGTTACGGTATAAAATGGCGGCGTCTTGTAATGCATTACCTGCATTTAGCCAGCTACGTAATTTGCTGCTAACAAAGCGCGCTTCGTCTAATTCATTAAACGCAGCGTAAACAGAAATAGGCTCACCATCATTGCCGTCAGTCCACAGGCTTTTGCCCATGCGTTCAGCATTGTTTTTGATCAGCGCATTTGACGCTTTTAATATTGTTGCCGTTGAACGGTAGTTTTGTTCAAGGCGAATGGTTTCGGCTTCGAAGTCAGTTAAGAAGCGTTTGATATTCTCAATTTTTGCGCCACGCCAGCCATAGATACTTTGGTCATCATCACCTACGATCATAATACTGTTGGTGTTACCTGCGAGTAATTTTAACCAAGCGTACTGGATTGTATTGGTATCCTGGAACTCGTCTACCAGCATGTGGGCAAAACGCTGTTGATAGTGACGTAAAAGAGTAGGGTGATTCTTAAGTACTTCGTAGCAGCGCAGCAGTATTTCTGCAAAGTCGACTAAACCTGCACGGTCACAAGCCTCTTGATATGCAGCATAGACTTTCAGCATCATTTGCTCATTAATATCGTAGGCTTGAATGTCTTTAGGGCGCAGACCTTCATCTTTTTTCGCGCTGATATACCAACCAAATTGTTTAGCTGGCCACTTTTTATCATCGATGTTCATCGCTTTGAGTAAGCGTTTGATCATACGTTGTTGATCGTCAGAATCTAAGATTTGAAAGCTTTCAGGCAAGTTCGCTTCACGGTGATGGGCGCGTAAAATCCGATGAGATAAGCCGTGGAAGGTACCAATCCACATACCACCAACCGGTGCTTTTAACGTTTCTTCTACACGGGTACGCATTTCTTTCGCGGCTTTGTTAGTGAAGGTTACCGCAAAGATGCTGTATGCAGAAGCTTGCTCAACTTGCATGAGCCATGCGATGCGATGAACAAGTACTCGAGTTTTACCAGAACCTGCACCTGCAAGTACCAGCATATTTTGCAATGGGGCTGCGACTGCATCCCGTTGTTTGTCATTTAAGCCATCGAGTAATTCAGAAACGTCCATCGTTACGCCTTTTCAATCTATAATGGGTGGAGTATAACAGGTGTTTATGCAAGGCTAAATAAAATACTGTTTTTATAAACAGCTATTTTGGCAAGTCATTAAAATTGCAGTATAAAAATTGTGAATTTGACCGATTTTTAGCTAAAAGAACTAAAATCAAAATAACGCTACTTTTTAACACTTTGATTTGTAAGTCATAATAAGTTGGCATAAAGTGTGATTATAAAAAGTATAATCATTAAAAACTACAGAGGTTAGTATGGCAGAGCAAGGTTCTGGCGGTAATGTAATCGCAGCAATATGTAATATCTTTTTTCCCGGTTTAGGGCAATTGGTACAAGGTCGTTTAATGGCGGCTATTGCATTCTTTTTAGCATGGGTTATTAGTGGTGCACTAATTTATGTGGCAGTTGGTTTTATTTTACTGCCAATCGTATACCTATGGGCGATTATTGATGCTGCGCGCTTCAAATCGCGACTCTAGCTATTTTAAATAGCACAAATTCGAGCGTCACTTAGGCGCTCGAGTTGTTTTAAGATGACAAAACTCGCTACGTTTAGCTGCAAACGGTATAATTAGCAGATAACGTATTAAGAGTACCCTCCATGGAATATCAATTTATCCGCGACCCTATTAGCGGTTTACGCATTAAAATTTCCTCTGAACACGCCATCATAGGCCGTTGGCTAAACGAAGAAGTCGGAAAAGAAAAAATTGCGATGGTGCAAGCGTTGATCTCTGCTGTTAAAAGCAGTCATGAGCCTTTAACCTTACAAGGTCAAGAAATTGATTTGATCTTAAGTAAAGACGAAGCGCTATTCGAAGCGCATGCATTACATCAAGACAACGAAGACTTAGTTGCCTACCAAGATGATGATTTAATGCTTGAAGAAGAAGGCTTATGCAGTGGCTGTGGCTTTGAAGATTTTGTCGATTTAATTGAATCTTGGCAAGAATTTACACAAAGCCGATAAGCAGACACATGTTCTGCTTATCGGTAGCTAACTTATTGCTCGCTCACTGATTTAACAGCGGCTAGTAATAAATCTTCTGTTAAGCGTACTTTGTAATTTGGGTTGGCGTATTGAAAATGCACTAACCCATTTGTATCTATCACAAATACTGCGGGTACTGGCAGTGCTACTTTTGGCTCACCTTCTAACGAGACAAAGTTAACCCCAAGCTTATTGCGGTAAATCTTTGCTGTTTTGTCATCTAAATAAAATGCTAAACCTAACGTTTGCGCCAAATTGAGGCTGTCGTCAGAAAGCAATTGATAGCTAGGAGCTGTAATTTTTGTTTCAGCGAGTTTTTCAGGGCTGTCTGGCGAAACGGCAATTAATTGCGCGTCTAAGCTTGCTAATTCTTTCTCTATTTTTTGCACGCTGGCCAATTGTTTTGAACAATATGGGCACCAGCCACCACGATAAACAATCAGCACGGTAGTTTTCTCTTTAAAGCGCTGAGCTAGCGAGACGGTTTTACCATATTGGTCTTTCAATTCAACATTTGGCACCGTTAAGCCGGGTAACAACGGACTTACTTGCTCTGCTGACTCGGCAATATTGGTTGCAGTTGCAGCGATAACGTGGCTTGATAGTACAAACAGTGCACTAATGAATAGAGATTTAAACATGGGCTTACTCGGTTATTTTTATCAACTGCAAAGATGACCTGATTGTTGCGGGATTTATTTCATCTTTACCTACATCAAACTCAAATTTAACTGTAGTATATAGGCAAATAAAAAATGCAAGTTGGGATAAAGAATGTCTGCTAATTTACAAAAACTCGTTGTTATGCTCGAGATGCAAAATGCGATGAATACCAAAGTTCATGAGCAATGGTTTAGCCAAGGTTTTGAATGGTATCGTGCAATTTGGGTTGAGTGTGCTGAAATGCTGGATCACTACGGTTGGAAGTGGTGGAAGAAACAAACCCCAGATACAGAACAAGTTATTTTAGAGTTAGTTGATATTTTCCATTTTGGTTTATCTTTACGCATTGATGGTGAAACCAGCTATGAGCAGTTAGCTGCGCAACTTGAAGCTGAGTTAAGTGCACCAGTTCAAGCCGATGACTTTAAACAAACACTCGAATTATTAGCCGCGTCAGCAGTCGCTGAAAAGAGTTTTAATGCCGCTGCATTTGCAGGTTGTATGGCGCAAATCGGTATGGATATCGATGATTTATACCGCGGCTACGTTGGTAAAAACACCTTGAATTTCTTCCGCCAAGATCATGGCTACAAAGACGGTAGCTATATCAAGGTGTGGAATGGCCAAGAAGATAACGAGCACTTAGTTGAAGTGGTAAAAAGCCTAGATACAGAGCATGCAGATTTTGCAAAACTTGTATACCAAGGCTTAGAGCAGCGTTACCCGAAGTAATCATTCAACGGGTATAAGCTCGCGAAAATCGATGGTTGATAAAAAGCCATCGAACTGCTTATGCGGTTGCTGACTATCAGGGTTGGCAACCGCAAGTATATGACCAATACCAAACTCTTTTGCCGCATCTAGCACGGCAGGGCTGTCATCCACAAATAAAGTCCGTTCCTTATCAAACTGCCATTCTTGATGTACTTGTTGCCATAATGGTTGATGCTCTTTACTCACGCCATATTGATGAGTTGAGATCACACCATCTAAGTAATTATCGATAGCAGTATGTTCAAACTTTAACATGGCACAATCTGGGTGCGCGTTAGTAAGCATGATCAATTGTTTGCCTGCTTTTCTAAGCTCAGTTAAAAACGGCGGAACATCTTCACGAATTCTGATTAAATGTTGAATGTCGCGTTTTAACGCCATAATTGGTAAATCAAGTTGTTGTTGCCAATAATCTAAGCAGTACCAATTAATTTGTCCGTGAACTTGTTGATAACGATGTAAAATGTCAGCTTTTGCTTCGTCTAAGCTGATTTTATGTTTACGCGCATATTGCTCGGGAATAACGGTTAGCCAAAAGTAATTATCGTAATGCAAATCGAGTAGGGTGCCATCCATATCTAACAACACAGTATCGATTTTTGACCAATTTAACATAGGCAATTCACTTTAAAAGATTTATGATGAGCATAACTGCCATGATAGCAAATTAATGCCAATGACACAGAAAAAGCATCCTACACCACCGCAAATTTTGTCTAATGAAGTTGTCGCTAAAAGTCGACTATTTACTGTTGAATCTCTCGAATTGAAGTTCTCAAATGATGAGCAAAGGCAATACGAAAGAATTCGTGGCGGTGGCAGAGGGGCAGTTATGATTGTGCCAGTAACGGCCGATAACGAACTGTTATTAGTGCGAGAATATTGTGCAGGCACCAATGATTATCAGTTGGGTTTTCCAAAGGGCCTGATTGACCCAGGCGAAACACCACAGCAAGCCGCAGACCGTGAGCTTAAAGAAGAAGTTGGTTTTGGTGCTAAGCATTTCGCTGAACTTAAAAAAGTCAGCATGGCGCCGAGTTACTTTAATGCCACTATGCATATTTTATATGCTGAAGATCTCTACCCTGAAACCTTACCTGGTGATGAGCCTGAACCGCTTGTCGTTGTAAAATGGCCAATAAGTGATTGGCAATCATTATTGCAACAAGAAGACTTTACTGAAGCACGAAGTGTCGCAGCTTTGCTATTATTAACAAAGTACTTAGAGTCGGGAGCGGGCAATGAATGATTTTTTAGAACCGTGTATTCGGTTAGCTGAGCAAGCAGGCGATGCCATTATGGCCATTTATCAGCAGGATGATATTGGTGCTGAGCAAAAGTCAGATCATACTCCGGTCACCAAGGCTGACTTAGCATCGAACGATGTATTAATGGCTGGTTTGAAAGCCATAGCCCCTGATATTCCAATTATGTCAGAAGAAACACCCATTCCGGCGCTGGCAGACAGAAAAGATTGGCACCGTTATTGGCTGCTTGATCCTATGGATGGTACTGGGGAGTTTATTCTCGAAAGCGGTGATTTTGCCGTTAATATCGCGTTAGTTGAAAATAATCGCCCTGTGCTGGGTGTTATTCATTGGCCAGCGAAACAAGTGACTTATTTTGCTAGTTATCAAAATGGCGCATTTAAACGTGAAAATGGCCAAGATCAGCAAATTTCGGTAGCAACACCCGATAACCTAACCTTAGCTGTAAGCCGCAGACAAAAAATTGAAGCGGTCAGCCAGTATTTAAATACTCAGTTTGCGACGGTGGCATTAGGCTCATGTTCATTAAAGGCTTGTATCATCGCAGAGGGTAAAGCTGATTGTTTTTTACGTATCGGGCCAACGGGTGAGTGGGATACTGGGGCGTCACAAGTGATTGTAGAAGAAGCTGGTGGCTGTATTACCGATGCCGAATTCAACCCGTTAACTTACAATCAACGAGAAAGCACAGAAAACCCTGACTTTATTGTGATGGGCCACCCTGATTGGGAGTGGCAAAAAATGATTAGTCCTCATCAGCGAGCTTTTTAGCTTTGTTTTGTGTGGTTTTTGTTCGTTTGAGTTAAATTTGTCACTATAACCCTTGATTTCTAATCTTATTGCTATATGATAGCGCTCTCTCTGAAACAGGGCAGCAATAACATGCTTATGTTACTCAGAGATTACAGGCGCGGGATGGAGCAGAATGATAAATCATTCGTCGGACTCGCTAATACCTGAAGTCGAAGGTCGTTGGTTTAAATCCGACTTCTGGGACTCTAAACATACAGGCGCGGGATGGAGCAGCCTGGTAGCTCGTCGGGCTCATAACCCGAAGGTCGTCGGTTCAAATCCGGCTCCCGCAACCAATTCTTTGAATTGGCTGACTTCTTATATTAAGTGAGAAGTAAAATAAACTTAATATTCAGGCGCGGGATGGAGCAGCCTGGTAGCTCGTCGGGCTCATAACCCGAAGGTCGTCGGTTCAAATCCGGCTCCCGCAACCAACTTCTTAAATTAAGTGAGAAGTAAAATAAACTTAATAATTTCAGGCGCGGGATGGAGCAGCCTGGTAGCTCGTCGGGCTCATAACCCGAAGGTCGTCGGTTCAAATCCGGCTCCCGCAACCAACTGAAATTAAAAATTAATATGTAATACTAGGCACGCGAAAGCGTGTTTTTTTATGCCTGAAATACAGGTTCAGAGCCCGAAGGTCGTCGGTTCGCCCTCAAAATTCACAGCTCCCGCAACCAACTGAAATTATATAATAGGCACGCGAAAGCGTGTTTTTTTATGCCTGAAATACAGGTTCAGAGCCCGAAGGTCGTCGGTTCGCCCTCAAAAATCACAGCTCCCGCAACCAACTGAAATTACATAATAGGCACGCGAAAGCGTGTTTTTTTATGTCTAAAATTCAGGTTCAGAGCCCGAAGGTCGTCGGTTCGCCCTCAAAATTCACAGCTCCCGCAACCAACTGAAATTTAATAATAGGCACGCGAAAGCGTGTTTTTTTATGTCTAAAATTCAGGTTCAGAGCCCGAAGGTCGTCGGTTCGCCCTCAAAAATCACAGCTCCCGAAACCAACTGAAATTACATAATAGGCACGCGAAAGCGTGTTTTTCTTACCGCTATGCTAATTCACTTCTAACATGCTTTAAGTAGGCTTGTAGGCTCTCTTGCCACAGTAATAAGGCATCGGTTAATGATTCTTTTAAAGGCTTATTGTCGAGAAGTTTACGTTCAATTTTTTTCAGTTCTAAACCGTAACGGTTAAAGCCTAGTTGTAAAGCGGTGCTGGCTTGGCGGTGCAGTAACTTGGTGCACTGCTCTTTATCGTCCTCGACGAGCTGTTGACAGCGGATCAGTTTGTTTCTGGCTGACAATACAAACTCGTTGTAAATCGATGACACTTCATCTTCACTGAATGAGCTGACAAGTGTGGCAGCGGCTGTTTCATCATAGAGTGTATCGCGCAGCTCAACAGCAATGCTTGCTGCTTGATTACTTTGTGAATCACTGAGTGCTTGGCGTAGTTTTTGTTGCTTAATGGGTTTGCCAACAATGTCTTTGATACCAAGTGCTAAGTATTCTTTTATTTCATCAGGACTAAGGCTCGCGGTAAACGCTAACACCGGGGTTCGCTGGTTCAGATGGTCGATATTTTTTAGCTTTTTCAGCACTTCTTGACCTGTTAAATCAGGCAAATTCATATCGAGTAATACCACATCAAAGTGATGTTTCTGCATTAGTTCAATGGCACTCGTACCATCTTTTGCCAACTTAATTTTGTGCTCATCATCAGCCATGAACTCAATGGCAATTTTCTGATTTAAATCGAGATCTTCAACTAATAACACGTCTAGACCAGTGACATAATCTTTTGATTGGTGACGTTGTTCAACGAGGCTAAGCTCACCAATCGCAAGCGGAATATCAAAGCTAAAAATACTGCCTTTATTAAGTTCACTCTCAATATTTAGCTTGCTGCCTAACTTTTCGAGTAAACGGCTGGTGATTGCTAAGCCAAGGCCTGTACCACCTTTTTCTTTACCTGCGCTGCTTTGAACATAAGGTTCTGTTAGGTATGCAATTTCTTCATCTTCAATACCAGGCCCAGAATCTATGACGCTGATACGAACAAGGTGATCTAATTGCCCTTCATTGAGCAGTTTTACTTGGATTTTTACGGCTCCTTGGTCGGTAAATTTAATCGCATTACCTACTAAGTTAATAATAACTTGTCTGAGTTTTTGTTGGTCGCAGTAATAACATGCTTGATCGGGCAAGTTGTATATCAGTTCAAACTTTAAATGTTTTTGCTCTGCTAAAGGGCTGAGTAAAAGGCAAAGGTTATTGAGCCACGTTTTAAACTCGACGTCTTCTTCGTAGAGCGCTTCATCACGCTGATCTAGGCTGGCGTAGTCGAGTACTTTATCTACCAGTAAGTTTAGTGACTCAGCTGAGTTAATGATTGCTTCGCAATAAGGTTTGTCACGAGGGTCACTCGACTGGTTCATGATTAGCTGTGCACTACCTAAAATGCCATTTAATGGCGTACGTATTTCATGGCTAATTGTTGATAAGAATAAACCACGAATTTCTAAGTCTTTGTGTGCTTTTTCAGCTAGCTGATTGAGGTTTTGTTCGCGGCGTTCATTACATAATAGTGCCATACCAGTTGCATAAAACATCGGCGCAATAACACCATTGATGAATAAAGTGATACTAAACCAATTTGCAGAAAGTAGGTTAGCAGTTGTGACATCTCCCATCATTAAGGTTCGGCCTGTAAATATAGCCAGAATAATGCTGAGAATTAAAATGTAGACAATGCTGCCATTAGGATAACTTTTACGGCCATTTCGAATAAATAATGCCAGTAAAAACAAGGCTTCAACTATATGCTGAAGATCTGAAACTAAAATTCGACTTCGTAACTCTGTGCTATCAGTGGCAAAGTAAATCATGGTAATCGCGAGCACCACCGTGATTGCAACAAAGGTTTTAAAGCCAACGCATTTGGCATTTAAAAATTGGCAAATCGCAAGTACATGAATAATGGAAGCACTAAAGAGTAGGGTGTTTGCGATAGCAACACTGGCAATATTATTGATATGACCATGCAGTGCAAAACTCATTACCGATGCAAACATCACTAGAGGGTAGAAAATATAGAGTAAGGTGCCCGGAGTATTATTATTGGTTCGCCATGTAAGGTAATTAAGAAGAGTCATCACTGCCATCATGGCAGCACTGGCGTAATATAAAGTGGCTGAGTCGAGCATTGTATTTCCGGTGTTTTGCAATCAGTTTGAGCATAAAGTCAATTACAGTGTTTAGCAACCAGAAACAAAAACAGACGCGGCTGCGTCTGTTTTAACTTGTAGGATGTTTTGTTTAGTTTAGCGAATTTCGTCTGGAATATTCTGCTGTGCCCAAGACAATAGCTCGATACGGTTACGACATTTAGTTTTTCTAAATGCACTATATAAGTGAGTTTTAACTGTATGTGGGCTGATGCTTAAGTCTTCAGCAATTTCTTTATTCTTCGAACCTTTACTCATTAGTGAGATAATTGCTTTTTCACGTTTAGTAAGTTTAACCGGTTCGATGTCACCATCTGTCAATTTGTGGAGTGCGTCTTTATTGAACTGCAACATACGATTTAGTGCATTACACATGATGTCGCGGCGATACCATAGTTGATCTTCAAGTAATAAACGAATGCCTTTCATTAACACATCAGCATTATCTGTTGTGTAAAACACACCACGAATACCACTTAATAGAGCACGGTTTGCAAGTTCAGGGTTCTCATCTAAGTTAAACAGCACGATATCGCATTTCAATCGTAAATTAACTAGCTGCTCTTTTAACTTGCCCCACGGATCTGTGCTTGACGTTTCAATAAATAACAAGCGTGTTCCTTCTGGTACTTCAGAGATATCAGTACCAGATGTCACTGCCAGTCCTTGTGTTTTTAACAATGGCTCTAATACGTTAATGCCAATAGTGTTAATTGGCTCTGGATCTAATAATAAAAAGGCTGAACTACTCATATATATACACTCTTGAATAAAGTTGACAGTTAAATCCTATCACGCAATCCACCCCTTTCGTATTAGAAATTTCTGAGAGTTGTGCAGGAAAAGTACAGTTTGTGTCTGTTTTGTGTCAAAAATTACAGTTAGTTAACTAATCGCAATATGTTAACTAACTGATATATATTCATTATAGCTAAAAATAATATATTTGTTCTACTTTTTACAGTTGTTTACATATCAAAGTATTAGATTGCTGTTTTTTTCTTGTCCTGATATGGAGGCCAGCCCATTTCTTTACCTGCTAACATGTGTAGGTGTATATGGTACACAGTTTGTCCGCCGTGGTCATTACAGTTCATTACGACGCGAAATCCGTCTTCACTAAAGCCAAATTGTTTAGCGAGTTTTGCTGCAACTACATATAAGTGACCGACTAAAGCTGAATTTTCTTCTGTAACATCATTAATAGTCGCTATTGGTGTTTTTGGAATGATCAACACATGAAAAGGGGCTTGTGGGTTAATATCTTTAAAAGCTAAAGATAGTTCGTCCTCATAAACAATATCAGCTGGGATCTCTCGGTTAATAATCTTTGTAAAAATAGTCTCTTGGCTCATACTTAGCTCTCTTATAAATGTGGTTAAATGACCGCCCACTAATGACAAACTTTATTTGCAGTGTCAAACTGAAACTGCCGCAAGTTGAACAACCAAGGAGTGAACATGCGTAAGTTAGTATTACTGAGTAGTGCGTTAATGCTATTTAATAGTTTCAGCAGTGTAGCTGAGACTATTCACTTTCCCGAAGAGTTTGTACCCTTACAAGTTGGAGAGCGCCTAATTGAACAGTCGTTTTTCAGTCGTGTTGACGATGTTGAGCTTGCCCCTGGTACTTACCAAGTGAAGATGAAATATACCGATCTTTACGAGCAAGGTTATGATGACCATCAAGTTGTTGAGTCAGAGCCATTTTGGGTTGAGCTTACGGTAGAGAGTGGCAAAGACTATGACCTAGTGTTTAATCGTGCCAGTAATGCTGTTGCGGCAGAAGTGTTTGCTGAATCACCGCAAGTGAGCTTAAAAGCCAAGGGCAGTGAACTTGCTGTGCCGCTATCGATAGTGAGCTATCGTGCAGCTAGCGCGCCTGTACAAGCTGTAGCCAGTGCCCCAGTTGCTGCTACAAGTACAAGCAACAAGCCTGCGACTGCAATCCCTGTCAAATTGCCTGCAAAAGTACCCGGCGGACAAGCGGGTTTGAAAAATACGCCAAGTGCGGCTGCGATGCTTGAGTTTTGGTGGCAACAAGCAAGCCCTGAAGAGCGCCGTGCGTTCTTACAAAAAGTAAGTAACTAATAAAATAATTAAAAAAGGCGCTGATTGCAGCGCCTTTTTTGTGTTTGATGACTTACTTTGCAAATAAGTCGTCAACAGTACCTTGTGCAAGTGGGTGGTAACCCGGACGTGCTTTTAAGTACACATCATGCGCCCAGTCTTTTTTACCGTTTTTAATAAGTGCTTTATATAGTGGCACAATTAATTTACGACGACCGATGCCTGATAGGTGTTCATCAAGCGCTGGGTAAATTGGTTGATAACCATTACCTACCGCTAGCATAAACCATGCGAAAGCACGCTCTGCATTAGTTGACTGTGTTAGGTTGAATTGATTATCAAGTTCAGTCATTTTTTCGATGCTTAAATCGCGAGGTAGGTTATTCAAAAAGTGTAGCCACTCGTGAACTGACCAATCCGCTGTTGGTAACTGGGCTGCACTGATCTCACCGTTTAACCATGTTTTGGTTACAGCATCAACTTTATCGAAGGCATCAGAGGTTGGATTAGGTGCATCGCTTGGTAAACCAGGCTCAAAGATCCACTCATTAACTTTATCCATGCTCACAACGCCTGGATATTTTTCGATCAAGTTAGCTTTTAAGTAAGTAACAAATTGCGCTGTTGTAAGAGACTTAAACGCAAATTGGTCAAAGTAAGCTTTTACGAATGGGTCAAACTTATCACGATCAAATTTGTTTTCTAAATAAATTAAGAAAAGTTGGCCTTTAGTGTAAGGCACCGAGCTAAATGCATCATCAGGATCGCGGCCATTAAGTTTTAAGTTAAGACGCGTATCTGGTGCTGGCAGAGTTTTAAGTAATGCACGTAAGCCGGCTGCATCAAGCGCTTGCTCCATAACTGCACGGTCACGGCCAAACACTTCTTCCATAATGCGGTTTTCAACGTAAGACGTGAAACCTTCGTTTAGCCATAAGTCTTCCCAAGTCGCATTGGTTACTAAGTTACCAGACCAAGAGTGAGCAAGCTCGTGAGCAATTAGGTTTACTAAGCTTTTATCGCCAGCAACAACCGTTGGTGTGATGAATGATAAACGTGGGTTTTCCATGCCACCAAATGGGAAGCTTGGCGGTAGCATTAATAAGTCATAACGACCCCATGCGTATTCGCCATACATCGCGTTAGTTTTATCGATCATCGCTTGTGTGTCGTTAAACTCAGCAACTGATGCATCTAAAATTGTTGGCTCAGCAAAGATACCCGTTTGCTTAGACATGGCTTTAAATTCTAAATTACCTGCACCAATTGCGATTAAGTATGGCGAAATTGGTTGTGGCATATTAAATAGATAATCGCCATCTTTATAAAGTGCATCTTTGTTATCAGCACTCATTACCGCACGAATGTCTTTAGGAGTGTGAATACGTGCCGAGTAGGTTACGCGCATTGCTGGCGTATCTTGTACTGGGATCCAACTACGAGCATGAATTGCTTGTGATTGGCTGTACATAAATGGGTGTGATTTACTGGCAGTTTGTTCTGGTGTTAACCACTGTAAACCTGAAGCTTCTGGGCGGCTGTTGTAGTAAATACGTGCTTTTACCGCTTGGCTTTTAAATTTAATTGTTAATTTTGAGCCCTTCACGTCATCACGTGCAGCAAGGGTGAAGTCAGCTTTGTGCCAGCTGCCTTTTTGATCTTGATACATTACTTTGTCGATATCTAAATCGCGAGTATCAAGCACCAGTGTTTTGCTTGTTGCATTGTGCCAATCTAGCGTGTGCTCAACAAAACCTTCTAGTTGTTTGTCATCAAAATCAACATCTAAATCTAGTAGTAGGTGAGTGGTTGTTACGTCATCTAAGTTTGCGTAAGTGTGCTGGCTGATTGCATCTGCAGTTGCTTGAGAGCAAGCACCGGCCATAGCAAGACTTAAAAGTAATGGTTTAAACTTCATAATAACCCTGGAACGGAAATGAAAAAGAGCCCGTTTTATAACATGATTAGTGCAGTGGGTTGAGTGATTTTTACAATCTAATGCGTATTTTGCGACGATAGGTTACACTAATGCGATTAGTTACCGGTAACCTTTGAGGCGTTTTGTGGCTCAGTCCCTGCAATCTTTTCATACCTTTTCTTTGCCAAGCCAATGCCAGCATTTTTATCAAATTGATGAAGTGAATCAGCTTTTAAGCACAGACTTTTCTGGGCCATTTTGTATTTTAGGTGAAGGCAGTAATACGGTGTTTTTATCTGACTACCAAGGTTCTGTGATCCACATGAATACGAAGGGCATAGATATAGAGCAGCAAAGCGATGGCTTTTTATTGCACATTGCAGCCGGAGAAAACTGGCACCAATTAGTTGCTATGACTATTGCTAATGACATGCCTGGGCTTGAAAACCTTGCTTTAATACCTGGGACTGTTGGTGCTGCACCAGTGCAAAATATAGGTGCTTACGGTGTAGAGCTTGAAAAGTTTGTGAGTTATGTCGAATACTTTGATATTGCCACCAAAACCATAAAGCGCTTAACTAAAGGCGAATGCCAATTTGGCTATCGTGACTCTATCTTCAAGCATGCACTGAAGAATAAAGCTGTAATCACCCAAGTAGGGTTACTGCTACCTAAAAAATGGCAGCCAGTACTGAGTTATGGACCATTGCAACAGCTTTCAGAACCCTCTCCACAACAGGTATTTGAGCAAATCATCACAACCAGAAATAGCAAACTACCAAACCCCAGTGAACTTGCTAATGCGGGCAGTTTTTTCAAAAACCCAGTGATCAGTAATGAGCAACTTGCGTTACTTTTAAAACAGTACCCAGAACTACCTCATTACTTTGTGGATGCTGAGCATCATAAAGTTGCGGCGGGGTGGTTGATTGAGCAAGCTGGGTTAAAAGGCTTTAAGGTCGCAGGTATTGAAGTGCATCAGCAGCAAGCTTTAGTGCTAGTAAACCACGGTAATAGTACAGGTGATGACTTAATTGCCATGGTAAAGCATGTACAACAACAGGTTTGGCATAAATATCAGATTGCTTTACAGCATGAAGTACGCCTGATCAATGCTGAACATGAATGCCACATTGAATTGGGAGCTTCATAATGAAAGCGCCAGATGGAAATAAGCTCGCTATTCTACAAGCTCTAAATACCGGTGGTTTTATTTCTGGTCAGCAATTGGGCGAGCAGCTCGGTATTAGCCGTGCAGCAGTGGGTAAACATATTCACTCTTTGCAGGAGATGGGGCTCGATATATTTAAGGTTACGGGTAAAGGGTATTGTCTAAATAATAGTGCAGGCTTACTGAACAAAGAAAAGATCGGTCTGCATTATAATGAGTTAGGTGGCAGCACCGCTAATGTTGAAGTGCAGCCTATTATTGACTCAACCAACAGTGAGTTAATGCGCCGTTTGCAAACAGAAGTATCACTGCCATCTGGAAGCGTATTAGTTGCAGAAATGCAGCAAGCGGGAAGAGGGCGCCGTGGGCGCGTTTGGCAATCTCCGTTTGGTGCAAACTTATACTTTAGTTACTTTTGGCGTTTGGATGATGGTTTGCAAGCTGCTATGGGGGTATCTATTGCAGTTGGGCTTGCTGTTTACGATACGCTTAAAGCCTTATATCAATTAGATGTAGAGCTTAAGTGGCCAAATGATATCTACTTAAACCGTGAAAAATTAGCGGGCGTATTAGTTGAACTTGACGGCCAACCACAAGGTCCTTGTCAGCTTGTAATAGGTATAGGTATCAATTTACATATGCCAGAAAGTGTTAGCCAGCACATAGATCAAGCATGGACTGACTTAAGTCAGCATGTGCAGGGGTTAGATAAAAACAAGCTGGTGGCCTATTTATGCTTTTATTTAGAAAAACGTTTAGCTCAGTATCAGCAATCAGGTTTAAACGATATGTATCTACAGTGGAATCAATTAAATGCATTTGCTGGCGAGTGTGTTGAGCTCAATACGGGTCATCGTAGCTGGCGTGGTATTTGCGAAGGGATTGATAACCAAGGTGGCGTACGTATTCGTCAAGATGGCGAAGTGAAAAGTTATTATGGTGGTGAAATTTCATTACGTAAGGCTGAGCTATGAAACTATTAGTGGATGTTGGCAATACCGCAATTAAAGCCGTTTTATTTGATGGCAAGGATTACCAAACCTGTGAACTCAGCAATTTACCTTGGTCAAAAATAACAGAGCTGGTCTATGCCTGCGTAGGTAGCACAGAGCTACTTAAACCGTTATTAGCACAGGCGCAGCAACATTCTGTTCCTTACTTTGAAGCAGAGGTGACCGCTAAACTCGCTATGTTAACTTGTGCCTATCAGCAGTTTAAAAACCTAGGAATTGATCGCTGGCTCGCTGTGATCGCTGCGTATGTAGAATATCCCGAGCAAAACTGCATTATTATCGATGCCGGTACAGCAACGACAATTGATGTGCTTAATAAAGAAGGCGCGCATCTAGGAGGCTGGATCTTACCTGGCCTTGATTTAATGACCTCATCACTTACCCAAAATACGCAACGTGTGTTTGATGATGAGCAAACTCCATTCACTACTGAGTTAGGGCGTAATACGCCAAATGGCCTAAAAAATGGTGCTATGGTTGCTACTCTCGGTGCAATCGAGCAAGCAAAACAACATCTTAACCAACAAGGTTGTCAGTTATTATTTGCTGGTGGTTATGGCAAATTGTTAGCAGATACATATATAGATGCTAAGTTTGACAGCTTGCTCGTGTTTAAAGGACTGAATTATTGGCGTGAATTAGCTATAAAGCAGTAAAAATACGGGTTTTTGCCTGAATAGTGAGCGTTTAACACATAAATTCACATTTTTTTTAATTTTATGGTTGCATCACAATAAACCTTACCTTAGAATCTCGCCCCGTACTAAAGCAGTGCCGACTTAGCTCAGTTGGTAGAGCAACTGACTTGTAATCAGTAGGTCATCCGTTCAACTCGGATAGTCGGCACCACTTTCCTTTTACCGGAAGTGACTTAGTAAAGAATTTTCGTGGAGGGGTTCCCGAGCGGCCAAAGGGATCAGACTGTAAATCTGACGGCTCAGCCTTCGCTGGTTCGAATCCAGCTCCCTCCACCACTTTATTCTTGACGGTTAGAGGTAGTTTAAGAACAGGTTCCTATGCGGGCATCGTATAATGGCTATTACCTCAGCCTTCCAAGCTGATGATGCGGGTTCGATTCCCGCTGCCCGCTCCAGACTTCTGGTGTTGCTGATATAGCTCAGTTGGTAGAGCGCACCCTTGGTAAGGGTGAGGTCGGCAGTTCAAATCTGCCTATCAGCACCAGTATCGAGAACTCATCTTAATTTCTTCCTTTATCTGTCAGAAAAAACTATTTGAAATTTGAAAAAATTAAATTAATCTACCCTCGGTGGATTATTTTCATATGTAATCTAGATACACAAAACTGATAGGTTCCGTCATGGCAAAAGAAAAGTTTGAACGCGTAAAACCGCACGTAAACGTTGGTACAATCGGCCACGTTGACCACGGTAAAACAACTCTAACAGCAGCAATCACTAACGTACTTGCAAAAGTATACGGT
>NZ_BRCZ01000021.1:0-24989 GCF_023708065.1 Pseudoalteromonas sp. NCCP-2140 | reverse complement strand
TCCTTATTGGTAAAAGTAATTGTCCAATTTCTTTATACCGTACTCACTATATTTGGGGGAGGAGTCCATACATCTCCTACAAGTACACTTTGCCTAGAGCCTAGAGCCTAGAGCCTAGAACCTCGACCTATCGGCTGATCGCTGAAGGCTGAAAGCTCTGTGATGTGTTGGGTTTCGCTCCGCTCTACCCAACCTACGCCAAACCTTCAAACTTTCCCCTCGCTAACTTTACTCTCGCAACTTGTAACTCATTAACTCATCCTCCAAAAACAAAAACGCCAGCATATAGCTGGCGTTTCTTAATCTGAGGGTAAGCTTGATATTAAGCTTTTGGACCTGCTGATTTGATTGCTTCTGAAACATCGTATTTAGCAAAGTTTTCAGTGAAGTCAGAAGCTAGCTTGTTTGCGTATTCTGCGTACTTCTCTTTATCTTCCCATGTGTTGATTGGGTTAAGAAGTTGGCTGTCTACACCTGGAACTGCAACTGGTACATCTAGGTTTAGAACGTCGATGTGTTGAGTTTCAACATCTGCCAGTTTACCTGATACGATTGCATCAACTACAGCACGTGTAGTCGGGATATCGAAGCGTTGACCAGTACCGTAAGGGCCACCTGTCCAACCTGTGTTAACTAGGTATACTTTAGCGCCGAATTCACGTACACGCTTCATTAGAAGTTCTGCATAAACGCCAGCAGGACGTGGGAAGAACGGAGCACCGAAACATGTTGAGAACGTAGACTCGATGTCGCTTGTTGAACCGATTTCAGTTGAACCTACTTTCGCAGTGTAACCACTTAAGAAGTGGTATGCAGCAGCTTCTTCAGTTAGTACTGAAACTGGTGGTAATACACCACTTACGTCACATGTTAAGAACACAACGGCTTTTGGCTCGCCAGCACGGTTTTCTACTTTACGTTTTTCAACGTGCTCAAGCGGGTAAGCTGCGCGGCTATTTTGTGTCAGGCTTGTATCATGGAAATCTGGTACACGATTTTCGTCAAGTACCACGTTTTCTAAGATTGTACCGAAGCGAATTGCATTCCAAATAACTGGTTCGTTCTTTTGTGAAAGATCGATACATTTAGCGTAACAACCACCTTCGATATTAAATACGCTACCAGGTGCCCAACCGTGCTCGTCATCACCAATAAGGAAACGAGTAGGATCTGCAGATAATGTTGTTTTACCTGTACCTGATAGACCGAAGAATAACGCAGTGTCGCCTGCTTCACCTACGTTTGCAGAGCAGTGCATTGGTAATACACCTTTTGCAGGAAGTAGGAAGTTTTGTACAGAGAACATTGATTTCTTCATTTCGCCTGCGTAGCGCATACCAGCTAGTAGTACTTTACGTTGTGCGAAGTTGATGATTACAGTGCCGTCACTGTTAGTGCCATCACGCTCTGGGTCACATACAAATGAAGGTACATTCATTACCTGCCACTCAGGGAAGTCAGCAGTATTGTATGTTTGAGGTTCGATAAACATGTTTTTGGCAAAAATATGATGCCATGCAGTTTCTGTTGTAACTACAACTGGTAAATAGTGCTCAGGATCAGCGCCAACTTCTAGGTGAGAGATGAAGTGGTCGTTGCTTTTCACGTGTTCTTCTACACGGGCCCATAACGCATCAAACTTGTCTGCATCGAATGGGCGGTTTACGTTGCCCCATTGGATTTCGTTTTCAGTGCTTGGCTCTTGAACAATAAAACGATCTTTTGGAGAGCGGCCAGTGCGTACACCGGTTTTAGCAACAAAAGCACCATTAGCGGCTAGAGTCCCTTCGCCACGACGAATAGCGTGTTCGACAAGTTCAGCTGCTGTAAGATCAACAAAACTAGTAGCGTTTGCAGTCATGTTTATACCTAAATTGTGAGAGATTGAACGGGATAGCTCTGGGGTTCTTAGTTTTCCCTTTTGCTAAAATAATAGTAACAGAAGGATTAGGGATATTCGAGTGTCTGAAGGGCTTAAAAAGGCATATATTTGGCAAAAAACATGAATAATTTCAATGATACCGGTGTCATAAAATGGCGCTTTTTCATGACACCGGTATCATTAGTTTTGATATTTTTTTTAATAAAAAAGCCGCACTGATGGCGGCTTTTAATATAATAATATTTATTATGGTGTATTAATTAAATATGGCTTTAATATCTTGCTCGTTAAAGATGTAATCTTTTAAGCAATAATGACAGCTAATTTTTACTTCACCATTTGCTTGCACGTCGGCAAGTAATTCGTCTTGACCTACATTTACTAATGCAGCAATTGTTTTGTCTCTGCTACAGCCACAATGGAAGCTAATAGACTGTGGTTCGAATAACTGAGGATTATCTTCATGGTAAAGTCGAGTCAGCACAGTGTTGGCATCTAAACCTAGTAACTCTTCATCTTTAATCGTGTTACTGATTGCTTCAAGATGAGTGAAGTCTTCAACTGATTTATCTTTATTTACAGGTAATACTTGCAAGAATAAGCCTGCAGCTTTGGCTGTGTCTGCTGTTACTTCAGTCGCAAACCAAAGACGTGTTTTTAACTGTTCCGATTGCTCAAAATAGTTTTCAAGGCATTTATCTAAGCTATCGTGCTCTAACGGTACAATACCTTGGTATCGCTCACCTTTAGTTGGCGTAATTGTAATAACCATATAGCCATTACCAATTAAGTCTTTTATTGAGCTACCGGTTACTTCACCTTGTAGACGTGCGATGCCTCGCATGTTTTGTTTATCGTCACCATTAATTACTGCATATTTAACAGGGCCGTCGCCTTGTAGTTGAACGGCAATTTCGCCTTCAAACTTTAAAGTAGCTGTTAATAAGCAGGTAGCAACAAGTAGTTCACCTAATAAGGTTTGCACAGGTGCTGGGTAATTATGGTTTGCGATCATCTCTTGATAAGTGTTTTCAATTTGTACGAGTTCGCCACGTACATCGAGCTGATCAAATATATAACGATGAAGTAAATCTTGTTGCATGAGTTGCATTACCTAACTTGATTTCATTTTTAACAGTTCACGTCTTTGCTTCTTATCTGGTTTACGATCAGGATGTGGAGCAAAGAAGCTGTTGTTCTTTCGGGCGATAGCATTTGCTTCGCGTTTCTCAATACTAGCTTGAGTTTCTTGATATAAGGTTTGTGCAATGGGGGCACCTTGACGTTTTTCAAGGATCTTTTCGATTGTCACAACCTTTTCGTCGACCCCTTGTAGCAGTTTTACCACTGCACCTACTTCGACAATTTTGCTGGGCTTGGTACGTTGTCCATTATAATGTACTTTGCCGCCTTGCACCATGTCTCGTGCTATTGAGCGGGTTTTATAAAAGCGGGCAGCCCATAACCATTTATCAAGGCGCACGCTTAATTCGTCTTGTTTGTCTTGCGACTTTTGAGTGTTACCTTTTGACACAATTGTGCTCTTTTAAAGCTGCTTATATATAGGCAAAATTTACCATGAAACTTAATCACAAAGAAATAGTCATAGTTATTCCTTGCAGCCCCTGTTTGTCGAAATTACCTTGTTTACAAAGTTTAATATACGTGCGCTTGTTGAATGAAAAATGAAAAGGTACTATAGGCCAGCTATCAAGCAGTAAATTAAAATAAGAAATAGAGTTTATGGATCAACACTTACAACAAGTTAAACAGTTTTTAAACGGCTTACCTCATGCCAAGCTAAGTGCATTTGTAGTGCTGTTAGTTGTTGTTTACATTGCTTTTTTGTCATCTAAACTGTTTTGGCTTGTGTGGCCAGAACCCGATACAAGAGCACTGCCAGTAACCGGTGTTAACAGCATGGCTAAACGAGTTGAGACAGTCAGCTCTCGCCAAATTATTGAACAAAATCTATTCGGCAAAGTTGTTGTCGAAACTAAGAAACCTGCCGCGAAACAAAATCAAGTCATTAACAACGCCCCTGAAACACGTCTAAGTATTAACCTAACTGGTATTGTTGCGGTCAGCCAAAATGATCAAGCGGGTCTTGCTATTATTGAATCTCAAGGCAAGCAAGAAACCTATGTTGTCGATGATGCAATTAAAGGCACTCGTGCCAAGCTTGCTCAAGTATTACCTGACCGAGTAATTTTAGATGTAAGCGGCCGCTTTGAAACTTTAATGCTGGATGGCCTCGACTTTACTAAAAAAGTCTCTATGCCTGTATTGGCAGAACGTGATGAGTCAGAGTTAACAGCTGGTCCTCAGCTTGTAGAAAATAATGAAATAAATGCGACTGAAGATGAAGATGTAAAAGAAGCTCTTCTCGAAACGCGTGAAGAAGTATTAGACGATCCCGGTAAACTATTTGACTACATTCGCGTCTCTCAAGCGATGGTTGATGGCGAGTTAGTGGGTTATCGCTTAAGCCCAGGTAAAGATCCTGCTCTATTCAAGCAGATGGGACTAATGAATAATGATTTAGCTATTGCGATTAATGGCTATCAATTAAATGATTTGAAACAGGCAATGTCAGCAATAAACGAATTACGAAATAGTACTGACGCAAGTATCACTATCGAACGCGATGGTGAGCAAATTGATGTGCAATTTAGCCTGCAATAACTAGCTTTGGAGTTTTTATAGAATGGTTCACGCGCTACACCTCACAAAAATCAAAAAAGGGTTAGCTAAATATGCAGCGCTTTTTTTATTAACAGGATTATCGCTTTCAGTATCTGCTGTTGAGTATGCGGCTAATTTTAAAGGCACTGATATTAATGAATTTATTAATATCGTTGGTAAAAATCTAAATAAAACTGTCATTATTGACCCGAATGTGCGCGGTAAAGTCAATGTGCGCAGCTACGAGCTAATGGACGAGAAGCTTTATTACCAGTTCTTTTTAAATGTACTTGAGGTTTATGGTTATTCAGCTGTAGAGATGGATAACGGTATTATCAAAATTGAAAAAAGTTCTGACGCTAAAAAGTCGAACGTACCGCTGATCACTGAAGATAACCAAGCCAGTGGCGATATGATGGTGACACGTGTTGTACGTGTTAAAAATGTAAGCGTACAAGAGCTTGGCCCTCTAGTTCGTCAATTTAGTGATCAAAAAGATGGCGGCCACGTTGCTAACTTCAATGCAGCAAACGTGATGATGTTGACCGGTCATGCCGCGTCAGTTAACCGTTTAGTTGAAATCATTCGTTCGGTTGACCAAGCCGGTGATAAGCGTGTTGATATCGTAAAACTTAAATTTGCTACCGCTGACGATGTAGTGTCGGTTGTTGAGAATATTTACAAAGATGGTGGCAAAGGGAGTGTTCCTGAGTTTTTAATCCCTAAAGTTGTTGCTGATGGTCGTACTAACAGTGTGATTGTCAGTGGTGAAGCACAAGCGCGTACACGTGCTGTTGAATTGATTAGCCGTTTAGATGGTGAGCTAGAAAACCAAGGTAATACAAAGGTTATCTATCTTAATTACGCCAAAGCAGAAGACCTTGTAAAAGTATTGCAGGGCGTAAGCAAGACATTAGCAGAAGACGCGCAAGGCGGTGCAACAAAAACTCGCTCACGTAATCAAAACGAAACAAGCATTGAAGCACACCCAGATTCAAACTCACTCGTAATCACTGCACAGCCTGACACCATGCGTTCGCTTGAGCAAGTTATTGAACGTCTTGATGTTCGTCGTGCTCAGGTTTTAGTTGAAGCTATTATCGTTGAGGTGTTAGAAGCCGATGGTATCAACTTAGGCTTACAGTGGATTTCAGAGCAAGGCGGCATGATGCAGTTCAACAATGGCACCACAGTACCTGTTGGTTCGTTAGCTGTTGCTGCTGAACAAGCGCGTGATAAAACGATTGAAGGCACGGTAGTCGGTACTGAAACTGGCACTGTGACAAGTACCTCTGAAACACAAGAAGGTGACTTAACAGCACTTGCTTCACTACTTGGTGGTATTAATGGTCTAGCAATGGGTATTGTTAAAAATGACTGGGGTGCAATTATCCAAGCTGTTTCAACGGACACTAACTCTAATATTCTTGCTACGCCGTCTGTAACGACCATGGATAACGAAGAAGCATCAATGATTGTTGGTCAAGAAGTACCTATTATCACAGGTTCGCAAACAGGCTCAAATAACGCTAACCCATTCCAAACAGTTGAACGTCAAGAAGTGGGTGTGAAACTGAAAGTAACACCACAAATCAATGATGGCTCAGCAGTTCAATTAACGATTGAACAAGAGGTTTCAAGTGTAAGTGGTGCGACTGCGGTTGATATTTCAGTAAACAAACGCGCTATTAAAACTACGGTTATGGCTGATGATGGCGGCATGGTTGTACTTGGCGGCTTGATTGATGAAGACGTGCAAGAAAGTGTTTCTAAAGTACCATTATTAGGTGATATTCCGGTACTTGGTCATTTATTCCGCTCAACCAGCACGAGTAAGCGCAAGCGTAACCTGATTGTATTTATTCGTCCTACCATTGTACGCGATGGTATCAGCATGAATAAATTGAGCCACTCGAAATATAACTTTATTCGTGGCGAACAACACAAGCAAAAAGAAGATGGTATTGATTTAATGCCGTTGACGGATGCACCAATTCTTCCTGAATGGAATGATGCCTTGATATTACCGCCAACGTACGAAGAGTACCTAAAACAACAAAACGCGAATGAGCGCAACGATGACTAATGCAATTACAGAAATCAATGATGAGCTAGCGTCAGAAGTGCCGGCAAGTCATGATGAGCTACTAACAAGCGATGATCTTGTTAGCTTGCCAACCAAGCGTTTGCCATTCTCGTACGCGCGTCGTACAGGCGTATTATTGAGTAAAGATCAGGATAACTGGACTGTGTATTATCGCGGTGAGTTAGATGTTGATGCTTTACTTGAAGTACGCCGTATTGCGGGTCATGGTTTTTCGCTAGAACAATTACCTGATGACAAATTTGAGCTGTTGCTTGAAGCTTCTTATCAGCGTGATAGTTCTGAAACACAGCAAATGATGGAAGATATCGGCAACGAGGTTGATTTATTCTCGCTTGCAGATGAATTACCGCAAACTGAAGATCTACTAGCTGGTGATGACGATGCGCCAATCATCAAGCTGATCAATGCGATGCTGAGCGAAGCAATTAAAGAAGGTGCTTCAGATATTCATATCGAAACCTTCGAGCAAGAGCTAGTAATTCGCTTTAGGGTTGATGGTGTATTAAAAGAAGTATTAAAGCCGAACCGTAAACTCGCTTCACTGTTAGTGTCGCGTATTAAGGTTATGGCAAAACTAGATATTGCTGAAAAACGTATACCGCAAGATGGTCGTATTAGTTTACGTATTGCTGGTCGTGCCGTTGATGTGCGTGTATCGACGATGCCATCAAGCTTTGGTGAGCGTGTTGTGCTACGTCTACTTGATAAAAACAACGCGCGCCTGAATCTAGAAGATTTAGGTATGACTGAGCGTAACCGTGAATTGTTTGCTGATTTAATCAGTAAGCCACACGGTATTATCTTAGTAACCGGTCCTACGGGTTCTGGTAAAAGTACCACCTTGTATGCGGGCATGAGCCAAATCAACTCACGAGACCGCAATATTCTTACTGTTGAAGATCCAATCGAGTACGAGATACCAGGTATTGGTCAAACTCAGGTAAATACCAAGGTAGATATGACCTTTGCCCGAGGTTTACGTGCCATCCTTCGTCAAGACCCTGACGTTGTAATGGTCGGTGAGATCCGTGATCTTGAAACAGCACAAATTGGTGTGCAAGCGTCATTAACCGGTCACTTGGTTATGTCGACACTGCATACTAATACAGCTGCTGGTGCTATCACGCGTATGGAAGATATGGGTGTAGAGCCTTTCTTACTGTCATCATCGTTACTCGGTGTATTGTCACAACGTCTTGTACGTACTTTATGTAATAGCTGTAAAGAAGGTCACATTGCTGATGAGCGCGAGTGCCAGTTATTAGGTGTCAATCCTGCTGAACCGCCAACAATTTATCGTGCAGTTGGTTGTGAAGAGTGTAACTTTAATGGTTATCGCGGTCGTACGGGTATTCATGAGTTGCTGGTTGTTGATGAAACAATTCGTGAAATGATCCACAGCGGTAAAGGCGAACAAAGTGTTGAGAAGTACATTCGTAAACATAGCCCAAGTATTCGCCAAGATGGCTGTAATCGCGTACTTGCAGGTCGCACTACCTTAGAAGAAGTCTTGCGTGTAACACGTGAGGAAGGTTAATCATGGCAGCATTTGAATACCGTGCCCTTGATGGCAGAGGTAAAGAGAAAAAAGGCATTCTTGAAGCCGATACGGTAAAGCAAATCCGCCAAACTTTGCGCGATCAAGGTTTAATGCCTTTAGAAGTTGTTGCTGCTGCAGAAGGCGAAAAGCAAACTACTGGGGCAAAGAGCTCTTTATTTGGTAGCTTCTTTAAACCAAAAATTTCGACTTCAGATTTAGCATTAATCACTCGTCAGCTCGCAACCTTAATCCAGTCAGCATTACCTGTTGAAGGGGCTGTCATGGCGGTGGCTGAGCAGTGTGAAAAGCCGCGTTTAAAACGTATGCTGATGGCTGTACGTTCAAAGGTTGTTGAAGGTTATACCTTAGCAGATGGCATGAGTGAGTTTCCGCATGTATTTGATGACTTGTACCGTGCCATGGTGGCAGCCGGTGAAAAATCAGGTCACCTAGACCAAGTTTTAAATCGTTTAGCTGATTACACGGAACAACGTCAGCATATGCGTAGTCAAATCACACAGGCAATGGTTTATCCAACCATTCTGGTGGTATTTGCTATTGCGATTGTCTCTGTATTGTTAGGTACTGTGGTACCAAAAATCTTGAAGACCTTCGAAAAATCAAAACAAGTATTACCCTGGACTACCGAATGGGTAATGGCTGCCAGTAATTTTGTGCAAAACTACTGGTTTATTAGTTTAGTCATTATAACTGTGTTAGCTGTGGCCATTAAGCAAGCGCTTAAGCAGCCGCATATTCGTTACTGGTATGACGAAAAAGTGCTGCATTTACCGGGCATTGGTAAGGTAGCACGCGGTGTTAATACGGCGCGTTTTGCTCGAACTTTAAGTATTTTATCGTCAAGCTCAGTGCCACTACTTGAAGGGATGCGTATCTCAGGTGGTGTACTGGCTAACGAAAAAATGAAAAAGTCAGTGCAAGATGCTGCAACACGTGTGAGTGAAGGGGCGAGTCTTCGTGCTTCACTTCAGCAAACCAAACTTTTCCCACCTATGATGCTGCACATGATAGCCAGTGGTGAAAAATCAGGTGAACTTGAGCAAATGCTTGAGCGTGCTGCAAATAACCAAGATCGTGAGTTTGAGAGCATGGTAAACGTGTCTCTGAAACTATTAGAGCCCGCGATGATTGCTTCAATGGCGGTAATTGTATTGTTTATTGTTATGGCAATACTACAGCCGATTATGGCAATGAATAAGGCTGTAGGTCTTTAAATTAGGGAACACTAGAGCAATTAGCAGCTAACACTGCCGCTCTATAATAAATTTTTGAAGAAAGTTAGAGGTATTTTTGTGAACAAACAGTCAGGTTTCTCATTACTAGAAGTCATGGTAGTACTGGTTATCATCGGTATGATCATGTCAATTGTGGCGCCAAATATCATGGGTCAGCAAGAAGAAGCTGCAATCGATAAAGCGCACTTAGATATTCAACAAATTGAAGATGCGTTAAGCTTATACAAGCTTAAAAACAAAGCGTATCCAACCACAGAGCAAGGCTTAGAAGCGCTAGTAAATAAAACAAGCATTGAGCCAATTCCAAAGCGTTTTCCTGATGGCGGTTTCCTTGAGAAATTACCAGAAGATCCATGGGGTAACCCTTACCAGCTAATCAGCCCTGGAGAAGTTGGTAAAATTGATATCTTCTCAATGGGTCCTGATGGTGAAGCAGGTACTGATGATGACATCGGTAACTGGGATGAAGAAAAGTAATAATGCCTAAATTCAGCCAACTGAACAAAGCTTATACACATCAAGGCTTACTATTATGGTAAGCCTTGGTCGTTTGCGTTTGGCTGGCCGTGCTAAGCACGCGAAAGGGTTTAGCCTCATCGAAATATTAATGGTGCTCGTGGTGATTGGTTTTGTCACCAAAATGGTTGCCTACAGTTTTGATGGTGGTGCTGAAGAAGAACTCGAAAAACAAGCGCTCAGATTACATACTACGATTAATATGGCGTCTGAGTTTGCGATTTTAAATCAGGTTGAGCTGGGTTTTCATCTTGACCAAGATACATTTGAATTTTTAGTTTTTGACGGTGATAAGTGGGTTACGTTTGACCGTGAAAAATTGTTTGCCCCAATTAAGGTTGATGAACGCTTTAAGCTCACTCTTAACCTTGATGATTTAGCCTGGGCACAAGATAACTTATTAGAGCAGTCAAACTGGCGTGAATTAATGAGCGGTGGTGACGAAGACAGCCTACTTGAGCTACAAAAGCTCAAAATACCGCAGGTACTTATTTTATCTTCTGGCGAAGTCAGTGCGTTTCAATTGGTTTACGAGCTTAAAGAAGAGCGTGAACCGCAATATTTTATCGAAGGCGAATTTATGGCCCCGGTAAAGTTTCGTATGGAGCCTGAATAATGAATAAGTCAGCAGGTTTTACCTTACTTGAAGTGATGGTTGCACTGGCTATTTGTGCAATGGCCGGTATTGCCGCAATGCAGGCAACCGGTGAGCATATTAATCATCTTTCGTCGATTGAAGAGCAAACTTATGCTTCTTGGGTTGCTGAGAACGTAATGGTTGAGCAACGCGCCAAAGGCGATAAATGGACAGGCAAAAATGGCGTTAAAGGTACTGAAACGCTCGCTGGTTTTGAATGGTATTGGCGTCAGGACGTGGTTCCTACTGCTGATAAAACCTTTGTAAAGGTCACCATTAATGTGTTCGCCGATGAAAAACTTGAATACCCAGTGTATGAGCTTTCTACTTATTTGAATAAAGGTGATAAGTAGTGAAGCAACGTGGTTTTACCTTACTTGAAGTGATTGTCGCCATGGGCATCTTAGCCTTTGTGGTGTTATCGACCCATCAAATACTGGATTCGACAACCAAAGCAAAAGAAGCCTCAGACGAGACAATTGCTGAGTTAAATGGCTTTCAAACTTTATTTCGTTTGATGGACCAAGATTTTAGTCAAATGACTAAACGTCAGGTGCGTAACGAAGCTGGTGATTTTCAAGACACGTATGTGTTAGCTGGTCGCTATATTCTTGATAGCCAATACGATGGTATTGGTTTTGTTCGTGATGGTTGGGTTAACCCAATTAACTTACTGCCGCGTTCTGAACTGCAAGCGGTTGGTTATCGCGTTATCGATGACAAGCTTGAGCGAGTGTACCGGGTGTATGTTGATCAACTAGATAACATGGAACCGCGTTCACAAGTCATTTTAGAAGACATTGAAGACCTTAAATTTGAATTTTTAGATGACAAAGATGAGTGGCAAGAACAGTGGCAAATTAAAGCACTGCCAAAAGCGGTGGCCGTCACTATTCAAAAAATAGAACAGGAACCCATTCGTCGAGTGTTTTTAGTGCCAGGTGAAGGCAAAGTCACTGCCCAAGCAAATAATGGTAATAATAACGGAACGGGTGGTTAGCTATGACTACTATTAAACGTTCTAAAGGTGCTGCGCTTGTTATTGTGCTATTTATTGTGGCGCTAGCAGCTATGTTAGCCGTTGAGATGAGTGCTAATTTAATGGTGCAAGTGCAGCGCAGCAGCAATATTCAAAACCATCAACAGGCTAAATGGTATGCCTTTGCAGCTGAAGAGCTGGCAATTAAAGCACTAAAACAAACTAAAAAAGATGATCCTGATAAAACGCATTTAGAGCAAGTCTGGGCACAGCAGGGTGGAGTCCCTTACCCGGTTGATAATGGTACCTTAAGTGGCACAATTACAGACTTACAAGCATGTTTGAATTTAAATGCATTGCATGTAAAGCCAGATCAACAAACGGATCCAAATAATAAAACGAACCCAGCACATAAGGCATTGTTGGCATTATTAGAAAATATTGAAGACTTGCCAACCGATGAGTCTGAAGAAGCCATGGCCGATAGCGTGTTTGATTGGTTAGACGCTGATAGCATTACCTATCGTTCAGGTGCAGAAGAAGATGAGTATTTATCTCGACAATACCCATATATGACGGCAAATAGCTATTTTGCTTCGACGTCAGAACTTCGTTTAGTAAAAGGCTTTAACCCACTCGTTATGGAGAAACTTTTACCATTTGTGTGTGTTATTCCAGGTAGTGAGTTATTACAAATCAACGTTAATACACTACCTGTAGAAAGTGCCATTATATTAAGCTCGCTTATTGATGGCTTAAGTCTTTCAGGCGCTGAAGCGGTATTATCATCACGTCCTCAAGATGGTTATGATGATTTAGAAGCATTTTTTGAAGAGGTTAATCAACAAGGCGCACAAAATGTGAAAGCCGTTGAAGACCTATTCAGTATCAACAGTGAATATTTTAAACTACAAACGCAGGCTGAATTTGCAGAACTGCGTTTTTCGATGACCACCTTACTCCATGCCACTAATGGTACAGTAACGATACTGGCGCGAAAATTTGGAGGCGTACAGTGACAGAGATATTGTTGATCCGTACGGGTCAAACATTAAAAGACAGCCTTAACTGGCTAATTTACTCACCAACAGAACAAGAAATAATTGCTAGCGGCGAAATTGCCAATGCAACACAACTTGGTGAGCTAACAGAGAGAGCACAATCACGGGAAGTGGTTGTACTACTACCAAGTGATCAAGTACAACTAAAAACGGTCGCCTTGCCAACCAAGTGGAGCCGCAAGTTAGAGCAAGCACTTCCTTACATGCTAGAAGAAGAAATAGCCTGTGATGTTGATGACTTATTCATAGCGATTGCAGAGCCAACACTTATTGATGAGAAGCACGCGATTAATATCGCGATGACCGATCGTGAATGGTTTGAGCAATGGCTGGCTGAGTTCAATGAGCATGGCATCGAAGTATATAAAATACTGCCGGATGCTTTATTGTTACCTGATGTCGATGACAACACTCAGTTACGCGCTATTGAGCTTAATGGTCAGTGGCTATGTAAGCAGGGTAACTGGCATATTGCCGCTGTAGAGACAAATTGGCTTGCTGGCTATTTAACAGCATTAGGTAACCCTGATGTTGCACACTTTAGCCCTGCAACGGCTTTTCCTGATACGGTTAACCTTAGTGCTCAAACGCAGCAATACGATTTACCTTTAGCCTTATTTGCTAAGCAGTTACCTGAGGTGAAATTCAACCTTCGCCAAGGTGTTTATCAGCTTAAGAAGAAATCAGCAATTTGGTGGGGCTATTGGCAAAAAGCAGCTATTGCAGCAGGTGTTGCATTAGTTTGCAGTGTTGGTGTTAAGTCGCTTGAGCTTTATAAGTTAAATAACCAGCTTGAAGCGGCAAAAGCTGAAGTGGTTGCTAATTATCAGCGTGCTTTTCCAAATAAAAAAGTGCGTCCTCAGCTTATTCGTAGCCAAATTCGCAGCGAACTTGCATTGATAGAAAGTGGCAGTACAGCTGGCTTCTTAGATTTGACTAACGATCTTGTCTCTATTTTTAGTGAAGTAAAAGACTTCACACCAGAAACGCTTCGCTATGATCAAGGTCGTAACGAATTACGTATTCGTGCGCGCGGCAAAGATTTCCAGTCATTTAGTAAAGTAAAAGCAATTTTAGAACAGCGTGGCTTAACCGTAGATCAAGGCTCGCTAAATAATGATGGTGATTTTGTCGTTGGTGAAATTAAGTTACGAGGTGCGGCATGAAAAACCAAATAATCAATTATTGGCGCTCGTTAAAAGAACAAGAGCAGCAACTTGTAATGGTTGCAGGTGGTGTGTTTGTTATTTTTGTGCTGGTTATGGGGGTCTTTCGTCCACTTAACACGGCTATCGAAAAAGCAGAGCAAGACACAATAAAACAACAAGAGCTGCTAGCATGGGTTGATGAAAGTATTGTTAAACTTAAAGCGAGTGGTAACGCACGTAATACGAGCAGCCGTAGCTTAAGCCAAATCGTTAATAGCACCCGCAATCGTTATCAAATTATCATTAGCAAAATGCAGCCAAATGACAATTCACTTCGTTTAACCATTGACTCTGTTGAGTTTAATAACCTTGTTGAATGGTTGGATGAACTGGTTAATTCACATGGTGTGCTAATCGAGAATTTAGATTTAAGTAAAGATGACAAATCAGGCTTTGTGCGTGTAAGTCGTTTGGTACTAGAGAAGTAAACGATGAAAAGAGTTATTTTATTAATCACAGTGTTTGTGATGTGTTTTTTGGTGTTTACGCTGGTAAAAACACCCGCTGCCGTTGCACTTGATTTAGCTAAGCCGCATTTACCAAAGCAATTACAATTAGGTAAAGCCAGTGGCACGCTATGGGACGGTCGCATTATGCAGGTACGTTTTGATGGTGAGCAATTAAATAATGTGCGTTGGCAGTTATCGGGCTGGTCACTGTTCACAGGTAAATTAGTGGGTACGGTACGCTTTGGTGATCCTCGTGATAAAGCGGATATTTCAGGTCATGGTGACTTTACATATGGCCTCTTTAACCAAGCCATCACTGTGAAAAAGACTACTTTACGCTTAACGGTTGAACGTGCCATGGAGCGTTTACAACTCCCTTTGCCGGTTAGTGCGCAAGGTCGTGTGATTGTAGATTTAGATGAGTACAGCTCAGGCGAGCCATACTGTGAAAGCCTAAGCGGCGAAATCGCGAGCCCGAACATTGATGTGAAAGGAATGAATAACTGGTTTAGCATTGGCCCTCTGAGCGGCCGTTTAAGCTGTAAATCGGGAGATGTAGCAGTACTTGTTGACCCTGAGAACCGTTTAGGGCTTGAAGCTGATGCAGTATTAAAAGCGAATCTTGATTTTAAAGTTGCTGGTTATATTAAACCTGAAGCAAGCTTACCAAAAGAAGTGCATGATGCAGCTAAGTTTCTTGGTCGTCCTGATAACGAAGGCCGTTATCCGCTTAACTTTTAAATTGGATTAATTGAACAGTATGCAATTACCTGAGTTTTCAAAGCAGCAAAGTGAGCTTTTAAGTCAGTTTTTAGCGCAGCATCAAGACGCACTTAGCTTGGCACAAACGCAAGGCTACTTATTTGCGGTGATCTGTGCTCCTGAGCCGCTTGATGTTCACCAGTGGTTAGAAGAGGTTGCACCTGGCTCTGATGGGCAAATGGATGAGCAAGTGCTGTTTGCATTTATGGCCTTGTATCAACAGATCAGCGAACAAGTATTCGAAACGGGTTTTACATTACCTGTGAGCCTACAGCTGAGCTCTCAAGGGCAGCAATACTTAGACATTCAAGAATGTCAGCATTGGAGCCAAGGCTTTATGCATGGTGCACAAGGCTACGTTAACAAGCTATTAAGCGCGCCACAGTTAGCGGATGATCTTAAAGAGGCGTTGGCTAGTGCACTGCAAAGCTTAGGCTTTTTTACCCTTGAAACGAGTGAAATTGCAGCCCTTGCAACTGATAATGATCTATCTGAAGGACAATTATGCCAGCAGCAGTATGAAGTTATGAATGAATTCGCCGCTGGCTTTGCTGAGCTAATTGAAGTCGTTGCTGTAAATAGCCAGCTATATAATGATGAGGGCTGGAACTAACCCAGCTCCAATAGGATGTCTGTGCAACCTTTGGCACAGCTTACAACGCCTTTACCTGGCTGATCAGTCTTCAAATTTAAGGTAAGGGCGCCTTTACATACTTCACAGTATAAGGTTTGCCCTTTGCCCAGCTTTTTTAGCATATTGCGTTGTTTGGCAAACGAGTCGCTGGTTTTTTTGTTTAAAGCTGAAAAGTCCATTACTTGTTTAGCCTTTCTTCAAGTGCGTTCGAGACAATACTGCATACGCGGTTTAAGCGTTCGCCATAAAAATATAAGTTAATATCTTTTTCACGGCAGTAGCGTAAGTGAAAAACTTGCAGTTTATCGTCTGAAGTAAATGTCTCTTCAATATATTCGTGTTCTGAATTAGATAAATTCAGCTGTGACTTAATATTAGTTTTAGCCATATTCGCCGCAGGGCTACGGTTAATTTTACTAGCATCAGAAAGCAATGACACTCCATCCCCTAGTAACCTTTCTCTTGGCTCTTTGATCAAAGGATGATCAATCGTGAAAAGTGCTAAAATAATAAGCACTAAAATAAGAAATTTTTTCATAGCACAATAATCTTTGATCTAAATAAATATGGTCTAAGTGCAAGTTTAATAAAATGGTCGTTTTAAAAGCAAGCAGATAAGATTAAATAATTAAAACGTCGTATTTTCGATCAATCCCTGAAATTTTCTATAGATTGAGTATAATGCTCTATAGATTTAAAGTTTCAGAAATCTTTGAACGTAATGAGATGTATTCTGATTTGCTTATTTGGCACAGAGAATCTCTTACTGCAAACATATGTTTGAGTATTATTTCCTAGTGGCGTTGAGGAATTTTAATGGATAAACAGATTAAGGTTAAAAATATCCCAACGGAAGTAAAAATCCAGAAACCGGAAAACGCTTCCCTCGATGATAGATTTAATCCACGTAACCGTATTTATGTCCGAGCTGTAACGGGTTTACACCAACTGTTAAGGCAACGAATTGGTTTTGTCGGCATGCTTGCATTTATGCTACTACCTTGGATTAACTTCCATGGCCAACAAGCTGTGTTGTTCGATTTGGTGGGGCAAAAATTTAACATTTTTGGTTTAACCCTCTGGCCACAAGATCTGACTATCCTTGCTTTCATTTTAATGTTGGCAGCGTTTGCGTTGTTCTTGGTGACGACCTTTTATGGTCGGGTCTGGTGTGGTTACACCTGTCCGCAAACCGTTTGGACCTTCATTTTTATTTGGTTTGAAGAAAAGTTTGAAGGCAGCGCAAATCAACGTAAAAAACTAGATCAACGCCCGATGGACTTTGATAAGTTTTGGCGTAAAAGTGCTAAACACGGCAGCTGGTGGTTATTCTCGCTTTATACCGCATTTACTTTTGTCGGCTACTTTACGCCAATCCGTCAGCTACTGCCTGATCTGTTTACCCTTGATGCAACAGCGTATTCGTATATTTGCTTAGCCGTATTTGCAGTGTGTACCTATGGTAATGCCGGTTGGATGCGCGAGATTATGTGTTTACACATTTGCCCATACTCACGTTTTCAATCAGCTATGTTCGATAAAGATACCTTTACCGTGAGCTATGACGAAGCACGTGGTGAAAGCCGTGGTCCTCGTTCACGTAAGCAAGATCCAAAAGAGCTCGGCTTAGGTGATTGTATCGACTGTAACTTATGTGTGCAGGTGTGCCCAACGGGGATCGATATTCGTAACGGCCTACAATATGAGTGTATTAACTGTGGTGCATGTATCGATGCGTGTGATGGAGTGATGGATAAAATGAATTACCCACGCGGGCTCATTTCTTACACTACAGAACGTAACTTAGAAACGCCAGACAACAAAACACATGCACTGCGCCCTAAGTTAATTGGCTATTTAGTTATCTTAGTAGTGCTAACAGGGGCGCTAGTAGCAAATATTGCGATGCGCAAACCGATGGAACTCGATATTATTCGTGACCGTAACCAGCTATATCGTGTTGACTTTAATGGTTTAGTTGAAAACACCTATACACTAAAAGTAATTAACAAAGCACAGCATGAGCAAACCTTTAACATTCGTGTTGAAGGACTCGATAACTTTGAATACATCGGCAAACAAACATTCACAGTACCTTCTGGCGAATCTTATAATGTGCCTCTGTCATTAGTTGTTGATCCTTATGATTTGAAAAAGCCCATGACGAAGTTTGAGTTCGTACTTTCTGTCGATGGTGAGCCAGATGTGCAGATTTCGCAGCCGAGTAACTTCTTTAAGGCGCGATAATTAAGTACACTGAGCAAATGAATAAAAAGCGGGATTTCCCGCTTTTTTTATATGATGAGGCATTATGAGTAAATTTAGTTTTGTAGACCTTACACCCGATTCAATTTTAGATGCAGTTGAAAGTATCGGTGTTTATGCTGAATCAGGTCTGCTGGCCTTAAACAGCTACGAGAACCGTGTTTATCAATTTAAAGCAGAAGATGGCCATCGTTATGTTGTTAAGTTTTACCGACCAGAGCGTTGGAGTAAGGCGCAAATCTTAGAAGAGCATGCCTTTGCATTTGAGCTTGCCGAGGCCGAAGTGCCGGTTGTTGCGCCTGTTATTATCGAAGGGCAAAGCTTATTTGAGCATAATGGTTATTTGTTTACGTTATTCCCAAGTGTGGGCGGGCGCATTTTTGAAGTTGATAATTTAGATCAACTCGATGTACTTGGCCGCTTAATTGGGCGAATGCACCAAGTAGCTAAGGCAAGGCCATTTGAACATAGGCCTGTGATCAGTTGCGAAGAATACCTTCAGACAGCTAAAGTTCAGTTACAAGCAAGTAACTTGGTGCCAATGGCATTAGAGAATGCCTTTTATACTATTTTAGATTTGGTGATTAAAGAAACCACAGAGCAGTATAAAAATGTTGAAACCATCCGCCTGCACGGTGATTGCCATGCCGGTAATATATTGTGGTCTGGTGACGCGTTAATGTTTGTTGATTTAGATGACAGCCGACAAGGGCCTGCTATTCAAGATCTTTGGATGATGCTCAGTGGCGATCGTAACAACCAACTGTTACAGTTAGACACCTTAGTGGCTGCTTATGAAGAATTTTGCGACTTTGATCACAGCCAATTAAAGTTGATTGAACCACTTAGAGCAATGCGTATGGTGCATTACATGGGGTGGTTGGCAAAAAGATGGGATGATCCTGCGTTCCCACGGAACTTTTCATGGTTTGCTGAAGACAAATACTGGGAGCAGCAAATACTAGCGCTAAAAGAACAGCTTGCAGCGCTACAGGAAGCACCATTAAAATTATTACCATAAATTTTTAAAGTTAATAAAGACGAGAAAACAATGTTTAAAAAATTAAAGTTAAGTCTACTCATTTTATGTTTACCTTTTGCAGCCCTTGCTGCTGATTTTGAAGCAGGTAATCAATACGAAGTATTAAAAGTTGAGAAAAGTGCAGCACCTCAAGTAACTGAGTTCTTTTCTTTTTATTGTCCACACTGTTTTCAGTTTGAACCGGTCGCAAAAGCATTAACTGCAAATCTGCCTGAAGGGACTGAATTTGTAAAAAGCCATGTTAACTTTTTAGGTGGTGTATCTAAGCAAACACAAAGTAACTTAAGCTATGCCTACTTAATTGCTAAGCAACATGGCAAAGGTGAGCAAGTTGCTGATCAAATTTTTAATAGCATCCACAGACAACGCGCTTTACTTAAAGATATGAAAGACGTGAAAGCATTACTTGCAACTAATGGTATCAGTAACGAAGTGTTTGATGCTGAAATTGCAAGCATGCCAGTTATTAGCGCTGAGAAAGCGATGCAAGATAAGCAACAAAAATATACAGAGATGGGTGCTCTTACTGGTGTACCAACTTTTATCGTCAATGATAAATATAAAATTAATTTAAATACCATCAAGAGCCAGCAGATGCTTGATGAGTTAGTCGAATTTTTATTAAAACAATAATTTTGGAGTAATGAAGTAATGATCAAGTTAGTAAAAGCTGTATTAATGGCTGCCACGCTAGGTTTAGCGGCAAATGCCTCAGCTGTTCAATATGAAGAAGGTAAGCATTATGAAACGATTGATGCACGCGCTTCTAAAAAGCCTGAAGTAAAAGAGTTCTTCTCATTCTACTGCCCACACTGTAATAACTTCGAGCCAGTAGTGAAAGAGCTTAAAACACTTCTTAAAGATGGCGTTAAATTCAAAAAGAGTCATGTTGATTTTTCAGGTCCTCGTGACCCAGAAATTCAGACTATCTTAGCGCAAGGTTATGCGACGGCTAATGTGTTACCACAGAAAGACGCGTTGGTAGCCGCTGTGTTTAATCATATTCACGGTAAGCGTGCTCGTATTAACGAACTAGCTGATATGAAAGACATCTTTGTTTCACAAGGTGTATCGGCTGAAGATTTTGATAAGTACTACAACAGCTTCTCTGTACGTACTATGGCGTCTAAGATGAAGCGCGACCAAGAGTATTACCAACAAAAAGGTGCTTTAAAAGGCGTTCCAACTTTTATTGTTAATGGTAAATACCGTGTAATCCTAGGTGCGGATTCAGGTATTAGCGATGCGAAGAGCATGGCAGACTTAATTAACTACCTAGCTGATAAATAAGCTTAGTTAGTTGAATTTAATACAAAGCTCCGTTCGCGGAGCTTTTTTGTTGGAAAAGCAAATGCAAAAACTATTAGTTTCAAGCTGTTTGTTAGGAAACCCTGTTCGTTATGACGGGCAATCGCAAAATTTACTCCATCCTGGTTTAGAAGCCCTTAAACAGCAAGGAAGGCTCGTTGCATTCTGCCCTGAAGTAGCTGGGGGCTTACCTACACCAAGGCCGCCTGCAGAAATCAAAGCGGGTAGAGTACTTACCA
Organism: Pseudoalteromonas sp. NCCP-2140; assembly: GCF_023708065.1. Taxonomy (NCBI): domain Bacteria; kingdom Pseudomonadati; phylum Pseudomonadota; class Gammaproteobacteria; order Alteromonadales; family Pseudoalteromonadaceae; genus Pseudoalteromonas; species Pseudoalteromonas sp. NCCP-2140. Next base: position 4,419 of record NZ_BRCZ01000021.1, on the reverse strand, counting down.
AAGATGCGCAGGATGTCACAGTGCAGTTTGCTTATGGCGCAGAACAAGCACTTAAGCTTTGCAAAAAGCAGGGCATTCGCTATGCGCTGTTAAAAGAATCAAGCCCATCATGTGGTCGCAATACTATTTACGATGGTAGTCATTCAGGAAAGAAAATTTCAGGGATGGGATTAACTGCAAAGCTGTTAACCGACAATAATATAGCTGTATACAGTGAGCAGCAGTTGCCAGCGCTATTTGCTGCGCTGGCAGATTGATTTTATTTACGTTGTAAAAACACACCTGATTCGATGTGGTGGGTGTAAGGGAACTGATCAAAAATCGCAAAGCGTTTTACTTCATGGGTTTTGCATAAGTGATCAAGGTCACGTTCTAAGGTATCTGGGTTACACGAGATATAAATAATATTGTCGTAGTTCGCAACTAGGTCACAAGTTAGTGTGTCCATGCCAGCACGTGGAGGATCCACTAAGATTGTTTGGCAGTTATAGCTTTTCAGGTCTATGCCATCTAAACGAGAGAAAGTACGTTCGCCTTTCATTGCTTGGGTGAACTCTTCACTCGACATACGAATGATATCTAAGTTCTCAACCTTGTTCTGTGCGATATTGTATTGCGCTGAGTAAACCGATGATTTTGAAATCTCAGTGGCTAATACGCGGTCGAATGAGCCTGCAAGAGCAATCGAAAAGTTACCATTCCCACAATATAACTCCAGTAAGTCATTACTGAGAGGTTGGCAAAGGGCTTGTGCCCACTCTAGCATCTTGATGTTTACTTTAGCATTCGGTTGCGTAAAGCTATTTTCGACTTGTTGATAAATAAGCTCTTTACCGTTTACGTTTAAACGCTCGATAACATAGTCATTACCAATCACTTCTTTTTGCTTACGAGCACGGCCAATAAAATCAATCTTAAACTGTGTGCTCAGTTTTGCTTTAAGCTCTTTAATTGCTTGTAGCCACTGCTCATCTAGTTGTTTGTGATACAACAAGCTAACAAGGATCTCGCCACTTAAGCTTGAAAGGTAATCAATTTGAAACAGCTTACGGCGAAGAACTTCATTGTCTTTTAAGTTTTCGATCATCGCTTGCATCACTTCACCCACTAAAGGTGCTGCAGGGTCAAACTCATTAACGCGGATCTTTTCTTTAGTTTGTTGATCAAACATGATGTGAAACAGTTCTTCACCTTCATGCCAAACACGAAACTCTGCACGTTGGCGGTAATGAATAGGATCAGAGCCGAACACTTCTAATTTTTCGACCCCAAAACGTCGAAACTGTGAGGTGATGCGCTGCTCTTTCTCACTCAATTGTGCATCGTATTGAGTTGTATCAATTTTTATAACCGCCATGGCTGATTACCTTTTATCTCTTAGCTGTATAACGGCGCTATTGTAGGGAGCGCTGAGGATTTGTCTAGTTTTGTTATTTATTTTGGTGTCGTTTTTTTATACAAAAAACTTAAGTTTTGTGGTTTTTGGCCGATAATGAGTTAACCATAACATGGAGTCGGATCATGAAAATTGGCAACCTAGGCTATATGCCTAATACAAATGTGAATAAATACAATGGTAAACAGGCACTGCAGCAGCCTACCATTCAAAATCGTCAAGATAGTTATCAGCAACGCGGCAGAGAGCTCGCGGCAAAAGTTCTTGATGATAAACTTGCTGAGGCACTAGGTTTACCTAAAGCCGAAGAGAAAAAAGATAAACCCTTGTTCGACTTTGAAGAGATCGTGAAAAACGTACTCGACTTTGTTGGCGGTGCACTTCGTAAAGCAAAAGCTGATGGTGCTGATGATGAAAAACTCAAAGGCATGCTAGGTGATGCACGTAAAGGTGTGCAAATGGGCATCGACGATGCGTACGATGAGCTTAAAGAGTCAGGTATTCTTAACGATGACATCGAAGAGGGTATCGAAAAGTCTAAAGAAGGTATCTTTAAAGGTATTGATGAATTAGAAGAAGACTTGTTCAATCCTAAACCTAATGCGGTTTCAGTAAGCCAAGCTCAATATATCAGCTTAAGTAATAACGCAGAGTACACTTTCACCACCGCTGAAGGTGACGAAGTAAGTATTAGCTTTGCTGATGCATACGAAAGCAAGTCTGCAAGCAGCTATAGCAAAAATGGTGACAACGAAGCCTTTGTCAGTGAGTCTTCGCAATCACGTGATTTATCATTCTCGATGTCGGTCAATGGTGATTTAAATGAGCAAGAGCAGCAAGCTATCAATGAATTGATGAAAGACTTACAAAGCGTTAGCGAAACATTCTTCTCTGGTTCATTAGAAGATGCCTTTGAACAAGCTAAAGAGCTTAACTTAGGTAACGAGCAACTCGTTGGCTTTACGATGGATCTGAAACAAACCAAAACAGTAGCAGCTATCAAAGGGTATGAAGAATATAAACCAGCCCCTGAAAAAGAAGTTGCTGAGAAAATAGCGCCATTTAATGACGACTTGAAACAGGCGTTTAATAAAGCGGGTGACATAGGTTTGCAAAATGAACTGGCTGGCATCTTACAGTGGTTAAACCAAGATAAAGAAGAAGTCAGTAAGCTGGTGGATTACACCAAAGCAATGTTTGAGCAAATGAATAAGCTTCGCTCGGCAACAGAAGAAGAGGCTTAGTCCTTTCTTTCTTTTTATAAAGCTGCATGGCAAACTGCTGACCTTTGATGATCCGAGGTAAGCAGTTTGTCAGTTCATATAATGGTGTTTGATTCTGGTATAGGTGGAACAACCGTACTTGAACAGATCCAAGCATTGATCCCAAATGCTGATTATAGTTATTTTATGGACAATGCTTTATTGCCTTATGGCGCGCAAAGTCAGCAAACGATCATAGCCCGCCTTTTTGCGCTACTACAGTTTATCGAAACAGCAAACTTACACGTTGATATCCTAGTTATTGCGTGTAATACCGCCTCTACCTCTGCCTTAGAAACTATTCGCCAGCACACAAATATAGAAGTTGTCGGGGTAGTACCTGCGATAAAACCCGCTTGCGCTATAAGTAACAGCAAACATATTGGTTTACTGGCAACACCATCAACCATCAAGAGTCGCTATACTGCAAACTTAATTACTACTCATAGCCAAGAGACACAAGTCAGCTTATATGGCTCAACTGAGCTGGTAGAAATTGCTGAAACACTATTTCATACACAGAGACTCAATAAAGCAAAGCTTGAGAAAGTATTGAGTGATTTAGCGATAGCAGAAGATATAGATGTATTGGTACTTGGCTGTACACACTTTCCATTACTAGCCAGCGCGATTAGTGACTACTATAAACAACAGATCTTCCTTATTGACTCAGGCAAAGCGATTGCTAAGCGCGTTGAAAGTTTAATTGCTCTACGAGGCTTTACTCTTACCACAGATAAAAAAAAGCCGCTGCACTATTATGCAACGGCTCCTATTGGTCATTCGCAATTAAGCGTTGAGCTTATTACGCTGACTGATCAGATCCCTCACGAAAGCTGTTAGCTTCGTTCTCTTGTTTTTGTTTTGCTTCACGCACTTTTAAAGTACGTTGTTGGAATTCGCTATCATTTAATTGATTGATTGCTTTATCTGCATCAGCTTCAGCCATTTCAACAAAACCAAAGCCACGACGTTTACCTGTATTTTTATCTTTTAATAAACGTACATTGAAAACTTTGCCTTGTTCTTCGAATAAAGCACGAACAACACCTTCATTAGCACGATAAGGTAGGTTGCCAACATAAAGTGTTTTTGTTTTTACTTCGGCCTCCTCACTTGACGCTGATGAAAGTGCTGCAATAACTAAAGCACCAATTAATAAGCCTGCACCAAATAGCAATGCTGGGTCTAAAGCTAAGCTTGCAAGTGCAAACTTAACAACCACAAAACCTAAAACAGCAAGAATAACGGAGAAAAGAAAAGATTTTTGATCGGGTAATTTCATTTTGATCTACCAATAAACAAGAAATAAACATTAATTTAACATTGTGAACTTGCTATCTTAACGAGTTAAATGAACATAGCAATGAAATTTGCATTAAATTATGAATATTGGCTTAAAAAACAGCCATAATAGCGACCGTTTTTGCTGTTTTCGGTAAATTTAGTTCGCTTTTTGAGCGAACAGTAAAAAGATCGAAAAAAAGTGTTGATCTGTTTTTGGATCTCCCTATAATGCGACCCCACTGACACGGCGGGCAGCAACGAGAAGCGCTGAACAACGTAGCAGAGAGTTAAGTGAAACTTCGGTTTCAAATAATCGAAAGAAAGTTTGAAATTAAGTGTTGACTCGAAAAATTAAGGATGTATTATACGCATCCCTAGCGACAACGTCGCAACGTTCTTTAACAATATAAAGCAATCATCTGTGTGGGCACTCGTACAGATTGAGTTCTAACAGCGAAGCTTAGTTTACTAAGT
>NZ_BRCZ01000020.1:0-36093 GCF_023708065.1 Pseudoalteromonas sp. NCCP-2140 | reverse complement strand
CTCAAGTAGCTCTTCGTCGTCAACCATGTCACATTTGTTCATGAATACGATGATGTAAGGTACACCAACCTGACGAGAAAGTAGGATGTGCTCACGAGTTTGTGGCATAGGACCGTCAGTCGCTGCAACTACTAGGATTGCGCCGTCCATTTGAGCAGCACCAGTGATCATGTTTTTAACATAATCGGCGTGTCCTGGACAGTCTACGTGTGCGTAGTGACGAGTTGGAGTATCGTACTCAACGTGTGAAGTTGAGATTGTGATACCACGCTCACGCTCTTCTGGAGCGTTATCGATTGATGCGAAGTCTTTAGCTACACCACCGTATACTTTTGCAAGTACGTTAGTGATTGCTGCTGTTAGAGTTGTTTTACCGTGGTCAACGTGGCCGATTGTACCAACGTTTACGTGCGGTTTTACGCGTTCAAACTTTTCTTTTGCCATCTTAAAAAATTCCTATAAAGAAATTAACGCCTGACCCACTATTGGGCCAGACAAGCTAAATCATATAACAGCGCGAGCTGCAATTATTGCATCTGCAACGTTTTTAGCGGCTTCTGCATACTTCAAAAACTCCATAGAGTAAGATGCACGGCCTTGTGTTGCAGATCGCAGATCAGTTGCATAACCAAACATTTCAGAAAGTGGTACTTGCGCATTAATTTGCTTAAGACCACCGAATGCTTCTTCCATGCCTTCGATCATGCCGCGGCGACGGTTTAAGTCACCAACTACATCACCCATGTTTTCTTCAGGAGTGATAACTTCAACCTTCATTACTGGTTCTAGAAGAGCTGGGTTTGCTTCAAGCGCACCTTTCTTCATCGCCATTGAACCTGCAATCTTAAATGCCATTTCATTCGAGTCTACATCATGGAATGAACCATCATATAGAGTCGCTTTAACGCCAAGTAATGGGTAGCCTGCAAGCACACCTTGAGACATTTGCTCTTGGATGCCTTTGTCTACCGCAGGGATGTATTCTTTAGGAACGGCACCACCAACGATTTCGTTAACGAACTCGTAAGTTGGCGCTTCATCCTCCGAAATATCCATCGGTTCAAGTTTAAGCCAGACGTGACCATATTGACCACGACCACCTGATTGACGTACGAACTTCCCTTCAACTTCAACAGCTGAACGGATAGCTTCACGGTATGCTACCTGCGGCTTACCAACGTTACATTCAACACTGAATTCACGTTTCATACGGTCGACAATGATATCAAGGTGAAGTTCACCCATGCCAGAAATAATAGTCTGGCCTGATTCTTCGTCAGTTTGTACTCTGAAAGATGGATCTTCTGCCGCTAGTTTACCTAACGCGATTCCCATCTTATCTTGGTCAGCTACTGTGCGAGGCTCAACCGCAACAGAGATAACTGGCTCTGGGAACTCCATACGCTCAAGCGTAATAATTGAGTTCGGATCACACAGTGTCTCACCTGTTGTTACGTCTTTAAGACCAATAGCCGCTGCGATGTCGCCTGCGTAGACTACTTTGATCTCTTCACGTGAGTTTGAATGCATCTGAACGATACGACCAAGTCGCTCACGCTTACTTTTAACTGGATTGTATACCGCATCACCCTGTTTAACAGTACCAGAGTAAACACGGAAGAAGGTCAAGGTGCCAACGAACGGGTCTGTCGCAATCTTAAAAGCAAGTGCGGCAAACGGTGCGTTGTCATCAGCAGGACGTTCTTCCTCAGTACCATCTTCAACGATACCTTGGATTTGTTTCACTTGTGTTGGCGCAGGCATATATTCGATAACAGCATCAAGCACAGCTTGAACACCCTTATTCTTAAATGCACTACCACACGTCATTGGAACAATTTCGTTTGCTAATGTGCGCTGACGTAAAGCTGCTTTAATTTCAGCTTCGGTCAGGTCTTCACCTTCTAGATATTTGTCCATTAGTTCTTCTGATGCTTCAGCAGCGCTCTCAACCATGTGAGAACGCCATTCTTCTGCAAGCTCCAGAAGCTCTGCCGGAATGTCCTCATAAGTGAAAGTCATGCCTTGATCTTCGGCATTCCAGTTAATGGCTTTCATCTTAATAAGGTCAATAACACCTTTAAAGTCGTCTTCAGCACCAATTGGTAGCTGAATTGGAACAGGCGTTGCTCCAAGACGAGATTTCACCTGGTCCACAACAGTTAAGAAGTCAGCGCCAGTGCGATCCATTTTGTTTACGAAGATCATGCGAGGAACTTCGTATTTGTTCGCTTGACGCCAAACTGTCTCAGTTTGCGGCTGTACACCAGATGAAGCACAAAGAACAACTACCGCACCATCTAGTACGCGTAAAGAACGCTCTACTTCGATAGTGAAATCTACGTGTCCTGGCGTATCAATGATATTGATGCGATGGTCGTCAAATTGAGCGTCCATCCCTTTCCAGAAACACGTTGTTGCAGCAGAAGTGATTGTGATACCACGCTCTTGTTCCTGCTCCATCCAATCCATAGTTGCAGCACCATCATGTACTTCACCGATCTTATGAGAAAGACCCGTGTAGAACAGAACACGTTCTGTTGTGGTGGTTTTACCTGCATCTACGTGAGCGCAAATACCGATATTGCGATAGCGCTCAAGTGGAGTTGTACGTGCCATATGATCCTCTTAAAGGTTAAGGGCAGATTACCAACGGTAATGAGCGAATGCTTTATTCGCTTCAGCCATACGGTGAACGTCTTCACGTTTCTTAACCGCAGTGCCTTTGTTGTCAGCAGCGTCAACGATTTCTTGAGCTAAACGTAAGCCCATAGATTTTTCGCCACGCTTACGTGCAGCGTCTACTAACCAACGCATACCTAATGCGTTGCGACGTACTGGACGTACTTCAACTGGTACTTGGTACGTTGAACCACCAACACGGCGAGATTTAACCTCTACCTGTGGGCGAACGTTTTCAAGTGCAGCTTCAAAGATTTCAAGGTGCGACTTGCCTGATTTCTCAGCAGCCACGTCTAACGCACCATAAACGATTTTTTCAGCAGTAGATTTCTTGCCGTCTAACATTACTACGTTAACGAATTTAGCAAGAAGTTCCGATCCGAACTTAGGATCTGGAAGAATTTTACGTTGACCTATTACGCGTCTTCTAGGCATTTTGTATCTCCGGTATCTTCAGGTTTGCTCTTTTAGAGTCAATACCCAAAACAATTAATTTAAAAATTTAGTGCTTGGCCTTACTAACGGAGAACCATTAGCCCTTAGGGCGTTTAGCACCGTATTTAGAACGAGCTTGACGACGGTCGCTAACGCCTGCACAGTCAAGTGCACCACGTACAGTGTGGAAACGCACACCTGGTAAGTCTTTAACACGACCACCACGGATTAGGATTACACTGTGCTCTTGTAAGTTGTGGCCTTCACCACCAATGTAAGATGTTACTTCGAAACCGTTAGTTAAACGAACACGCGCTACTTTACGTAATGCAGAGTTTGGTTTCTTAGGTGTAGTTGTATATACACGAGTACATACACCACGCTTTTGCGGACAAGCTTTAAGTGCAGCTGAGTTACTTTTAGTAACTTTGCTACGACGTGGCTTACGCACTAGCTGGTTAATAGTTGCCATTTAAATAGCTCCTGAAATTAAAATTACTACTGAAAAAATAAAAAATCCGCCCTGTTTACATGCTCGTTACAAAACGTGCAGGCAAATGGGTGGCGGAATTTTAATGAGCAAAGTTTAACCTGTCAACCTTAACTCATCGTAAGGCAGAAGATAACTGCCTTACGATTTCTTAATCTATTGATTAAGTTGAGATTATTGGTTTCCAGAGATATCTGCGTTTAGTGCGTCAGTTAGTGCTTGAGTTGCCTCTTCAGCGCTTACTGTTTGCTCTTCAACGATTTCACCTTGCTTGCGACGGTTTAAACGGTCTTGGTGATACGCAAAGCCTGTACCAGCTGGGATCAGACGACCCACGATTACGTTTTCTTTCAGACCACGAAGCTCATCGCTCTTACCATTTACAGCGGCTTCAGTTAGGACACGAGTTGTCTCCTGGAACGATGCTGCAGAAATGAAAGATTCTGTTGCAAGTGACGCTTTAGTGATACCCATTAACTGGATTTCAAACTTCGCTGGGATCTTGCCTTGCTTCTCAAGTTCACGGTTAGAAATATTAACGCGTGCTACTTCAACTTGTTCACCGGCTAAGAACTCAGTGTCACCGCCGTCAAGGATGATACATTTACGTAGCATCTGACGAATAATTGTCTCAATGTGCTTGTCATTGATCTTAACGCCTTGCAAGCGGTAAACCTCTTGCACTTCGTTAACGATGTAGTTAGCTACATGAGTTACACCACGTAGGCGTAAGATGTCATGTGGTGACTCAGGACCATCGGCGATAACCTCACCTTTAGACACTTGCTCACCTTCGAACACGTTAAGTTGACGCCATTTAGGGATCATCTCTTCGTATGCGTCACCCTCAGCTGGAGTGATTACAAGACGCTTCTTACCTTTTGTTTCTTTACCGAAGCTGATAGTACCTGTGATTTCTGCAAGGATTGCAGGATCTTTCGGCTTACGTGCTTCGAATAAGTCAGCTACGCGAGGTAGACCACCCGTGATATCACGAGTCTTCGAACCTTCTTGCGGAATACGTGCAAGTACGTCACCTGGGTTTGCAGTTGCACCGTCTGTTACTTCAATCGTTGTGAATGAAGGAAGACGTGTTTCTTGCAGACCACGCTCATCGCTTTCGATGATTAGTTTAGGTTCTTTCGCATTCGCTTTACCTAAGTCTTTAACAACCACACGTGTTAAACCAGTTAACTCGTCTGTTTGTGCTTCGGTATTTGAGTCATCAATGTCGCTGAACGAGATTTTTGACTTGTGCTCAAGAACGATTGGGTGACTATGCGGGTCCCAAGTAGCAACGATGTCGTTACCTTGAACTTCTGCATTATCTTGTACTGCTAACACCGCACCGTAAGGTACTTTATAACGCTCTTTCTCACGACCAAAGCTATCGATGATAGTGATCTCTGTTGAACGAGACGTGATAACAATCTTACCGTCTGTGTTTAATACGTACTTCGCATTGTGTAACTTCAATGTACCGTTAGTTTTAACTTGTACACTGTTTTCAGCAGACGCTCGAGATGCCGCACCACCGATGTGGAAGGTACGCATCGTAAGCTGTGTACCCGGCTCACCGATTGATTGTGCCGCGATAACACCTACTGACTCACCTGGATTGATGATGTGGCCACGCGCAAGGTCACGACCGTAACACTTAGCACATACACCAAAGTCATTATCACAAGTGATTACTGAACGAACGCGTACTTCATCCACTGAGTGCTCTTCTAAAAGGTCACACAGTTTTTCGTCAAGCATAACGTTACGCTCAACAAGTACTTCGTTAGTATTTGGAATTAATACATCTTCAGCAACAACACGACCTAGTACACGTTCACGAAGTGCTTCTACAACGTCACCACCTTCGATAAGCGGTTTCATTGTTAAGCCATCTTCTGTGCCACAGTCGTCTTCGTTGATTACTAAGTCTTGTGCAACGTCTACTAGACGACGCGTTAAGTAACCCGAGTTTGCTGTTTTAAGTGCTGTATCGGCAAGACCTTTACGCGCACCGTGCGTTGAGATGAAGTACTGTAGTACGTTTAGACCTTCACGGAAGTTCGCCGTGATTGGTGTCTCGATGATTGAACCATCTGGACGTGCCATTAGACCACGCATACCCGCTAACTGACGGATCTGAGCGGCGCTACCACGTGCACCTGAGTCTGCCATCATAAACACTGAGTTAAATGAAGATTGCTCTTCTTCTTCGCCTTTAGCGTTGATTACAGTGTCTTTTGATAAGTTCGCCATCATCTCACGTGATAAGTTTTCATTTACACGTGACCAGATATCGATAACTTTGTTGTACTTTTCACCAGCCGTTACAAGACCTGATTGGAATTGTTGGTTGATTTCAGTTACTTCAGCTTCCGCTGATTCAATGATTTCTGCTTTAACCGGTGGGATAACTAAGTCATCGATACCGATTGAAACACCTGACTTCATTGCGTAGTGGAAACCTGTGTACATTACTTGGTCAGCAAAGATAACGGTATCTTTAAGACCTAGACGACGGTAACACTCGTTTAATAAGCCAGAAATTTGTTTCTTACCTAGGGCTTGGTTGATTAACTCAAACGGCATGCCTTTAGGTAGGATTAGTGAAAGAATTGCACGACCTACTGTTGTTTCAACAATAGATACTTGCTCAACTGCTTCACCTTCTTCATTGTTAACTGTTTCGCTAATACGTACTTTTACGCGCGCATGTAGCTCAGCATTACCACTGCGGTATGCTTTTTCAGCTTCTTTAGGATCTTTAAATACAGTACCTTCGCCTTTCGCATTGATGCGATCACGAGTCATGTAGTAAAGACCTAATACAACGTCCTGTGAAGGAACGATGATTGGCTCACCATTCGCTGGAGATAGGATGTTGTTTGTAGACATCATTAGAGCACGTGCTTCTAACTGTGCTTCAAGCGTTAACGGTACGTGTACCGCCATTTGGTCACCATCGAAGTCAGCGTTGTACGCCGCACAAACTAATGGGTGTAAATGGATCGCTTTACCTTCGATAAGCACAGGTTCGAACGCTTGGATACCCAAACGGTGAAGTGTTGGTGCACGGTTAAGTAATACTGGATGTTCACGAATTACTTCGTCTAATACATCCCATACTTCTGCCACTTCACGCTCAACCATCTTCTTAGCAGCTTTGATAGTCGTAGCCATGCCGCGACGCTCTAATTTGCCATAGATAAATGGTTTGAATAGCTCAAGTGCCATCTTCTTAGGAAGACCACACTGGTGTAGTTTAAGCGTAGGACCTACTGTGATTACAGAACGGCCAGAGTAATCTACACGTTTACCAAGTAAGTTCTGACGGAAACGACCTTGCTTACCTTTGATCATATCAGCAAGCGATTTAAGAGGACGTTTGTTAGAACCTGTAATCGCACGACCGCGACGACCGTTATCAAGTAGCGCATCTACCGCTTCTTGTAACATACGTTTTTCGTTGCGTACGATAATGTCTGGTGCTGCTAGATCTAATAGACGCTTAAGACGGTTATTACGGTTAATAACACGACGGTAAAGGTCATTCAGATCAGAAGTCGCAAAACGACCACCGTCTAGTGGTACTAATGGACGTAGATCAGGCGGAAGTACTGGAAGTACTGTCATGATCATCCACTCAGGGTTGTTACCTGATTGGTGGAAAGATTCCATTAATTTAAGACGTTTAGTGATCTTCTTACGCTTAGTTTCAGAGTTAATTGTTGGTAACTCTTCACGCATTTCAGCAATTAATTGGCCAAGATCAAGTTCACGAAGCAAGTCTAATACTGCTTCTGCACCCATCTTCGCTTCAAACTCATCACCGTGCTCTTCTAGTGCATCTAGGTACTCTTCTTCACCTAAAAGCTGACCACGCTCAAGCGTTGTCATACCAGGCTCAGTTACTACGAATGATTCGAAGTAAAGTACGCGCTCGATGTCACGAAGTGTCATGTCTAGCATTAAGCCGATACGTGACGGTAATGATTTTAAGAACCAAATGTGCGCAACTGGGCTCGCAAGCTCAATGTGACCCATACGGTCACGACGCACTTTAGTAAGCGTTACTTCAACGCCACACTTTTCACAAATAACACCACGGTGCTTAAGGCGCTTATATTTACCACATAAACACTCATAATCTTTCACTGGGCCGAAAATACGGGCACAGAATAAGCCGTCGCGCTCAGGCTTGAAAGTACGGTAGTTGATTGTCTCAGGTTTCTTTACTTCACCGTATGACCATGAACGAACCATATCTGGCGAAGCAAGACCAATGCGAATTGCATCGAATTCTTCGGTCTTATTTTGTTGCTTCAGAAACTTAAGTAAGTCTTTCACCTTAGCTCTCCTGTCGGAGGTTAATCTTGAGGGCGAACCAATCGCCCCTACATTCTATTCGGCCTAACAGGTGCGGCTTACGCCGCACCTAAATGGCTTAATTTTCTTCCAACTCGATGTTGATACCCAGTGAGCGGATTTCTTTCAACAATACGTTGAACGATTCTGGCATACCTGGTTCCATCTTATGGTTACCATCTACGATGTTCTTATACATCTTAGTACGACCGTTCACGTCATCCGATTTCACTGTTAGCATTTCTTGTAGAGTATATGCAGCACCGTAAGCTTCTAGTGCCCACACCTCCATCTCACCGAAACGCTGGCCACCGAACTGAGCTTTACCACCCAGCGGCTGCTGAGTAACAAGGCTGTAAGAACCAGTTGAACGTGCGTGCATCTTGTCATCAACCAAGTGGTTAAGTTTCAGCATGTACATGTAACCAACAGTTACTTGACGTTCGAACTGATCGCCAGTACGGCCATCATAAAGTGTAACTTGACCGCTTCTTGGATAACCACCAAGCTCTAGTAAGTCTTTGATTTCGCTTTCACGAGCACCATCAAAGGCTGGAGTTGCGATCGGTAAACCACCTTTCAAGTTATCAGCTAAGCGACGAACTTCATCATCAGAGAACGAGTCGATATCAACTTTCTGACGACAATCACCTAATTCGTAAACTTTCTTAACGAAGCTACGGATTTCGTGCAGTTCACGCTGCTCTTTCATCATTTCTTCTAAGCGCTCACCCACACCACGTGCAGCAAGACCCATGTGTGTTTCTAGGATCTGACCGATGTTCATACGTGATGGTACACCTAGCGGGTTCAGAACGATGTCTACCGTACGACCTTTGTCATCGTATGGCATATCTTCTACTGGTACGATAGTCGAGATAACACCTTTGTTACCGTGACGACCCGCCATCTTATCACCCGGTTGGATACGACGTTTAACAGCTAGGTATACTTTAACAATCTTAAGTACGCCTGGTGCTAAGTCATCACCTTGAGTGATCTTACGACGTTTGTTTTCAAACTTCTTATCGTATTCAGCTTTAAGCTCATCGTACTGGGCAGCTAGTTGCTCAAGTTCAGCTTGCTTGTCTTCTTCAGCAAGGCTTTGAGTAAGCAGCTTTTCAGCATTTAGTGATGCAATTGAATCTGCGTTCAGACCTGCGTCAACAAGTAGCTTACGAGCACGGTCTAATACACCTGCTTCTAAGATACGGAACTCTTCGTTGAAGTCTTTCTTCGCTTCGCGAAGCTGCATGTCTTCAACTTCTAACGCACGCTTATCTTTTTCAACACCGTCACGGGTGAAAACTTGTACGTCGATTACGGTACCAGTTACAGAGTTTGGTACGCGTAAAGAGCTGTCTTTAACATCTGACGCTTTCTCACCGAAGATAGCACGTAGTAGCTTTTCTTCTGGTGTTAATTGCGTTTCGCCTTTCGGAGTCACTTTACCTACTAGGATATCGCCGCCTTTAACTTCAGCACCGATATAAACAACGCCTGATTCATCAAGCTTGCCTAGTGCAGACTCACCTACGTTAGGGATATCTGCTGTGATCTCTTCAGGACCTAATTTAGTATCACGTGCGATACATTGTAGTTCTTGAATGTGGATAGTCGTTAGACGATCTTCTTGAACTACACGCTCAGATAGTAGGATTGAATCCTCGAAGTTATAACCGTTCCATGGCATGAATGCCACGCGAAGGTTTTGACCAAGTGCTAAGTCACCTAGGTCAGTCGAAGGACCATCTGCTAATACGTCACCACGTGTTACCGGCTCACCAACCATACAAGTTGGTTTTTGGTTAATACATGTATTTTGGTTTGAGCGAGTGTATTTAGTAAGGTTGTAAATATCGATGCCCGCTTCACCTGGAATGCGCTCATCTTCATGTACATTTACAACGATGCGGCTTGCATCCGCATACATTACTTCACCACCACGCTTAGCAACGATAGTTACACCAGAATCTTTCGCTAGTGTAAGCTCGATACCTGTACCTACCAGCGGTTTGTCCGCGATAAGTGTTGGTACGGCTTGACGTTGCATGTTTGAACCCATCAATGCACGGTTAGCATCATCGTGTTCTAGGAACGGGATAAGTGCTGCCGCTACAGAGATCACCTGTTGTGGTGATACGTCCATATATTGCTGATCCATTTTGCCCATAAAGGTTGATTCACCTTTGTGGCGACATGGAATTAGTTCATCAACAAACTCATTGTTTTCGTTCAAGTTTGAGTTCGCCTGAGCGATAACAAACTGACCTTCTTCAATGGCTGATAAGTAATCTACTTCATCAGTAACTACACCGTTTACCACTTTACGGTAAGGTGTTTCTAAGAAACCATAGTCATTCGTACGTGCGTACGTAGACAATGAGTTAATTAGACCGATGTTTGGACCCTCAGGCGTTTCGATTGGACATACACGACCATAGTGAGTTACGTGAACGTCTCGAACCTCGAAGCCAGCGCGTTCACGTGTTAAACCACCCGGGCCTAATGCAGAAATACGACGCTTGTGCGTTACTTCTGAAAGCGGGTTATTTTGGTCCATGAACTGTGATAACTGAGATGAACCAAAGAACTCTTTAACCGCAGCCGAAATAGGCTTGGCGTTAATAAGATCTTGTGGCATTACAGCGTCAAGGTCACCTAAGCTTAAACGCTCACGTACAGCACGCTCAACACGTACTAGACCAACGCGGAATTGGTTCTCAGCCATTTCGCCAACACTACGGATACGACGGTTGCCTAAGTGGTCGATATCATCAACATCGCCAACACCGTTACGAATAGCGATAAGCACTTTCATAACAGCTACGATGTCTTCTTTCGATAATGTGCCAGGGCCAGTATCTGAGTCATAACCTACACGGCTATTGAACTTCATACGACCAACTGTTGATAAATCGTAACGCTCGTCAGAGAAGAACAAGTTATCAAATAAGGCTTCAGCCGCGTCTTTCGTCGGTGGCTCGCCTGGGCGCATCATGCGATAAATTTCTACTAATGCTTCTAAACGGTTGCTTGTTGTGTCGATACGTAATGTATCTGACATGTAGGCGCCGCTGTCCACTTCGTTGATATATAGTGTATCAATCTTAGTGTGACCTGCTTTAACCAATTCAGCCATTAGCTCAAGTGATAGCTCATCATTCGCGTTTGCGATGATCTCACCAGTTGACTCATCAACATAGTTTCTAGCTACAACACGACCAATGATGTACTCATGCGGTACTTCTAATTGGTTAATACCTTTTTTCTCGATGTTCTTGATGTGACGCGCAGTAATACGACGACCCGCTTCAACAAGGACTTCACCGTCTTCGCCTTTGATATCAAAAGCGGCAGTTTCACCACGTAAGCGTGAAGGAACAAGTTCCATAAGAACTTTACCGTCAGCAACTTCAAACGCAGTTGTATCGAAGAATATCTCTAGGATTTCATCCGTTGAGTACTCAAGTGCACGTAGGATGATTGACGCCGGTAATTTACGACGACGGTCAATACGTACATAAAGGTTATCTTTTGCATCAAACTCGAAGTCTAACCATGAACCACGGTAAGGAATTACACGCGCGTTATAAAGTACTTTACCTGACGAGTGAGTTTTACCGCGGTCGTTATCAAAGAATACACCAGGGCTACGGTGTAGCTGAGAAACGATAACACGCTCTGTACCATTGATAACAAAGGTACCGGTATCAGTCATGAGCGGAATTTCGCCCATGTAAACTTCTTGCTCTTTAATGTCTTTAACTGTGCCTGGTGCTTCTTTGTCCATCACCACAAGACGCAATTTTACGCGAAGTGGAGCAGAATAAGTCACACCGCGAATTTGACATTCTTTTACATCGAATACTGGCTCACCAATACGATAACTTACGTATTGAAGCTCAGAATTTCCCGAGTAGCTTTTGATAGGAAACACAGAACGGAAAGCAGCTTCCAAACCGTGATCGCCATCAGCGTCAGGGACTAAGAATTTTTTAAACGATTCTAACTGCGTCGACAGTAAGAAAGGTATATCCAAAACTTGTGGACGTTTACCAAAATCCTTACGGATACGTTTCTTTTCAGAATAAGAGTAAGCCATGGGGTTCCTCAGCTTGCTGATCTTTGACCCGACCTGTTCTTGTAAGAACAGACTTAACTGGCATCTAAGCCAAGATGTACAACATTAAATTGTTGTTCTATTTTGCTCTGACACTTTCAACACCAAACTAGGTAACAACTTGAAAGTAAAGAGAAAATTAGATTTTATTTGCGTTACAGGATTGCATCGCTCTATAGCGCAAAAAGGCCGGTGATTAAATAATCACCAGCCCTTGCCTGATTACTCAGGCAGCGAACCTAGCGTAAGCTAGATTACTTAACCTCAACTTCAGCACCAGCTTCAGTAAGGTCTTTTGCAAGTGCTTCAGCTTCTTCTTTAGATACACCTTCTTTGATAGGTGCAGGAGCAGCTTCAACAAGTGCTTTAGCTTCTTTAAGGCCAAGACCAGTAGCACCACGTACAGCTTTGATAGCTGCAACCTTGTTAGCGCCAGCGCCAGTAAGGATTACGTCGAACTCAGTCTTTTCTTCAGCTGCTTCAGCTGCTTCAGCAGCAGGACCAGCAACAACAGCAGCAGCTGCAGTTACGCCGAATTTTTCTTCCATTGCTTCAACTAGAGCAACAACGTCCATTACTGACATTTCAGCAATAGCATCAAGGATTTGGTCTTTAGTTACAGACATTACAAATTTCCTAATTATTACGGACTAAATATAGCCCAAAAAAAATATTACACCGAAAGTGAACAAAAAAACAGCTTAAAATTAAGCAGCTTGCTCTTCTTTCTGTACACGTACTGCTTCAATTGTTTTACACAATTTACCTGCAGACGCTTCTTTCATAGCGCTCATTAAGCGTGCAACAGCTTCGTCGTAAGTAGGTAGAGTTGCTAGCATAGCTGCGTCTACTACGTTACCTTCAAATGCAGCCGTCTTAACTTCGAATTTCTCGTTCTTCTTCGCGAATTCTTTGAAGATACGCGCAGCAGCACCTGGGTGCTCTGAAGAGAAAGCGATTAAGCTTGGACCTACAAGTGAGTCAGAAAGGCACTCAAAATCTGTACCTTCAACAGCACGTTTAGCTAAAGTGTTACGAACAACTTTCATCCATACACCAGCTTCACGAGCTTCTTTACGAAGGGCAGTGATAGCACCAACTGTTACACCACGAGAATCTGCAACAACTGCAGAAAGAGCACCAGTGGCTGCTTCGTTGACTTCAGCAACAATTGCTTTTTTGCCTTGAAGATTTAAAGCCATGGGTGTTACTCCTGGTTTAATGGGTTGCCGAAATTGGCTTCCCTGTTCTACTCTTCCCCATCAAAGATGGAGATGCTTTTTACGGCGAGAGCCAGAAGATTAGGAAAAATCTATCTGGGGATTCACACCGTCTACGTAGGTAAAATATTAAGGCCGAAGCCGCCTACGGTCTTGGACGGAAGCCCAATTTATCGTTTTTACCCGAAGGCATTACGAAATTATGGACTTCAACCCGAATTCTTTACTTGTTTCGAAATTAACTTTCTCAACAAAATGGCGCAAAATTATAGTTCAAATTTCGCGCCATGTAAACTCTTAATTAAGCAACAACCGTGCTTAGAGAGTTTTGGTCAACAGCAACACCTGCGCCCATTGTTGTAGAGATAGTTACTTTCTTCACGTAAGTACCTTTTGCTTGAGAAGGTTTAGCCTTCTTAAGCGCAACAATAAGAGCTTCAAGGTTTTGTTGAAGTTGCTCAGCAGTGAAATCAACCTTACCGATAGTAGTATGGATGATACCGTTCTTGTCGTTACGGTAACGAACTTGACCTGCTTTCGCGTTTTTAACTGCTTCTGCAACGTTAGGAGTTACAGTACCAGTTTTAGGGTTTGGCATTAGACCACGTGGACCTAAGATTTGACCTAGTTGACCAACAACACGCATAGCGTCTGGAGATGCAACAACAACGTCAAAGTTCATCTCGCCTTTCTTAACTTGTTCAGCAAGATCTTCCATGCCCACTAATTCAGCACCAGCTTCTTTCGCAGCATCTGCGTTAGCGCCTTGTGTGAATACAGCAACACGAACTTCACGACCAGTACCGTTAGGTAGTACAGTTGCACCACGAACGTTTTGGTCAGATTTACGAGCATCGATACCAAGGTTAACAGCAACGTCAACACTTTCTACGAATTTAGCTGTCGCTAACTCTTTTAAAAGAGCAACTGCTTCGTTGATTTCGTAATCTTTAGTTACATCCACTTTTTCGCGGATTGTACGCATACGTTTAGTTAATTTTGCCATTATCTTAGTCCTCTACGTTCAAGCCCATCGCACGCGCAGAACCTGCGATAGTGCGAACTGCAGCGTCCATATCAGCCGCTGTAAGGTCAGGTCGTTTTGTCTCAACGATTTCTTCAAGTTGAGCACGAGTTACTGTACCCACTTTTTCAGTGTTAGGACGGCCAGAACCTGATTTGATACCTGCAGCTTTCTTAAGTAAGTAAGCAGCCGGTGGAGTTTTCATGTCGAACGTGAAAGAACGGTCACCGTAAACAGAGATCACTACAGGAACTGGAGCGCCTTTTTCGATAGATTCTGTACGTGCGTTGAACGCTTTACAGAATTCCATGATGTTTACACCGTGTTGACCTAGTGCTGGACCTACTGGAGGACTAGGGTTAGCCATACCAGCGGCAACTTGTAGCTTGATAATAGCTTCAACTTTTTTAGCCATAATAAATACCTCATTTGGTGGGTCATAGCCTTGTGCGCGCGAGGACGCGTACTCTAACGGCTTCCCAGTTTAAAAATTGGTTCTCACTTTTTAGTGATAAAACAAGTTGTAACTTGCCCTAACACAAAAAGGCCGCTGATTATAAGTTAATCAGCGGCCTTTTTCAAGCGTATTGCCAAAATATTAATCAACTTTGGCAGCTTTAATTTTTTACTTACTTGTCTTGCTCAACTTGACCAAATTCAAGGTCAACAGGTGTCGAACGACCGAAGATAAGAACAGACACTTTCACGCGGCTCTTCTCGTAATCAACTTCTTCAACAACACCGCTGAAGTCAGCAAATGGACCATCGATAACACGAACAACTTCGCCTGGCTCGAATAATGTAGCTGGCTTAGGTGCTTCAGAGTTCTCTTGAAGACGGTTTAAGATGCGGTCAGCTTCTTTTTGGCTAATTGGTGCTGGACGATCAGACGTACCACCAATGAAGCCCATAACACGTGCAGTGCTGTTCACTAAGTGCCAGCTTGCATCGTTCATGTCCATTTGAACTAGTACGTAACCTGGGAAGAATTTACGCTCAGATTTACGCTTTTGGCCAGCGCGCATCTCAACAACTTCTTCAGTTGGTACTAATACTTCACCAAAACTATCTTCCAAACCTTCGATCTTGATGTGCTCAAGAATAGTTTGTGCTACACGCTTCTCGTAACCCGAGAAAGCTTGTACTACGTACCAACGTAGTTTCTTTTCGTTCTTCTCATCCGACATGGGATTAGATCTCCAATCCAGTTAAAAAGCCTACTGCGCGGAATAAAATGCCATCTAATCCCCAAAGGATAAGCGCCATAATCACAGTTGCAACCATTACAATTAATGTCGTATGTGTTGTTTCTTGGCGAGTTGGCCACACAACTTTACGTACTTCGATACGTGCTTCTTTTGCAAACGCAAGAAAAGTACGACCTTTTTCAGTTAGTGAGGCAATGCCTAAACCAGCTGCAACAGCAACCACTACACCAATAGCACGTAATAATACAGATTGGTCTGCATACATGTGGTTACCAACGACTGCGCCTGCTAGTAGCGCAATTGCTACAATCCACTTTACTGAATCCATCGCACTTGATGGTGTTTCTACATTCGTGCTCATAATATTTTTACCTTAACTACAGACACAACAACCCTGCGCTCTGGCAGGGTTAATCCATTAAAATCTAAACTTAAAAACTGACTTGTTTAAACCGATTTTTAATTTCAGACTTAGCACACATTGTGTAAAAAGTGGCAGGGGCGGAGAGATTCGAACTCCCAACCGTCGGTTTTGGAGACCGCTGTTCTACCAATTGGAACTACGCCCCTGCAAAGTGGATGCCTATTATACTTACGCAATTCATTAACACAAGAGTAAAAGATACCCATTAGTTAAAATCTCATCAGTTCGTTTAAAAATCAATATTAACATTGATTAAAAAGCAGTTTATCATAACCCCATTAAAGGAACATAAAACAACATGGATCAGTGTGCTGCTATTAAAATCCCCTTTTAATATTGTATTGTTATGCCTCATTTTGTTGATAGCTAATCAGGCTAGTGCCCGTTCTTTGCACCTAGGCACTTTTAATAGTCAGCAAGGCCTGAGTCAAAATTCAATCACTTGCAGCATCACCGACCAACAAGGCTTTTTATGGTTTGCCACACAAGGTGGCTTAAACCGTTTCGATGGTTATGAATTTAAGCGTTTTAAAGCTAACAGAGATCATAAAAGCATTTCAGGGAACTGGATCACCGGCTGTGTTAAAGATAGTAAAAACCAGCTATGGTTTTCGACTGCAAGCAAAGGGCTTAATAGACTCAACCCTAAAACCGGTCTGTTTGAGGTGTTTTCTACACACCATAATGAAAGCCTAAGTGAAGATAAAATTTGGTCTATGGCGTTAGCTAAAGATGATGTTCTGTGGCTAGGCCACGAACACGGTAAGTTAACCCGTTTTGATGTATCAAATAATAGCTTTACACACTTTCACTATAAGTCAGCGCAGCCACTGGTTCGAGACATTGTTATTACCGATGAACTAATTTGGCTTGCAACAGATAAAGGGCTTATTTCATTTGACCCAATTACTGAGCAATTTACTCAGCATGCTCAGATCTCCGTGCCGCTCTGGCATCTCAAGTTGCTTAATGACGAAAAGCTGCTTATTGGCGCTAAACAAGGTCTTTATATATTAAATTTAGCTACGCAAAGTAGTGAAAAAGTCGAACAGTTTAATGGCGCCTGGATCACAGACAGCCTCGTTGACCAACAGCAAAACCTTTGGCTTACAAGCTACGGGCAAGGTCTATACCTTTTACCTGCAGGTGCTGACTTACAAGAGCAATTCACTCAATATCGCCATGACAAACAAAACCCCAACGGCTTAAACAGCGACTACCTGCTTTCTCTTTTTCAAGACTCGCAAGGTGTTATTTGGCTGGGCACAGATGGCTATGGTGTGCACCGCTATGATCCAAAGCAGCAACAGTTCTCTCATCAATTAAAAACCTCTCAAGCAAATTCGTTAAGCCATAACTTTGTTCGTTCAATAGTTAAAAGAGCCAATGGTGAGGTATGGGTTGGCACCCGTGATGGACTCAACCGCAAAACAACGTCTGGTTATCAGCACTTTAAAAACGCCCTACCTAATAAGAATATATTTGCCCTACACGAAGATGCTAACCAGCAATTATGGATTGGTACTTACGGTGGCGGTTTAATTAAGTATCAGGACCGCCTTGATGAGTTTACAACTTTCACCATGCAAAGCCACCAGCTAGCCAGTGATCGTGTGTACGCAATTACCAGCGACAAAACAGGTGCACTTTGGCTAGGTAGTAACCAAGGCTTAACCCGCTTTGAACCAACCTCTGCCAAGGTGACTCACTATAAGCACAATGATGCGCAAAATAGCCTTGCCAACAACACCGTATTTACTTTGGCTTATGATAATGAAGAGCACGCACTATGGATTGGTACCCGAGCAGGACTCAATAAACTCGATATCTCAACAGAACAATTTAGTTTATTAGATGAGCAAAATTCAGGCGAGACAGGGCTTAGCCACAATATGGTTACCTCTTTATTACTCAGTGAAGACAGCATTTGGGTTGGAACCATGCAAGGCTTGAATCAAGTCAACAAGCGTACCCTCACAGTGAAACACATTACTGAACAACAAGGTTTAGCTAATGACAACATTTTTGACATTCTTGCCGATAAACAAGGTACGCTTTGGCTTGCGACCAATGGCGGACTCACTCGCTATAATCCCAGCACACAGCAAATGCAGCAGTTTTTGCCTGAAGATGGTATTCAACACCAGTCATTTATATTAGGTGCGAGCTTTCAAGCTGACGATGGCGAGTTATTTTTTGGGGGTATTAATGGCTATAATCATTTTTACCCAGAGCAACTAACCTTATCACACACTCCCCCGACTCCAGTGTTAACTGGGTTATTACTTAATAACCGAGCAATTAAAAGTAATCATTTTGATAAGCAAACCAATACCCTTGCTAGTGCAACTCTGACATTCTCGTTTGCAAAATCAGCGGGGGTTATCGGCTTTAAATTTAGTGCATTAAAAAATGGTGCGACTCCAAAATATTATCAATATGGCTACAAGCTAGCTGGTTTTGATGAACAATTTTTATATACCGATGCATCCCTTAGGCAAATTAACTATCCGCAATTGCCTGCTGGTAACTACCAGTTATTGCTAAAAGCAAAAGATCAATATGGCCAATGGAGTGACAGTACACAGCTATTAGCGCTTACTGTTGTGCCTCCTTGGTGGCAAACTAAGTTAGCCTACGGCATTTACTTTACATTTGCTTTAGCACTGACTTGGCTTGTGTTAAATGCCTTGTACAAGCGCAAACTAGCAGAGCAAGAAAAGCAAACCGAAATTGAGTTAAACAAACTAAAAGATCAGTTTTTAGATAACATTAGCCACGAACTCAAAACACCACTTAGCTTAATACTCGCTCCGGTAAGTCAGTTACAGCGAAGCAATGCAGACTCTCAAGCTCAAACGCAACTAGCCAGTATCAAACGTAACTGCCAGCGCTTACTTGAGCTCATCAATCAACTTTTACAACTGAGTCAACGCCCAAGCACGGCAATTTACACTGTCAGCCCCTATTCTATTACGCCATTTTTAACAGATTTAGTGGCGGATTTCAGACCTCTGTATGAGCAAAAAAAACTGCAATTTAGCTTTACTGACACCACCACTACAGCACTTAAGATTAACCTTGCTCCTGAACATGCCCACTCGATTTTCAGTAACCTGATAAGCAATGCACTTAAGTACACCCCTTCAGGTGGCACTGTCGATATTCACCTTAGTGAAGTGCAACAAGCGTTACATTTTAAAATTACTGATACCGGTGTGGGTATTGCCAGTGAGCATCAGCAGTCAATTTTTCAGCGCTTTACTCGCTTAACATCGTCAGAACCAGGAAGTGGTATTGGCCTGAGCTTAGTAAAACAACTCGTTGAAAAGTATGGTGGCTCTATCAGTGTAAGCAGTAACATCGCTGAAGGTAGCTGCTTTACTGTGTCATTACCAGTGGTTGAAAGTGCTGATAAGCACATTAATAGTGCTACGCAAGTTCTTACCTCACAACAGACATTGCTGATTGTTGAAGATAATGAGGAAATGGCAGAGCTACTCCTTTCTTTATTTAATAACGAGTTTAACTGTATCTGTGCTGCTGATGGCCAGCAAGCTCTCGACCTTTGTCAGTCAGACCTGCCTGACCTCATTATCAGTGATGTGATGATGCCGAATATGGATGGTTATCAATTATTAGCAGCTCTTCGAGCAAACCCGGCCACCAGCCACATTCCGGTATTATTACTTTCAGCTAAAGCAGATACCCACAGCCGCTTAAAAGGGCTTGATTTATTAGCTGATGACTTTTTAAGTAAACCTTTTGAACCGACTCTACTAGTAAGCAGAGTAAAAGGCCTGCTTAATCTGAGACAAATTTTAAACCAACACCTAACAGCACAATTGGCAGCTCCTCTGAATAGCGATACAGCGCCAATAACAGTACAAAATAAAGATTACTCTTTTACAGAAAAACTTAAGCAAATAGTGCAAGCGCATTACCAAGATGAAAGTTTTTCGGTTGAACAACTAGCCTCAGCGTTATGTTTAAGCCCCCGAGCGCTACAACTAAAAATGAAAGCCTTGTACTCACAAACGCCTTCTGATTATTTGCGTAATACTCGCTTAGAGTTTGCAAAAAAACAGTTAATCGATAGCGCGTTAGCAATTGGACAAGTCGCGGAGCAAGCAGGTTTTAGTTCACAAAGCTATTTTGCCCGAAGCTTTAAAAGCTATGTTGGCTTATCACCAAAACAGTATCGAGAAAAATATCAAAAACATGCCGAATTTCGCATCAGTGAATAAAGTTTTCGCCTGAGTGCTATTAATAAAACACTGATTTTTATAGCTTATCAATACAAACGTCAATAACAACAAAGCCCATAGTGCGGCGTTATTTACTGCATGAGATATAAGTTAAGGAAAGTCATATGCTCACCAAAACACACAAAGCAATTTCGATTACGTTACTTGCTGCGGCACTGACTGCATGCCAGAGTACTTCGACAACCACCAGCAATACCAATAGCCCAGATATAAACGAAGTTGCACAGCAGCAATACAATGGCCCAAAAGCTCGGATCGCTGTTGCCCGCTTTACTGATAAATCAAACGATTCACGTTGGTGGCGTAAAGAAATTGGTGAAGGTATGGCCGATCAACTTACAACGGCATTAGTTAGCACCAATCGCTTTATTGTTTTAGAGCGACAAGCACTTGATGCCGTGCTATCAGAACAAGACCTTGCTGTATCAGGCCGAGTGAGTGCAGCATCAGGTGCTGCGTATGGTGAAATAGAGGGAGCCGAAATTGTTGTGGTTGCCGCAGTCACAGAGTTTGATGATGACAACTCTGGCACTCGTGTCGGCAGTGGTGGCTTTATCGGTGATGTATTTAGCTCTGTGTCGGCGGGTTTTTCAAGTTCGCACATGGCTATAGATTTACGCTTAATCGACACGCGTACTTCTCGTATTCTCGCCGCTACCAGTGTTGAGGGTGGCAGTAAAGATTTTGACTTTACATCAGCAGCAACCAATTTTGGTGGCGCACTCGTTGGTGGTAACTTAAGTAGCTGGTCAAACACACCAAAAGAAAAAGCATTGCGCGAAGTGATCGTAAAAGCTGTTGAGTTTTTAGAGTCAAAAGTGCCAACAACTTATTATCGCTATAATAGTGATAACACCATTGCAGCTGGCCATACCGCCCCTGCACCACTAAAAGTAACCGCAGCTGCAGCTCCTGCTAAAGCGCCAGTTGCATCGGTTAGTGTTCCAACTCACAGAATGCCTTACTACGAAAAAACAGACTTAGCGATGTCACGACTGAACTTGGTTTGTTTGGGTTATTTGAAAAGGCAGCCTCACTACGAAGAATATGAAATAGAAGACGTAGAGTACGATCAAGCAACGGTGATTGCGCTCACTGAGTATCAGCAAGAAAAAAAGCTAAAAGTGACAGGCCTTGCTGATGAGACAACTAAGAAGTCTCTTGATGATTCAGGGTGTATTGCCAAAACGAACAAATCAAGTTTAGAAAGCTTTGGCAGTATGTTTAAATTTAACTAAGCAAACTAACAGCCAGTGCCAGCACTGGCTGTTTAACCCCTTAGTTTGTGCCTTTCACCAGTGGTACACCATTGTTACCAACAGGAATATAAACTGTTGTATGGTTAGGTGACTCAGCCATCTTTAACTGCGCATTAATAGCTTCATGCTGTAGATAATTTGGCGTCAAAGTGGCATTAATGATTTTTTGCGCCTGTGCAATACCTTTCGCTTCTTCTACACGTATCTCAGCATCTTTTCGTGCAATTTCTTTTTGCGTTTCTTTTTCAGACAGTAATTGTTGTGCAGCCAACTTTTTCTCAACAGCATTAGCCACAATAGCCGGATAGTTAATATTTCCCACTACGACATTGGCGAGCTTAAATGGCGTTGGTTCTAAATACGCTTTTAACCGAGCTGTTACTTCTGCTGCTATTTTCTCGCGATTAGTTTTTAACACACCACTATCGTATTGCTGCACTATATCACGTACATAAGTTCTAAATGTTTCACGGACAAATCGCGGATACCAATCTTCGCCCCCGTATTGCTCAACCACCGCTCTGACAGAGCCGCTTTCTATTGAAATGACCGCATGAAAATCAAAACTAATGTTTAAGTCATCGTTAGCTAAGATTTTAAATGCTTCAGTATACGTATTCGGGCGCATATCAATATTAATCACCTGATTACGCCAAAGTGACATGCCGTAGTTAGCTGGGCCAATCATAGTGCCTTGATAACCGCCTTCGCCAAACACCCGCGGCTTTTCAAATACGTAACCCTCTTCACCCGCGGGTGTACTTGGGTTAGTACACGCCGTGAGCGATACAGCAACTACACCTGCTAATGCTAAACTTGGAAAAACACTCGATAGAAGTGTTTGCGTCCCTGAACGTTTAAATTTCATTGTTGTTATCTCATTCCATTATAAAATTTGTAATAACTCACCACGATAAAAGTCACATAACAACCAAATTTGTTGAAATGGATGTTTCTTAGGTACGTCAAGGTGAGTAAGTACTGACTTAAAATCATCAAGATGCCATATAGTACTGGCATTTCGAATTAATAACCAAGGCTGAGTAGACTCGTAGTGTTTCTTAGCTTTTTGTGCCAGCAAGCGATGTAAAGCACAGTGCAAACGCTCGTTACTCGGTGCTAAAGCCATTTCAGCAAGATCTCGTTGCATTGAGATAGACAGCGGCCGACCTAACACCGCCATTGCTTCTGTTTCGCTGGCATATAAATGTGCGACTTCAATATCAAGCCGTTCATCACCTTTATAACAACTCACGTCTGGTTTGCTCGGCGTGTTATGCCAAATATTACGCATACTTACGCCAAACTGCTTTTCGTAACAGCGCAAAAACAACTTTGCTGCGCCATGCTCCAGCGCTATTTTTTCTTGTTCACTTTCACGATTCATTTAATGTTGCATACACATCTTTTAATAACCCAGAAGCGCCAAAACGAAATAGCTCAGGTTGTAAATACGCTTCACCCATAATTGACTCAGCTAGGGCTAGATACTCAGCAGCATCGGTGACTGTTCTGACCCCGCCTGCCGCCTTAAAACCAACCTTTTTGCCACTCGCTTTTATGCTGTTCAACATGATGTCTGTTGCAGCTAGCGTTGCATTAACAGCCACTTTACCTGTACTGGTTTTAACAAAGTCAGCGCCGCCATCAATTGCTAGTTTAGTTGCTGTTGCGATGAGGTCATCGTTTAATTCACCACTTTCGATAATGACTTTAAGCTGCGCTTGAGTACCACATGCCTCTTTTGACGCTTTGACATACTCTAAAACTTTGCGCTCATCACCACCAATAAGCGCTTTGTAGGGGATCACTAAATCAATTTCATCAGCGCCGCGTTCAATGGCAAATAAGGTTTCATTTAACACTTGCTCTAACGGTTGCTCCCCACTAGGAAAGTTAGTAACTGTAGCCACTTTGACTTGCTGTAGTTCACGCTCAGCGAGAGCAAGCTTAGCGTCACTGACAAACTGGCTATACACACATACCGCTGCAGGAATGCCTAACGTTGGCTCAATACTGGCAACCAAGTTATTAATGGTTTCTGTTGTGTCGCTGTCATTCAGAGTTGTTAAGTCCATCAGTGCCACCGCTTGGGCAGCGCTTGTTTGCATTTTAGTCATAGCTCTTATATTTGTGTTGCCATATTAGTGACCTATAGTAGCAAATTTTTATCATTCGGCTATAAATCATAACTAATCACCATAAGGCTGCTTATTTACTTGTAACTCGCCGCAATCCCTTGTTAACTAAGCCTTAAGCCAAAACAAACCACCCGGTATAACTTTTAGTTATATAAACTTGGTTTTAATTATTTTTTACTTTTTTTAGAGCACTATATTCTGCTTGCCTGCAATAAGCAGTTTCTTGATGTGTTTTAGGGGTGAGAACAAAGTGCAATATTTACCAATCTTTACCAAATTAGACGACAAACCTGTGCTGGTAGTCGGCGGTGGAGATGTCGCGTTACGCAAATGCCGCGCATTTTTAAAAGCACGTGCTCATGTGACGCTAGTCGCCCCTGAGTTTTGTGATGAACTTCGAGAACTTGCTGAGAAAGGTGATGTAACACTCATTAACGACTTTTTCAAAGAACAGTATTTAGATCACCAAATGCTGGTAATTGCTGCAACTGATATAGACAGCGTTAACAAAGATGTGTTCGAACTTGCTAATGCGCGCAATATTTTCGTTAACGTGGTGGATGATCAACCTAAGTGCAGCTTTATTTTTCCATCAATTGTTGACCGTGATCCAATCACAATTGCAATTTCAAGCGCAGGCACAGCGCCAGTATTAGCACGTCGTTTACGCGAAAAACTCGAAACGCTTATTCCACAGCATATAGGTCCACTCGCTACATTAGTTGGTAGCTTTCGTGACAAAGTAAAACAGCGCTTTAAACACTTTGCTGACCGCCGCCAGTTTTGGGAAGGCGTATTTGATTCATCAGTTGTAAGCAAAGTCCAAGCGGGTAATACCGAAGCTGCAACAGCGCAGTTAGAGCAATTGTTAGATGCAAAGCCAGAACCAGAAGGCGAAGTGTATGTTGTAGGTGCAGGCCCAGGTGACCCTGAGCTATTAACCTTAAAAGCACTGCAGTTAATGCAACAAGCCGACGTAGTTGTATATGACTACTTAGTTTCTGATGAAATTATGGATTTAGTACGCCGTGATGCCGACCTAGTTTGCGTAGGTAAAAGGTTAGGCGATCACAGTGTGGCGCAAGAAGATACCAATCAGATGTTGGTCGATTTTGCCAAGCAAGGCAAAAAAGTATGCCGTATTAAAGGCGGCGACCCGTTTATTTATGGTCGTGGTGGTGAAGAAGTACAAGTTCTTGCCGCGAATAAAGTGCGTTACCAAATAGTACCGGGTATTACTGCTGCTGCAGGTTGTAGCGCTTATGCAGGTATTCCACTTACTCACAGAGATCATGCGCAAGCCATTCAGTTTGTAACGGGTCACTGTAAAAAAGATGGTCAAGAATTAGATTGGCAGTCACTTGCCAAGCCAAATCAGACCTTAGCGATTTATATGGGAGTGATTAAATCACCGCATATTCAAGCGCAACTATTAAAACATGGCCGCGGTGCAGATACCCCCGTTGCCATTATCGAAAACGGCACACGTAAAGAACAACGTGTGGTAACAGGGCAATTAGGTGAGCTGGCTGATTTGATTTCACGCCATAGTATTATTTCACCCGCCTTATTAATTATTGGCGAAGTTGCATCATTGCATCATCAGCTTGCATGGTTCGGTCAAACAGAGCAAACCAGCAGCTTTGCCCAGCCAATTACTGGCGTAGCTTAATTTAACTTTTAATCATTTTAGTAGGACGACTAACAATGGCTTTAACACACCTTCAGCAATTAGAAGCTGAAAGTATCAAAATCATGCGCGAAGTTGCTGCTGAGTTTGAAAACCCGGTGATGCTTTACTCAATCGGTAAAGATTCATCAGTGTTATTACACTTAGCGCGTAAAGCGTTTTATCCAGCAAAGATCCCATTTCCACTTTTACACGTTGATACCAACTGGAAGTTTAAGGAAATGATCGAGTTTCGTGACCGCCTAGCTAAAGAGTATGGCTTTGATTTAATCGTCCACAAAAACCCTGAAGGATTAGAGATTGATATCAATCCATTTGTTCACGGCTCGGCAAAGCACACCGACATCATGAAAACGCAGGGCTTAAAGCAAGCGTTAGATAAATACGGCTTTGATGCTGCATTTGGTGGTGCACGTCGTGACGAAGAGAAATCACGTGCTAAAGAGCGTGTTTACTCATTCCGTGACAAACACCACAGATGGGATCCAAAAAACCAACGTCCAGAGCTTTGGAATACATATAACAGCCAAGTTAACCCGGGTGAAAGCATTCGTGTATTCCCATTATCTAACTGGACTGAACTTGATATTTGGCAGTATATCTACCAAGAAAACATTGAAATGGTTCCACTTTACCTGGCTAAAGAACGCCCAGTCGTTGAGCGTAACGGCACGCTAATCATGGTTGATGACGAGCGTATGCCATTAGAAGAAGGCGAAGTACCACAAATGAAATCTGTCCGTTTCCGTACCCTTGGTTGTTACCCGCTGACAGGTGCTGTGGAATCAAATGCAGGAACCTTAACTGAAATTATTGAAGAAATGCTGCTTTCAACCTCTTCTGAGCGTGAAGGCCGCGTGATTGATCACGACTCTGCTGGTTCAATGGAAAAGAAAAAACGTGAGGGCTATTTCTAATGTCTAAAACAAATGACACGATTAATGAAGTAAGAGAGTTAGGCATCGACGCCTACCTTGCACGTCAACAAGACAAAAGCCTTTTACGCATGCTGACCTGTGGTAGTGTGGATGACGGTAAATCAACGCTGATTGGCCGCCTTTTACACGACAGTCACCAAATTTATGAAGATCAACTTGCAGCCCTGCATAAAGACAATGAAAAAGTCGGTAATGCCGGTGAAGAGCTTGATTTAGCACTTCTTGTAGATGGTCTTCAAGCTGAACGTGAGCAAGGTATTACCATTGACGTTGCTTATCGTTACTTCTCAACAGCAAAACGTAAGTTCATTATTGCTGATACGCCAGGACATGAGCAGTACACGCGTAACATGGTAACCGGTGCATCAACCAGTGATGTGGCGATTATCTTAGTTGACGCTCGTTACGGCGTACAAGTACAAACTAAGCGTCATAGCTTTATCTGTGACTCACTAGGTATTAAGCAGTTTGTTGTTGCTATCAATAAGATGGATATCGTCGATTTCGATGAAACCGTATATGAGAAAATCAAAGCGGATTACCTTAAGTTTGCAGAGCAACTAAACGTTACTAATATCAAGTTTGTGCCTATGTCAGCGCTTAAAGGTGACAACGTAGTTACACGCTCAGAGCACACACCTTACTACACTGATAAACCACTACTTGAGTTACTTGAAGACTCACCAGCTGCAGAACTTGATAACGGTTTTGAAGCACGTCTTCCGGTGCAGTATGTAGTACGCCCTAACTTAGACTTCCGCGGCTTCCAAGGTACTTTAACCTCTGGCAAGTTCAGCGTGGGTGATGCAGTAAAGGTTTTACCATCAGGTAAAAGCTCAAGTATCAAAGAGATTGTGACTTTCGATGGCAACTTAGATACCGCTGAAGCAGGTCAAGCAATCACTTTAACGTTAAACGACGAAATTGATATCAGTCGTGGCGATGTGATTGTACCAGCCGCTTCAAAAGCCGCTGTTACAAACCGTATTCAAGCTAAATTAGTATGGATGCATGAAGCACAGTTAGTATTAGGTAAAAGCTATAACTTTAAGTTAGGCAGCAAAAACACCTCGGCAGTGGTAAGAAAAATCGATCACACGATTGATGTAAATACCCTTGAGCATGGTCAAGCAGACTCATTACAACTGAACGAAATTGCGATTGTAACTTTAGAGCTTACAGAAACAATTTTGGCTGATGAGTACCACAACAACCATGAAACAGGTGCGTTTATCCTAATTGATCGCTTATCAAACCTAACCGTTGCGGCAGGTATGATTGAGCAATTACTTAGCACTGAAGAGCAACAAAGTAGCTTTAGCGACTTTGAAGTTGAGTTTAACGCTTTAGTACGCAAGCACTTCCCTCATTGGCAAGCGCTTGATATAACTAAGCTTAAATAATCACTATTCGCCTGTTATAGGAAGTAAAAAGCATGTATCAACAGCTGGTATTAACAGGCATTATGCTGGTACTAGTGGGGTGCCTTTTTGGCACTCGACTAAAACCAGCATGGTTATTTGTCGGCGCCATTGGTATTAGTTATTTAGCAGGGCTGATAAGTCTTGAAGATATGCTAATTAACTATGCAAACCCTTCTTTAATTACCCTTATTCTACTTGTACTCGTTTCGATAGCTGTAGAAAAAACCACGTTAGTGCAAAAGCTTGCTCAGTCTCTTTCTAAAGGTAGCCTGACAAGTTCGGTGACCAAGCTTGGTTTATCAACCGCCTTTTTGTCATCATTTACTAATAATACAGCGGTAGTGGCATCGCTGATCAGTGCGATAAAAGAAAGCCCGACACATTCACCGTCTAAGCTTTTGTTGCCTTTATCGTACACAGCTATTTTAGGTGGCACGATCACCCTGATAGGCACCTCAACAAATTTAATTGTTAATGGTTTTGCCGTTGAAGCGGGCATGGAGCCGCTTGGCTTTTTTGATTTTACCTTGATTGGTTTAGGCGCACTGAGCGTTGGCCTTATCACAATTTTAGTGATGCTCAAGTATTTGCCAGATAACGGCAAAAACGACCAAGAGGTGGTGCCCTTCTACCTAGAAGGTAAAGTAGAAGCAGGCTCAAAACTCATTGGTAAAAGTGTTGAGGAAAATGGCCTTCGTGAACTAAAAGACTTGTTCTTAGCCGAAATAATCCGCGGTGATAAGCGTATTTGTGCGGTTACCCCAAAACAAGTTATCAAAGAAGGTGACGTACTGCTGTTTGTAGGTGATATAAAGTCAGTACCTCTGCTCACCCAATTTGACGGCTTAAAAGTTGTGCACGACAAACATGAAAAAGATGTTGAGCACCTAGTTGAAGTTGTTGTTAGCCATTCTTCAAAATACATTGGTAAAACAATTAAAGAAATTCGCTTTCGTGAACAATTTCATGCTGCCGTTATTGCTATTCGTCGCGGCCATGACCGTTTACAAGGTGGCTTAGGTAAAGTTCAATTGCAAGCCGGTGACTCACTGATCCTTGCCCCTGGCAAAGAGTTTTACTCGCTACCCAATTTAAAGCGCGAGTTTGTTTATATTTCAGGCCTTGATTTACAAACCCATTTAAAGCCTAAGCAATCAAATATTGTGTTAGCGAGTTTTGCAACCGTATTGGGGTTAAGTATTGTTGGCCTTGTTCCCTTAGTGAAAGGCCTACTCGTTCTTCTTATTGGTTTAATGCTAACGGGCACAATCAAGCTAAGTGAAGTAAAACGTCGTTTTCCGATTGAGTTACTCGCAGTGGTGGGCAGTGCTATTGGCCTTGCCAAACTCATGATAGGCACAGGCCTTGCCGGTGAAATTTCATCAGCCATGTTATACGTATTAGGAGATTTTGGACCTTACGGCGCATTTATCGCAATATTCTTGATGACGGTTTTGTTTACCGAACTCATTACCAATAATGCCGCTGCCGCGCTTTCATTTCCGGTAGCGTATGCACTTGCTGTTGGTTTTGATGTATCACCGTTGCCTTTTATTATGGCTGTCGCATTTGGTGCATCAGCGAGCTTCATTTCGCCATTTGGTTATCAAACTAACTTGATGGTTTATAGCGCGGGAAATTACCGCCTTAAAGATTACATTGCCATGGGCTTACCTTTATCGATTATTTACTCGATTACGGTTTTAACACTCATACCACTGGTATTCCCATTTCAATAACGAGAGTAAAGACAATGGATGAAAATATCGTTTGGCATAATTATGCCATTAGCAAATCACAGCGTAGTGAGCAAAAAAAGCATAAGCCAACCATTTTATGGTTCACTGGTTTTTCAGGTTCAGGCAAAAGCACTGTTGCAAACGCACTAGAAAGCGCATTAAACCAGCTAGGTGTTCACACCTACCTGCTAGATGGCGATAATGTGCGTCATGGCTTATGTAAAGATCTTGGCTTTACTGATGAAGACCGCGTGGAAAACATTCGCCGCGTCGGTGAAACTGCAAAGCTGATGGTCGATGCCGGTCTTGTGGTATTAACCGCATTTATTTCGCCATTCCAAAGCGAACGCGATATGGTAAGAAACTTAGTAGAGGATGGTGAGTTTATTGAGGTATTTTTAGATACCCCGCTCGACGTGTGTGAAACACGCGACCCTAAAGGGCTTTATAAAAAAGCCCGTGCAGGTGAAATTAAGCACTTCACAGGTATCGACTCAGACTATCAAATCCCTACATCGCC
The DNA here is from genome assembly GCF_023708065.1 of Pseudoalteromonas sp. NCCP-2140. Taxonomy (NCBI): domain Bacteria; kingdom Pseudomonadati; phylum Pseudomonadota; class Gammaproteobacteria; order Alteromonadales; family Pseudoalteromonadaceae; genus Pseudoalteromonas; species Pseudoalteromonas sp. NCCP-2140. The sequence continues at coordinate 6,143 of NZ_BRCZ01000020.1, read as the reverse complement.
AGAAATTAAAATCGATACCAGTAAAAACAGCCTAGACCAATCGGTGCAAGAACTGGTAGCGTATTTAAAACAACAGCAAATTATAGGTTAAGTCATGAATCAAACGGAACTGCTAGAAGAAATATTACTCCTCGCACGCCAAGCCGGTAGTGCAATAATGGGGATTTACGAAAAGGATTTTAATGTTGAGTACAAAGCTGATGAAAGCCCAGTGACCGACGCCGACCTAGCAGCTCACAAAGTGATTGTGAATGGCTTACATCACCTTACCCCTGATGTACCAATTCTAAGCGAAGAAAGCGCTGATATTAGCTGGGATATTCGTCAAACTTGGCAACGCTACTGGTTAGTCGATCCAATTGATGGCACCAAAGAGTTCATCAAAAAGAATGGCGAGTTCACAGTAAACATTGCCTTGATTGAAAAAGGGAAACCGGCATTAGCTGTTGTCGATGCACCGGCATTAGGTGTGTCGTATATTGCTGCTGAAGCAATTGGTGCCTTTAAAGATAAAGGTGATGAGCGCATTGAACTTAAGGTAACCCGTAAACCAAATAAAGGGCTTATCCGTGTTGTCGGCAGCCGTTCACACCCTTCTCCTGATCTAGCTGAATTCGTAAAACAGTTTGAAGATGTAGAAATGGTTTCAAAGGGCAGCTCACTAAAACTTTGTCTAGTTGCCGAAGGGAGTGCTGATATATACCCACGCCTTGGCCCAACCTGTGAGTGGGATACCGGAGCAGGTCATGCGATTGCCGAAATAGCAGGCGCAACGGTTAGCAAACTCGATGGCAGCCCACTACTGTATAACAGTAAAGAAGAGTATCTGAATCCGTATTTTGTTGTATCGGCATTACATAACTAAAAGCGTTCCGTTAAATACCGTAGGCTGGGTAGAGCGTAGCGAAACCCAGCGTCAACTTAATAAATTCATACCCATCTCACCATAGTGTTTATCAATCAATTTCATACTCAGAATTTCAATTCACTATCTGTAAGATTACATCAATTTAATTATAAGCTTCCTAAAAGTTTATTATTAGTATGCTTTAACCCAAGAAGAAAAACCCCTAGTACTATTCCACCTTACATATACAAACATTAATTAAATTTATGTAATCAATAGAACACCGTAAGACCAACAAAATATAAAATACCTCATTGAAGTTTTGATAAATAAATAGATAATTATAGGGACACGAGTTATTAACAAGGAATGATAAATGCTCGGATTAATTCGCTACAAAGTCGAGTTATGCCCTGAAGTAAATGGCCAGCTTTTTGAAAATGGTATCCCTCTTGTTAATCAGCTTGTAGAGAGAGGTTTAACCTATGATGACGAAGAATTAGATAGTGTTTACACCGATGATAATGGTTTCTTCAAATTCCCTGCAAAATCTTTAAAGTCTCGTAAACCCGGGAGTATTTTTCATGAACCTGTGGTGAGAATAACCATAGTTTTGGAAAAAGAAGGACAGACTTATACTCTCTGGTTTGGTTTTCAGCATGGGTTAAAAACCCCTATTGAATTTAGAAAGTTTCTTAAAAACTTAAATGCAGATTTATCAAACGAAGAAAAAAAGCACCATTTAGTAAACCCTATTAACTCGCTAGAAGAGCACTTTATTTACAGCATTTGTTTATAGTTACTTCCCTCATACCGTTAAACAAGGAAGAAATATGCTTGGTTTATTAAAATACAAGATCGAACTTTGTCCAGAAGTAAAAGGTAAATTGACTAAAAATGGTGAGCCATTAGTCAATCAGCTAATAGAACGAAGTTTAACATATGAAGAGGAGGATATTGACAGCACTTACACTGATGAAAGTGGCTATTTCTCATTCCCAGCTAAACATCTGAAATCTCGCAAACCAGGAAGTATATTTCATGAACCTGTCGTGAGAGTAATAATTGATTTAGAAAGAGATGGGGAAGTCTATTTGCTCTGGTTTGGAAACCAAAGAGGTTTGAAAAATACAACAGAATTTAAAAAGCATTTATCTTGCTTAAACGCAGATTTAAATTCTAAAGAAAAAAATCATCATTTTGTAAACACCGACTCACAATTTTATGAAGAACATAATATTTTGAGTATTTGCAATTTCAGTCAAATATGACGCCCTACCCATTAACTTTACAAGGCATTGAAAAATAGACATTTAATATTAACAAGGAATCACGTATGTTAGGTTTAATTAAATACAAAGTTCAATTGTGCCCAGAAGTAAAGGGACAACTTATGTATGAAGGTGCACCACTAAAGAATCAACTAATCCAAAGAGGATTAACACTAGAGGAAGAAGAAATTGATGAAGCATATACAGATGAGGATGGCTTCTTTGAGTTTCCAGAAAAAACTATAAAATCTCGTAAACCTGGTAGTATATTTTACGAAACCATGATTCGAGTAGTAATTGTCACCAACTACAATAACGCTCAACATACACTATGGTTTGGATTTCAGCATGGTCTAAAAACGCCAAAAGTACTCAAAAATAAGCTTAATGCACTGAAAGCTGACTTAAGCTTAGAAGAAGTAAAGCATCAAATTTTGGATAATGAAGCCCCTAGTGGTGAGCATAACATTTCGAGTATTTGCCGTTGGTAATGTATACCTAATATTAAAAGGAATTAAAAAATGAGTACTTTATCTCCAATAATTTGTGCTGAATTAGCTACGCTCTCTTATCAAATCAAAGAAATATCAGGGTTATCTGGATACAAATTACAAACTTCAAAAGCTTTGGATAGTTTTTTCTCTTTCGATTTATCAAAAGGGCCTGTTAAGGGAATATCAGGCGGAGCAATGGCTCACGCTAGTGGCCATCAAACCGGTTTTGTACTTGTTGGCAAAGGCACATCTCCTACAGGGCGGATGAACCCATTCAAAAATGATTTAGTACTGGCTATTCGTGGAACAGCTTCTTTGTACGATGTTTCAACCGATCTAAGAGCAAATTTAAGTGTGTTTGAGGGCGGTCATAGTGTCCATGCTGGTTTCAATTCTGTATTCGAAACGCTAAAACTACAACTAGCTCCATTGATTAAAGAGCTAAAACCTTTAGCGACTGTTCATTGTGTAGGACATAGCCTAGGTGGTGCGATTGCGTCATTAGTCGCTGATTGGGCTAAACGATGCTTTAACGTTAACGTCAAACTGTACACATTTGGAGCACCAAAAGTTGGCTTAACAAATTTTGCATTAAGCACGACTAATACCTTAGAACCTCACAATATATATCGCTGCGTCAATGGTGGCGATATTGTACCTATGGTACCCTTCTGGCCGTTTATGCAAGCTCCTTACAATGCCCCTGAATATAGAATGGATAGTACCCAACTTATCATTCCATGGCATCACGTAATGAAGTTTTATACCCGAAACTCGCAAAAGCAAACCTGGGAAAGTATTAATAAGCGAGTTACTTTCAACCCTTTTAATAGAGTTGTATTAAGTGCTAGTCATGCGGTTCAAGTGCAGCCATCAATTTATTGGATGAATCGTTTGAGTGAGGCTCTTATGACTGTATTACGCCAAGCTAAACTAGGCTGTCTTAATGCTTTACAAAATGGTGTCGCTAATGGCTTAAGTTTGTATGACAGAATTGCCGTGATTCTCGCTAACAATCAATTTCATACTGTAGACTTGCCTGGGCCGATAAATGGATTACTTGCATGTATGCTTGCATTTGCTGGATATGCGAAGGCGAAAATAAAAGAGTTAACTGTTGAGTTTATCAAATGGGTATTTGAACAAACTCTAAAGATGGTGAATAAAGTTGCGCAAAGAGCTCTCTCTTTCGTAGCGTAGACATTTTAAGATGTATCATCAGACCAAACTTTTAGGCATATTTTAATTTACAAAAGGAATAACCATGACGACTGTTGAAAAAGCAATTGAAGCCGGTTACGAGGCACAAATTACCGCACTTTATAAAGCCCTTTCACAAGGAGTGCTTGCTGCTAATGGCGATGAAAGTGAAATCACAGCAGCTGAAGCGCGTTTTAAGAAAGGTTTAGCATTTGCCGCAGACATTAAAGCTCGCGCACTTGCAGCTGCAGAATAAATAGCTTAATTGGGCTTATCTCAATAAGCCCAACTTTTTCCTTTGTAAGTCTCTCCTTACAGCATAGTTATTTAAATACAACGCTAAAACATGCATTCTTAGTCGCTTTTCTATATGCTGCGCGACAATTATTATTCTAATAGTGGAGTGCTAATGAACACACATCAAGATGCTATGCAGTATGATGCATCGACAACAAGTAGTAACTCAAAATGGAATCTTCATGACACCCAGTGGGTGTTAAGTTTATTTGGCACCGCAGTCGGTGCAGGGATTTTATTCTTACCAATTAATATCGGCATCGGCGGATTTTGGCCTTTAATTATCATGGCATGCCTTGCTTTTCCGATGACCTACTTAGCTCACAGAGGCTTAGCCCGCTTTGTTTTATCATCAAAAAAGCCTGAAGCAGACTTTACCGATGTAGTAGAAGAACACTTTGGCATTAACGCCGGGCGCTTAATCTCTTTACTGTATTTTCTCTCTATCTTCCCTATCTTACTTATTTATGGTGTTGGATTAACCAATACTGTTGATAGCTTTATCGTTAATCAATTAGGTATGGAATCTCCACCACGCGTACTGTTATCTGGTGTGCTCGTTGGCGGTATGATCAGCTTAATGCTAGGTGGTGAAGCACTGATGTTACGTGCCTTTTCAATCCTTGTTTATCCGCTTGTCGCCATCTTGTTTTTCTTATCGATTTACTTGATCCCAAGCTGGCAAATGCCAGATGTAACAGTACCTGAGTTTTCTGGCTTCATGAAAACACTTTGGTTATCAATACCTATCATCGTATTCTCATTTAGCCACGCAGCTGCGATATCAAGCTTTGTACATGTACAGCGTGCTCACTACGGCAATAATGCCAAAATGAAGTCAGAAGCAATTCTAAAGCGCACCAGCTTATTATTAATTGTGTTTGTTTTACTGTTTGTATTCTCGTGCGTACTGTCACTATCTACAGAACAAATGGTACAAGCAAAAGCTGATAACGTGTCTATCTTGTCATTCCTTGCCAATATCACTGATAACTCGTTTATTGCGACCTTAGGGCCATTAGTTGCCTTTATTGCAATTACCTCTTCGTTCTTAGGTCACTTCTTAGGTGCCCGTGAAAGCTTTAATGGTCTTGTTAGTAAGCAAGCCCATATGAACCCTAAACTCGTTGATAAAATTGGCACTGTTATCATGTTCTTCGCTATTTGGTATTGCTCGGTGATCAACCCAAGTATTTTAGACATGATGGATCAGCTATCAGGCCCTATTATCGCCATGATCCTTTTCATCATGCCAATGATTGCCGTTTATAAAGTACCTAGCTTACACAAATACAGAAACCGCTTAAGCACACTGTTTGTATTAACAGTTGGCTCTCTAGCCGTATTTGCGCTTATCTACAGCATGATTAAGTAATCTCATCATTGCTAGATATAGAAGCCCAGCCGGGAAAGGCTGGGCTTTTTTGTTCGCGAGATGTGGGAGTGGAGTTAGCGAGGGGAAAGTTGAAAGAGTAAAGTTTGGAAATCTGGCGTAGGTTGGGTAGAGCGGAGCGAAACCCAACATGAGAAGAGCTATCAGCTTTCAGCCGTTATCGTTCGGTGGAGGTGTTTGGCTCAGAGCCTCTATATGCAATAAAGTCTCGCCGGAGGCACTTCAAAGTCGCTTAATAACAGGATAAGGTTTGCAAGTCTTGCGTAGGTTGGTTAAAGCGCAGCGAAACCCAACAGTGTGGTAATTCGTCATGCACAATGAAGAGTTAAAGCTCATTAATAAAAGACGAATTAGCGCAAGGTGAAATAAGCCGTTTTAGAGATAGCTAACCTGTTAGACTAGTAGACATTTTTAAGAACTTTTAATCATGGGTTATGAAGAGGGTCACATGGATTATGTTGGGTTTCGCTTCGCTCTACCCAACCTACCTGGAGAATGAACAGGGTGAGCTTATTATGACTCTGTACTAAACAACCCCACAGTTCAACTTTACCCTTGCTAACTTGCAACTCGCTAACTCGTTGGGTTTCGCTGCGCTCTACCCAACCTACCTGGCTGATGTCTGATAGCTAAAACGCAAA
>NZ_BRCZ01000019.1:0-42375 GCF_023708065.1 Pseudoalteromonas sp. NCCP-2140 | reverse complement strand
TCAGCCGCATAACAAAACGCTTAAAAGGGACAATTACACAATGCCGCTTCGCGATTATCGCATTGCGTAATTGCCCCTTAGCTTAAAGTTATTGATTAAATACTCTAACGTGTTTCTGTCCAAAAATGAGTTAAAACCACAGGCTTCAACTCACTAATAATAAATATTTAGGTCTAACGACGTGTCTTATTAGTTTTAGGCAGGCTTTAAACTTTACGTTCTGTAAAGCACTTTGATTACATGCCAACCAAAGCGCGTTTTCACTAGATGTGGCTCTAAAATTTCGCCGCTGAAAGCTACTTTGTCAAACTGTGGTACCATTTGACCACGTCTAAATTCGCCCAAGTCGCCGCCTTTTTTACCCGACGGACAATTTGAATGTTTTTTAGCTAGGGTCTGAAACTTAGCACCCTTTTTAAGTTGCTTGATAATGTCTTCAGCTTGTTCTTTGTGTTTAACTAAAATGTGCAGTGCGTGCGCTGTATTTGCCATGGAAAATCTCGAAAATTAAAACGCGCGTATAATAACATAAAAAACGCATAATCACTGATATGTTATCTAGTTAATCAACCTGGCTTGCAGGTAAGTAATGAACTCTTTTCATTCCTTTGATACTGCTAAGTGCTTGAATGTGAGATTTTAATAAGTTTGGCTCTATGTTATTATCGAACTCAATGATTACACGCCCGAGCTCAGGGTCTACTAATCTTAAATAGCCACTATTCACTTTTGAAAAATCAGCTAACTCAGCAGACTCAACATATTCTTTTGCTACAGACAAAACGAGTACACCACATTCATACTTTAAACCTTCGTAAACGCACTCATTTTGATTTTGCTTACAAGCACTTATAAAGCTCGTAAACATAAGGGTTTGTAAAATAAAAATACGCTTAAACATTATTGCCCCTAAAAAAGCGGGTATTTACTAAAAATACCCGCTATTACTTTACTCTGCTACAGGAACTGTAATAGGTAGAACAACCCTTCTTAGAACAGCACTTTCATCACCTCTAACCCATAAAATAACTTCATAGTTTAGTGGTTCTATTGATGCACTTTTAACACCTTGCAATGTTACATCAAAAGTTACTGTGTCACCTGGTTTAGCCGCCTGGATGACTTCTGGTGTGATATTAGCTACCCACTCTTCTCCAGAGATATGTTCAATCGAAATATCAATCTCTTTCAGCGCTTCATCTAATGCTTCAGAGATTCTATCCGCGATTTCATTACTGTCTGTTGATAGCATAAATGATACACCGCCCGTTGCGCTTACAACACGGTTGATATCTTCTGTTGTATCACTGTTACTACCACTTTGAAGTCCAAACACCGTGATGCCGTTATCTTGAAGTTCACTAATAACTTGTGTGAAACCTGCACCTGGATAGTCAGTTTCGAGATCAGAATCATGGAAAGCGGCATCGGTCGCAAGTAGCACAACTTTTAATGCCCCTTCACGCCAACCAATGCTAGAGGGCGATATTTCACCCGCGTCTGTGTATTGACCGTCGTCGTTGATATCGCGTCCCGCACCTGTTGCTACTTGATAAAGGCCTTCAAGTTGTGACTCTTGATAATCACCGCCATAAAAGGTCTCTAAACTAGTAATACCTGATTTCACATCATCAACATTAGTCGTGACTTCTTGAAGTAAATAAAACGCTTCATCACCACTTCCTGCACTACCATAGCCATCAATTGGAAAATCAGAAAATGCCGATACACCAAAGGCTACGTTAATACCCCGACCATTTAAGTTATCAAGAATTGCATCAGCTTGTATTTTTAAATTACTAATATCATCGTCATAGCTACCGCTAACATCAATTAAAAACATAATATCTAATGCATTTACTGTTGTTTCTGGTAAAGAAAATTCGATGGTTTTATTAATTTCGGTGCCTTTGCTCAATGAAGTAGCAGCCATAACTTCAAGATCAGAGTCCACAGTTAATTGTGCTGTTTTAACTGCCGAATTAAGGTTTAGTAATTTCGTAGGTGATGTAGTGCCTACATCTTTAGACTCATCAGATAAAACAACTGTATTACTTGCTGTTGAAAGTAAAATATCACGAACTTCAGCTGCCTTTAACGATGAATTGATACCTTTGATCAAACCAGCAGAACCTGTGACTAAAGGCGCAGCATATGATGTCCCGCTTCCAACTTCACCATTACCCCAACCTAAATCCACACCAGGCGCAGCTATATTTACCACTTCTCCCATACGTGAAAAAGTAGCATCCATATTGCTACTATCAGTCGCAGCAACAATTAGCGCATTTGTTTTCCATGCATCAGCGCCGATATCATCTTCAGATAGTAAAAGTTGGTGATCAGCTTTTTCGCAGTTGTTACCTGCAGAATACACAAGTAACGCATCTTTTGATTTTGCATATTCGACAAGGTTGGTTTGATTTAATCGCCAGCTACGACGGCTTTGTAACCTTTCTTCAGTTGGATCTGAGCACTTACTTGTATCACCCCAAGATAAGTTAACAATACTTGCGCCATTATCGATTGTTGCTTTAGCACCAGCAATTAAGTCAGTTACGAATGTTTTCTCGCCTATGCCAAATGGGCAATCAGCCGCACTTAAAATTCCATCACAACGTCTAAAGTACACATCGGCATGAATAACATTTGCATACGGGTTAACCCCCGAATAACTTTTACCCTCTGTCATATTGTGCGCTGCAACAAAGCTAGTAACCCACAAGCCATGCTCTGAATCAGTATCGTCAGTATCGGTGGTTACATAACCCCCGTCTGCTAATATCTGTAATCGAGATAGTCGTGACTCATCTAAACTAGTTTGAATATCTGAGATACCTGTATCAACAACCCCTACTTTTACTGATTCTAAACTGTCTTCTTCAATAGCTTGCCATGCTTTATCTGCAGAAATGATACTGTGCCAATAATCTCCTGTGTAAGTCGCTTCATCTTCAACACTTGCAACTTTCTTAGCCATTGTCAGCTGCATCGATTTATTCGATTTTGGCTTTTTAAATTTTATCGGATTTTCACGAAGGCTATCTGGCGCTACAATTTCATTTAATCCAGAGTGACGAACCCCTTCAAGGTTTGCTAGGTCATTAATTAATACAGACTCTTCAGCTGTATCTCTTACCCTTACTTGCATTAATTTTAATTTTTTGTCGTAGCTATTTAATGAGCCACCCAATGAATCAATTTTATCGAGCACTGCCTGTTGCTCTTCAAGAGTAATATCTTCTTTTAAATGTACTAGTAGTTCATCTTGAGCTGCTTCGACGCTTCTTCCGTTAACCTCAATGGTTTCTAAGCCTTTAGGTGAACCAAGCGCATCTGTAGGTACATTGACAACAATTACATCAAGCGTTTGAGTAAATGTTTGACCATCGTTGTCAGTAACAAGAAGCTCAAATTGAAGCTCTTCATCAAAGTCTACATCTGGGGCTGTGAACTCAAGGTTAGTGGTTGAACTATCAGCTATTTCTACCTCAACGCCACTTACTTGCGACCAAGCATAAGAGATAATTTCGCCATTTGGATCAGATGCCTCAAGATTTAAGGTGGCCGCTGTATTTTCATTGATTTCTTGAGGATCTTTAGCATCAATTACAGGAGCAATTAATACATTCTTAATAGTCAATGTTGTTGTATGTTTAGTCGAAGCACCTTGGTTATCTGTTGCTGTTAATTCAATTTCAACAGTCGTATCCTCATCTACCTCGGGGGCGGTAATTGAAAAAGTAGCGTCAGTCGTATTTGATAAATCTATTTCTGGGCCTGAAAGTTGTGCCCATTGATAACTGCTGATAGTGCCATCAGAATCCGTTACTTCAGGTTCAAGAGTTAAAGTTGTAAGTTCATCGAAGCTAACTTGACTCTCTGCGCTTATAACAGGTGCAATATTTTGTTTTTCATCATTACTGTCATTATCGCTACCACATGCTGCTAACAATGAAGTAGCAATTAAGGTAAGCGCAAAATTGCGAGGGTGTTTCATTATTTAATCCTTAAATAATTTAATCGTTATTACGAATAAAAGAACACTTTGGAGATATAAGCCTTTCCATGGTTTATTAACTAGAAATGCTAGGAAATATAACAATGGGCTATATATCCAAAACATAAGCACGCTAACATCTTGTCAGTGCGCTCTAGGTGGAAAAGTTTAATACAAAGGAACTAGAATGCAACAATCACCAAACAACTTTTTCATTTAAATACAGTATTTTAACAAATAAAACCCATTAAAACCTACTAATGGCAACAATACAAAAAGACGAACTAAGATCATTTTGTCCGCTAAAAGCTTACTATATAGCTAGTAAAGTCTTACAGTTACTTATTTGAATAATAACTTAAAAAACCAGTAATTAAGAAAAGCTGTGCAATGTAATACGTTATCATTATTGCGATATCTGCATGCGCTATTTCTAAATAAAAACGGTTAAGGCCAAGAATAGAGTCTGATATTACAAACACTGCCCCACCTAACACTAAAAAGCCGTTCGATTTATCCGTCATCCAAGTAAGGCTTGCCATTATGATAAGCACCAACATATAGAAAAGCACAGGGATGAGCATGTCATTTAAGTTTGGATAGAATAAGCAAAAAACGATGATAGCCAAAAATAGATAAAGAAATACAACGTCTAGTCGCCAGTTTTTAATTGGCAACATGGTAATGATATAAAAAGCGTGGCTAACAAAAAATGCCGCTAAACCGCCTATAAACAGTTGCCCCGCATCAAGGGCTAGCAACACATCACCTAGTGCTGAAAAACTAAGAGCGAATAATAAAGTGATAAAAGTGCGATTTTGTAACTGACTGCGTGCTTTTAACAGCATCACAATCAATAGGCCGATTGGTAATGTTTTAAATAGCGCCAAAAAAGGCTGAGGAAATACTGGTTGTAATAGCAGTAAAGCAATGTAGACCGAACTAAAAATTAGAAAGAGGATGTTCATATTCTTATTATTGTGATTTGTTCCCAATAACGAGAATAGCAAGCTTTACTTAAAATGTTTATAAAAAGTGCTGCTTTTGTTCTTCGGTCAGTAACTTACACTGTGTTTGCTTGCCAAAAAGCCGATAACGATTACGACCAACCCAATCATATATACGATCGCGATAACCTTTTGGCAGTAGCTTAAACACCTTAGCTACAGAAAAAGGAAAACCTAATTGTGTCGCGATAAATAACACAGCGTCACTTTGTTTATATAGCTGGTTTTTATCAATGACTACCATTGAGGATAGTGGATCTTTAACTTTGTAAGCCTTTAATAAACGCTCACCTTTATCGCTTTGCATTGGGCATAACTTAAAAGTGATTTGCTTATCAAAGCGAACAATAAACCGCACACAAAAATGGCACAGATTACACTGACCATCAAACAGTATGACTGGGCAGTGAGTTTGCAAGATTAACCGCTTACCTGCACAACTTGTTTTCCGGTAAAACCACCAGCAAGTTGTTTATTTAAAGCGGCTGAAACAGCTTCTGGGGTAAAATCAACGGCATGAATTTGTGGCAGTTTGATCTCGCCACGGGCTGCATTATCGAGTAATAAGTTACCCATAAAGCTTAGCTTTTGCTGCGCACATAAGCTATTTGCAAGCCACGCTCCGCCTAACGATACAATGCCAATATTGGGTGCGCGTCTAAACATAAGTTCTTGCTCAAACTTAGGTAATTCATTTAAACAAGCAATACGGCCACAAAAGCGCATTAGCTCAACATTGCGAATGGTGGTATCGCCACCAATACAATCAAGCACCGCATCAAAACCTTGCGGACCTAATTCACGGCGAATTTTATCTTCAAGTTTTGGGTCTTTGTAATCAAACACCACATCAGCACCTAATTGCTTAAGTAACTTATGATTGTGTTTGCTGGCAGTGGTAAACACGGTTGCACCACGTTGCTTAGCAAATTGAATAGCGAATTGGCCAACGCCGCCTGCACCTGCATCAATAAACAGTGAATCCCCTTCGCTTAGCTGTAACTTATCAAGGGCAATTAATGCCGTCATACCTGAACAAGGTAAAGTTGCAGCATCTGCCGGTGATACGTTATCTGGCACAACCGATACCGCATAGTTTGGTACCGTTGTGTATTCAGATAACACACCTTGGTCACCAAGACTGGCGTGCCATACAACACGTGCACCCACACCAGGGAATACACCTTTATTTGCTTGAACAACCACCCCAACAGCATCATGGCCTAATACATGCGGGTAATGCCATTTGCAAAAACCTTGTTTTGCAAAGTTGGCATCACCATGATTTAAGCCCACATATTCAACTTTTATCAAGAGCTCATTGCCTTCAGGGCTCGGTACTGGCACAGAAAGCTCAGATAACGCAATCGCGTCATTTGGCTCAAGCAGTGCAAGCGCGCGCATTGTTGACGGAAGTTCTGTAGTTTGTTGAATATGTGACATTGAATACTCTGGGTTAAAGGTTGTTTAGTTCAAAGCTCCAGCGACCATTAAACGCTTGATAAGCACTTACTTTGGCCTGTAACGAAGCAATTGTTGAATCAACAGCGTTCTCTTGCGCTATTAAAACATCCTGTCTCGCATCTAACAACTCTAAGTAAGGAATTTGTCCTTCTTGATACATTGCTTGAGCTTGACCAAATGCTTTATTCGCATAATTAAAACGCTGATCAGCATAACTTAACTGTTGCTGCTGTTTGACTAGCCTTTGTAAAGTAAGTTCACTATCGCTAATGGCTTTTAATACTTTACTTTGATAATCACTGTAAGCGGCTTCACTTAAAAACTGCTGTGCATCACGCTGAGCTAATAATGCAGGATAGCTGAGTAATGACCATTCAACTGTTGGCGTTACTTGCCATTGTTGCACGGTATCTTCTAAGCCATTACTGGTTAAGCTCACCACACCTGCAAACCCTGCCAGACTAATATCTGGCAGTAATGCTTTTGAGGCGGCAACACTTAGCGAATAAGCCTGACTAAACTGATACAAAGCACTGGTGATATCTGGTCTGAGTGCCATTGCTTCACTGGCTTTATTAAACGACACGCTAAATTCGTGGCTTAATAACTCAGGCTCTTCTATCAAGGTTATGTCGCTTGCAAGTCGACCAGTTAGTACCGCAAGGGTTGCGAGGTCACGATATTGCAAGTAACTAAGCTCAGGAATAAGCGCTTGTTGCTGCTTTAACTGCGCAAGAGTACGGTTAAGATCAAGCTCATTCGCAACCCCCTCTTCTACTCGCGCTTTGAGCACATCTATACTTTGCTCGAGCGCCTCGATTTGCATCTCAATGATAGCTTGCTTTTGTACATTACCTTGATAGCTCACATAGCCTTGTACCACAGCTGAAACCACTTCAACCTGTAATGCTCTTAGCTGCTCTGCTTGGTTTAGTGCACCTGCATTAGCAGCATCGACTAACGCTGTAATACGACCAAACAAATCAAGCTGCCAATTAACATTAACCCCTGCGTTTGACTGGCGCGTAATAGCGCCATCTAAGCTACTGCGCTCTGCACCCACGCTTAGGCTGCCCTGCGGATAATAATCCGCGCGGGCTGCACCTAAACGGGCAATGGCTGCATCAAGTTGAAGTTGACTGGTTTTTAGGTCGTGATTCATTGCTAATGCATCAGTCACTAAATTGTTTAACTGCGGCGAATCTAAACGGCGCCACCAATTATTTTCGCTCGCACCTTCGTTTTGTTCACCAATTTGTGTATCGCTAACAAATTGTGTCAGGCTCACTTGCTGCTCTTGCATATCGACGCTTTGTGCGCAGCCTGCCAGTGCTCCGGCTAACAGCATTGCACTAACTAGTTTGCCGTGTTTAAAGATTGCATTAAGAGGCTTATGCATCGTGTTGCTCCTTCTGCGATTTTTTAGTTACTAACATATAAAATACCGGGGTGAACAATAAGCCAAACACGGTTACACCAATCATGCCTGAGAATACCGCGTTACCCATGGCATGACGCATCTCTGCACCTGCACCAGTTGCTAAAACAAGGGGTACAACACCTGCTGTAAAGGCAATTGATGTCATTAAAATTGGGCGAAGTCTTAAGCGACACGCTTTAATAATGGCTTCAAGGTGAGACAGCCCCGTTTTATGCTGATCTCGTGCAAATTCAACCATCAAGATGGCGTTTTTGCTTGCCAGTGCAACCAGTACGATTAATGCGATTTGCGTGAAGATGTTGTTGTCATCACCAACAAGCCACACACCTAACAAGGCCGAGAAAATCGTCATAGGCACAATCAAAATAATGGCCAGTGGTAATCTTAAGCTCTCGTATTGCGCAGCAAGTACCATGAACACAAGTAATACAACCAGTGGGAAAACATACACCATGGTATTACCCGCTAATATTTGCTGATACGTTACTTCTGTCCATTCAAACTCGATACCATTTGGTAATGTATCGGCAAGGATTACTTCAATCGCATGCTGTGCTTGGTCTGAGCTATAACCTGGCGCAGGGCTACCATTTAGTTCAGCTGTTGGATAACCGTTATAGTGCATTACACGATCTGGGCCTGTTGTAGGCGTGACCGTTAATACAGAGCCTAATGGCACCATCTCACCCATACGGTTACGTACTTTAAGATTCAAGATTTGATCTGGATCTTGACGGTAATCGGCATCAGCTTGCGCATTGACCTGATAAGTACGACCAAACAAGTTAAAGTCATTCACGTACACAGAACCTAAGTACACTTGTAAGGCATTAAATACTTCATCAAGTGGAATACCTTGAATAAGCGCTTGCTCACGATCAATGTCGATATCCATTTGTGGTACTTGAATTCTAAAGGTTGAGTATAGGCCCATTAACGCAGGGTCTTGCTGTGCTTTAGCAATGGTTGCTTGTAAGCTATTAAAGAGTGCCTCAAAGCCTTTGTTAGCACGGTCTTCAATTTGTAGTTTAAAGCCACCTGTTGTTCCTAAACCTTGAATTGGTGGTGGTGGGAATACCGCAACAAACGCTTCATCAATAGTCGCAAACCTTTGATTTAACTGAGCCGCAATTGCCATTGCTGACATACTCGGATCTTGGCGTTCTTCAAAAGGTGCAAGTGGAGTAAACATAATGCCGCTATTTGGGCTATTTGTGAAACCATTCACCGATAAACCAGGAAACGATACTGTGTTTGCAACACCCGGTACTTGTAATGCAATTTTTTCCATTTCTTGCACGACTTCTTGAGTTCTATCTAAGCTTGCCGCATCTGGTAGCTGTGCCACAGCCACTAAATATTGCTTATCTTGCTGTGGGATAAAACCGCCTGGTACAGCATCGAACAATTTAACTGTGCCACCAACAAGCGCAACATAAGCAACTAATACAATTACACTCATACGAATTAGCTTTTGCACGAGCTTTTCGTAGCCATTGGCGCCTTTATCAAACAAGCGGTTAAAAGGTTTAAATAACCAGTTACCGAATACACGGTTTAATAACTTAGTTAAGCGATCTGGTTTTGCATCATGGCCTTTTAGTAACAGCGCTGATAATGCAGGTGATAGTGTTAACGAGTTAAACGCTGAGATAACCGTTGAAATAGTAATGGTTAATGCAAATTGCTTATAAAATTGACCAGATAAACCTGTAATGAAAGCAGTAGGAATAAATACCGCACACAGTACGAGTGCAATGGCGATAATTGGCCCTGTTACTTCGGTCATCGCAACACGGGTTGCTTCAAGCGGTGATAAGCCCTGCTCGATATTACGCTCAACGTTTTCAACTACAACAATGGCATCATCAACAACAATACCAATGGCAAGAACCAAGCCGAATAACGATAAGGTATTAATAGATACACCAAGCCATTGCATAACCGCAAACGTACCAATCAATGACACCGGTACCGCAATCAGTGGAATAACCGATGCACGCCATGTTTGTAAGAACACCACTACAACAATAACCACTAACGCAATTGCCTCTAGTAGCGTTTTAATTACAGCATCAATTGAGCCGCGTACGAATACAGTTGGGTCATAA
Organism: Pseudoalteromonas sp. NCCP-2140; assembly: GCF_023708065.1. Classification (NCBI taxonomy): domain Bacteria; kingdom Pseudomonadati; phylum Pseudomonadota; class Gammaproteobacteria; order Alteromonadales; family Pseudoalteromonadaceae; genus Pseudoalteromonas; species Pseudoalteromonas sp. NCCP-2140. The sequence continues at coordinate 32,352 of NZ_BRCZ01000019.1, read as the reverse complement.
ACAATGTCGTATTCAACACCAGCCGGAAAGTCTTTTGATAAACCTTTCATGGTTTCACGCACTTGATCAGACAGCTCAATCGCATTTGAACCCGGGCGCTGGAATACTGGCATTGCAAGGGCTGGTTGACCATCTAACATCGCTCTTAGTGCATAGGTGTCTTGACCTAATTCAAGGCGTGCAACATCACTTAGGCGTGTAAGCTGACCTTGCTCACCCACTTTGATGATCACATTTTCAAATTCTTCTTTTGAGCTTAAGCGCCCTTTTACATTCATCAGAATTTGAAATTGATTACTTTTCGAAGTTGGTTGTGCACCTAAACTACCCGCAGCAACCTGCTGGTTTTGCGCGCGTAATGCATTTACTACGTCCATGGCTGTTAAGTCACGTGCAGAGAGTGCATCAGGGTTAAGCCAAACACGCATTGAGTACTGGCCACCGCCAAACATACGAACATCACCCACACCTGAAAGACGAGCAATTTGATCTTTGATATACAAATCAGCATAGTTCGCTAAGTAAGTTGTATCATGCGTTTTTTCTGGTGAATATAAATGCACCACCATGGTTAAATCTGGTGATGATTTTTCAGCTACAACACCTAAACGCTGAACTTCTTGCGGTAAGCGTGGAAGCGCACTGTTAACACGGTTTTGCACTTGTACTTGCGCACGGTCTAAATCAGTCCCTAATGCAAAGGTGACTGTTAAAGTCATACGGCCATCACTGGTCGCTTGCGAAAACATATACAACATGTTTTCAGTACCATTGATTTCTTGCTCAAGCGGCGTCGCTACCGTTTCGGCAATCACCGTTGGGTTTGCACCCGGGTAACTTGCCGTCACAACAACAGTTGGAGGCACTACCTCTGGGTACTCACTCACTGGCAATTGAAATAACGAGATTGCCCCTGCAATGAGAAAGATAAGCGACAGCATCGCTGCAAAGATGGGTCGCTGGATAAAAAAGTGTGAAAATTTCATTTTGACCTACTGTTTAGCAACCAAATCTGAGTGATTATTTGAAAGAGTAAATGCAATTCCGTCGCTATTAATAGTGACTGTGTTTGGTGAAATTGGCATACCAGGACCTACACGCGCCGGACCATTCACAGCAATCACATCATTTTCGTTTAGACCCGATGTAATCGCGCGTAAGCTGCCGTAACGCTCACCCACAGTCACTAATTTATATTCAAGAACATTGCCTTCACCTACGGTAAGTACAAAGCGATTCTTTAAATCAGTACCAATTGCACGTTCTGGCACGATGACTTTTTCGCTCACTTTATTGGCAGCAAGTTTGATACGAGCAAATGAACCTGCACGTAATTGTTGTTCATCGTTTTCGAACACCGCACGTACACGAAGAGTGCCTGTAGTTTCGTTGATTTGGTTATCAATGAAGTTGATTTTGCCATTGTAATTAAAGCTGGTTTGACCCACTTTTTGCATCACAACCGCTTGTTCACTTTGCGCTGTCACATCAGCAAATGACCGATTCCACGTACGCTCATCAATATCAAAATAAGCATACATTTGCTGGTTTGAAACAATGCTTGTTAATACGCTTTGACCTGCAAGAACATTGTTACCTTTGGTTATATTAGCGCGCGATACAACGCCATCAATTGGCGAACGCACTTGCGTAAATGCTAAATCAAGCTCAGCGGCAGTAAGCTCAGCTTGTAGTGCTAGCAATTGTGCTTCGCGTTGTCTTAGTGTTGATTTACGAGACTCAGCTTGCTCCGTTGAAATCGCTTTTCGCTCTGTTAAGCGATCTGCGCGTTTTGCTTCACTTTTAGCTTGCTCAAGTGCTGCCTTAGCACTTTCGATTTGTGCCTTTAAGCTATCTACTACGGCAGCAAATGGACGAGCATCAAGGGTGAAAAGCAAATCACCTTCTTTAACGCTGTCACCTTCTTTAAAGTTAATTTTATCGATAACACCCGAAACACGCGGCATAAGCGCAACTTCTTGTGGCGCTTCTAAACGCGTTGTATAGGTGTGCCAATTTTGTACTTGCTTTACAAGTACTTGTGCTACATCGATAGGTTGTAATTGCTGTTGCTGCGCTGCTTGGTTGGCTTCTGTGCCACATCCTGCAAGCGTTAAGCTCGCAATGGTCACTGCCACTGCAAGAATAGATTTGTTCATCACGACTCTCCTGTTAATAGATTGGAGACAATGTTACGGAACTAATTAGCGGATAAAAATGATAGATTTTTAAATTCATTAATGCCAGAATGGCACCAATAAAGTTTGAGGAACTGCTATGGATACCACCAGTCGCTTATTAATGTTGCTTGAAGTGATTGAACGAGGCTCATTTGCCAAAGCCGCAGAGTCTAGAAATATAGACCGTTCTGTCATTTCAAAACAAATTAGCCGTCTTGAAGATGAATTAGGAGTGCGTTTACTTAATCGAACCACGCGCTCTTTTTCGTTGACTGCTGCTGGCGCTGAAATGGTAAAAAAAGCAGCTGAACTCAGAGAGTTGCTATCAGATACCGTAAGACTTGCAGAGAATTACCACCAAGAACCCCGTGGTACGTTAAAAATTACCTCATCAAGTATTATCGGTAAGCGTTATATTCAGCCAGTCATTAACGACTTTCAAAAACGTTTTCCGCAAGTTGAAGTAGAGCTTCGTTTAGACGACAGACTGATTGATTTAGTATCAGAGGGCTATGATTTGGCTTTTCGTGTTGGCGAACCAAAAGACTCGTCATTCATTGCTCGTAAAATCGCCCGCAACCGTATGTTACTTTTAGCCTCACCTGAGTTCATCGAAACATACGGTATGCCTAAACATGTTGAAGACTTAAAAGAATTACCTGCTGCTAGCTATTCAAGCCCAAGTAAACGCATTGGCGGTATTCGTTATCGTAATGCCGATGGCGATATTATTGAGCAAAATATCAAAAGCGTCTTTCGTGCGAACGATGCCGAAGTACTTTTGATGAAGGCTATCTCAGGCAATGCTTATGTGCTAGCACCGGCTTTTATTCTTGATGATGAAGTTAAACGTGGCGATCTCGTGCCTATTTTAACCGATATGGAATTACTCGATTACAGCGCAGTGTATGCGGTTTACCCACACAGAGACTTACCTGTAAGAACACGTTTATTCTTTGATGCTATGCGTGAATACATAGGCAAAGATATTCCAGTATGGGAAGCAAACATTCCTGACTTTGACTCTATGTACAAAGGCTAACTTTAAAGCACTAACTCGCTTTATTTTGTTGGCTTAATTCATAAGCCGTTACCACTCTATTTCGACCTTGCTGTTTGGCTTGGTATAGCGCATCGTCAGCACGCTTAATAAAGTTTTTAAGGGTTTGGTTTGGCATGTAGCAAGCAACACCAATACTAATGGTCAGATTGATTGCTTCCTCATCAATGTTGTGGATAGTCGTTGATAACTGCTCGCGCAGCATATCTGCAAATTCAAATGCACTCTGCGGGTCGCTATCAGGTAAGAAAATAGCAAACTCCTCACCACCAATACGAAAAACATAACCTCTGTTAATACGCTGTCTAAAGAAACTGGTTACTTCAATTAAAATGCGGTCACCCACTTCATGGCCATATTGATCGTTTATATTCTTAAAGTAATCAAGGTCGAGCATTAAAATAAACAAGCCATTTTTGTTTTTTAGCTCAACTTCAAAATAATGGGTCATCGCCAAGCGGTTACCAGCTCCGGTTAAAGGGTCAAGTAACGCTAAATTCTCGAGCCGCTTACCATATTCAGCACGACTATTCTCAAAGGTATGAGACACAGCCCAGATACTGATGTAGGTAAACGAAAAATTAAGTAAAAAGTTGACACTATTGAGAGGTTCAAGACTTGGTTTGGTTAATAGAATAGCCCCTTGCAGTACTGCCACTAGAAGCGACAAAACTTTGCCGTATTGCTTACCTAATAACAGATAAAATAAAACCGGTAGTGAGCACGTCCAAATGAACAACAAACTTTTTATATTACCAAGGTAAGTACCTAACGTAATAAGTAGCGTTAAAAACACGCATAAGGTGAGGGACTGCCAAAGATGACCATTGCGTTTTCGGGTATAAAAAAATATATAAAAACAAAACGACGCAAAGACGACTTCTAATGCTCCAAGAACAAAAAAGTCATTAATAAAAAGATTGAAAACGGCGAATATTCCAGCCAACACACCAAGACAAAAGCCCATCCATTTAAGAACGTTATTTCGTAATGCTTGAGTGCCTCTTAGCGCCCCAATATCCATCCAGTTTCTCGTTATTGTTGTAATTGCCTAATTTTAACGCGAAACAAGAATTATAGGAACAAGTTATTACTAAAAAGTGCATAAAGATGCACTCTATTACAGTGAATATTAAATCAACTAGCCCCAAAGCTTTAGGGGGAACACTCCCCAAATCACTAAAATGACAGACCATTGCAATGTGCAAAACATTGCAAAACCATTCAAGTAATTAATAAGAGACATTTTTTTATAATTTAATACACGCCATAAACCAAACAACATGGCAAACGGTAAAATTGTCGTTGCTATAGCTAAAATACTACTCGCAGCTGTCACTTCACCAATACGCATAAATGACTGAGTCAAGAACAATGGCAGTGGAACCAGCAGAAATGTCGTAGCTAAAAAAGGAATCTGTACTTTTCTCATTAAGTTAAAACGGCCTAAAACCAAACAAATAGAGCCGTAAATCAGTATCCATATCAAACCGATTAACCCAAATAATAAACTCAACCACATTGGTACCAGTACCCAAAGACTAGTCTGCTTATATGTTCGAAAACCATCGGTGATTAAGTGTTTACCACCGTCAGAAATATATAGTGCATGAGAGGCTACTCGCTTTGTGTTCTCGCGAAATAAATTACCGCCCACAGGGTGCAAGACTTTCTCGTGCCCCTGAAAAGGCTTAAGTACGAGATCGTTCCCATCTAACGATACAAATGCAAAGTGAAGTAATTGGTCAAAGTACTCAAAACGCTTCACTCGGGTTGGAGAAAGTGTGTAAAAACCTTGCCATTCATCTACTTTTAATTCTGAGCTTAATGGCGTCAATGGTTGATATTTTTTAATATCAAGGTGCTTAATCAACATATCATCAAATTGTTTATAATCAGCTGTTTCGATATCAGCATTAAAAGCAATAAAAAATGCTTTTTGCTCATTTGGGAAATAACAAAAATTAGTCCGATAACCCAAAGTAGAGCCACTATGACATTTACCTACTACACCATGCCTATCACGAGTTGTAACTCCAAACGCGTAACCAATGTCCGTTAATTGATTTAAAGCAGCTTCGGTTTTGAAAGGCTTACCCATACTTTTTAATAATGAAGATTCGATAAATACACGCCCATTTACCTTTCCATCACCCATCAAGAATCTAGCAAACAGTGCCATGTCATTAGCTGTCGTTGTGAATTGTCCTGCAGGTCTTAAATACATAGGGAGTGTGACTTGGCTGACACCATTTTCGAAGTAACCCATGGCGAGCATTGGATCTCGAAAAGGCCCCTCTTGTGATACAAATTCAAACGTGCTCATGTGCATACCCAGAGGCGCTAGTAATTGTTTATCGAGGTATGCTTCGTAGCGCTCATTCACAACCGTTTCAATCACCATACCAAGTAAAGCATACCCAATATTAGAATATGAAAGGCGGCTTCCTGGGCGATTTCTTATATGTAATTGATTTGGTGCAATAGTATTTTGTAGGGCTGTATCAGGCTCAGCTTTTGTCGTCAAAAGTTGCCAAAGTCGAATATCTTCGAGACCCGAAGTGTGATCAAGCAAGTGCCTAACCCGAACAGGGTTGGTTGATGACCAAGAATTTTTAAAATCAATATCAGATAAAATTTCATTAACTGGTGTATCGAGAGACAGTTTACCTTCTGTTACAAGGTGTAATACACCAGTGGCAATAAGCGTTTTAACAATAGAACCACTCTGAACCTTGTTATCTGTCTTCATTTGCAAATCAAAATCGGCGAGCCCTTTCGCCCCTAATTCAATTCCATCTTCTGAAACGGTTGACCAAACAACCCCAACTAACGATTCACGATGCAAAGCTTGTTCAATTTGAATAGACAACTCACTTTGTGACGTTAACTTTTTCCCCAGTGCGGGAAAGTGAGACACTAATGATAATAAAATCAGTACGATATAGAATTTTTTCACAGCTTTTTCATTTTATTTTTATACCAGTGACAAGGCTTAAAGAATAAACCTACTTTATTTTTATTATTTTGTTACAGTGGCAAAGCGCCTTATAGATCAAATAAACAGCTCAATTCCAATAGAATTTTAGTCATCGATTAAGTCAGCCACTTCCTCAATTAACTCATCAAACTCATCGTGAATGTTACGACGTTGTTTTTCGTTTAATGTAGGTTTTAGCTCCAATAGTAAGTTAACGTAGTTATCGAGATTTTTATCATCGGCGGCAACTAACTCATCGCTCATAAATGCAAAACGGTCATTAATGATAACAGCGAGTTGACTATCAAAATCTGCTGGTTTTTGCTTTTGCATAAATAGCGCTTTTAATGCATCTAAACGCTTTTGCTTGTACTGCATCCACAGTAAAAATGTACTGACTCGCGTATTTGATGAGTTCTCTATCAGTGTTTGTTGCTGTGCAGATAGCTTGGTACCGAACCACTCTTTATAGTTTTCAAGGTTTTCTTCTAAACGTTCTTTTCTATGTTGCTCTGGCGTTTTCTCTTCGTGCTCTTGGTATTCATCGTTAATGTTTTCTTGCAGTGCTGCAACAAACTCAACACGCTGTTCATAAGAAAGAGCGTTTGCTAAATCGATAAGTTCAGGCTCGATTTTATCAACCAGCGTTTGCCAATGCTGCTTTGCTTGTACAAAGTGTGCTTTAAGTTCGTTATGGTCAACTTGCTTATCTAACATAGTCTTTAAGCTTTCAAGATCACGTTTGTATAAAGGAAGTTGTGTTTCTCGATGCCAATCGCGGCTGGTTTTGACGATATGCTTAAATTTATCAGCTTGGTCACTGTTGAGGTCAACATAATCATCAATCCAAAATCCTGATAACCAACCTAAATTATTGTAAGTAAAGCTAGGAGAACACCCAGCAACGGTGAACAACAAACTAAATACGATTAGATACTTTGATAGCTTTTTCATTGTAGTTTTTTCAAATCCTGTTTCAAAACAAAGTAAACATACCACTAAGAACAAAAATTCAGCAATAGCAATTAAATGAAATTAATTATCATTTAAGTATTGACGAACAGCTAAACCTAAGTAATAATCGTTATCAACAACTTGGTTCGCTAAACTATTCTCACAGCAACATCATGCTGTTAAAGGCTTTGATGCTGTTTAACCAAGTTAGTTCAAGACGTAACTCTTGATTGTCGTCTGTTTCCTCGACCCAAACATAGACATAAAACGTTACACTTTACTTGCTACATTGCTCATATCGGTGACGGTAGATATGACACGAAAAAGCCCGCTACGGGCTTTTTTTATTTCTTTAATTTTTTCTGTAAAATCTGTATCTTAAGCCTACTTGTTAATTGCAAAGCTTGCCGCTGTCTATAAATTGGGCATTTGCAGCTGTTAGGGCTAAACTAAAAGTGATGTTTTGCTCAGTGGCTGTTTGGCAATGCATATTATCAATAGCTCAATGCTTTGCTATTGATACCTAACACACATTTGGAGGCAGACTATGATCAAGCCTAATTTTAAAACACTATTGCTCGCTAGCACGTTAATCTTGTCACCTTTAGCAAATGCCAGTCTTGAAGATGCCCAATTAGCGGCGAATGAAGGTCGTTTTGAAGAAGCACTTCATGAATTTAATTACCTTGCAGACAGAGGTTATGCCCCTGCAATGTATGAGCTTGCTAAAATGTACGAAGGTGGCTTTGGTGTACAACGCAACTACCAAAAAGCGGCAGAGTTGTACGAAAAGGCAGTAAAAAAAGTACATGCTGATTCAATGTTTGCATTGGGTGTGCTTTATCAAGAAGGTAAAGGTGTCAAACTTGATAAAGAAAAAGCAATTTCATTATATGAAATGGCATCACAAAAAAATCACCCAGCAGCGCAGTTTAATTTAGGGGTTATGTACGCCAATGGCGAAGGGGTAATTCAAGATTACCGTACAGCGCTTAGCTGGTACCAAAAAGCGGCAGCAAATAACTTTACTCTTGCTCAGTTTAATATGGCATTGATGTATTACGAGGGTTTAGGTGTTCCTAAGAATCTCGAGAAATCATACATTTGGAATACCATTGCGGAATACAACGGCAACATGGATGCAAGCCATAGCCGTAAGCTTGATGAGCGCAATATGATGCCTGCAGAAATTGAAGCTGCGAAAGAAAAAGCAGACGCGATTTATGCAAAAATTCAGGCTGGTTTATACGCACCTGATGGGCGTTTATAAATACGCATAGTACTTGCGCTTAACGGCGCAAGTACATCCATTTTAATAATTTGATCAGCAACTTATTTTGCTTTAACAATAAGCTGGTACGTGGATTAAACTTACCTGATACTAGGGTATTTCGTGCGTGGCTAAAGGTTTTAAAGCCCTCAATACCATGATAGTGCCCCATCCCTGACTCACCAATACCACCAAATGGTAGTTGATCTGCTGTTACCTGCATTAGTACATCGTTAATTGCCAATGTTCCACTTCTGATTGATGAACTTAACTTACTTATTTTGTCTTTGTCATGACCCAAAATATACAAGGCAAGAGGTGATGAATCGGCATTGATAGTGTCAATCACCTTTTGCAGTGATTCATAACTCATAATTGGCAGTAAAGGGCCAAAGATCTCTTCTTGCATTACCCGCATATCGTCATTTAGTTGCGTTAAAATATGCAAACCCATGCGATGTTTGAGTTCATCAACTTGATGCCCTTCTATTGGCTCGAATACTTGAGCCCCTTTGTCTTTTGCATCATTTAGTGTCGCAATTAAGCGTTGATATTGCCTATCAGAGACAATAGACGTGAGGTTCTTACCTTCAACTCCTTGTTTAAAGTGCTTTTTATACAGCTCACTGAGTTGCAGAACTAACTGATGCTCAAGCTTTTTGGGCACAAACACATAATCAGGCGCAACACATATTTGCCCTGCGTTGTTTAACTTGCCAAATAACAGAGTTTTTGCAGCCTCTTTGATATTCATATCGTCAAGAATCACAACCGGTGATTTACCGCCTAACTCAAGGGTCACTGGGGTGAGGTTTTTACTGGCCGCTTGCATCACTTTACGCCCTACTGAAGTTGAGCCAGTAAATAGTAAATGAGCAAAAGGTAAATCACAAAAAGAGGCGGCAGTGTCGGCTTCGCCTTCAACAATAATGCAGTGCTCAGCAACGTCACTGTCCATTATTTGCTTAATAACAGCATTAGTATGTGGGGTAAATTCGCTTAGTTTTAACATCACGCGGTTACCCGCAGCTAATGCGCTAAGAGCCGGTACTAATGCTAATTGAATGGGGTAATTCCACGGCGCAATAACACCCACGACCCCTTTAGGTTGGTAATGAATATGTGCCGATGAAGGCCATAAACTGATACCCACACTGCGTGATTCGTTTCGTGACCATTTAGGTAAGCGCTTTATGGTGTCGGTTAATGATTTTACCGTTGGCAATAAGTCACCCAGTACCGTATCGAACTCGGTACGGTAACCAAAGTCTTTGCTTGTTGCTGCAACTAGGGCTTGCTCATTTTCAATTAGGCGGGATTTAATCGTTTTTAAAAGCTTTATACGCTGATCAATAGCTAAATAAGGCTCGGCCATAAAAGCATCGTTGAGTTTTATAAATTCACTCTGTAATTGTGCGTGTATATCAGTCAAAACATCATCTCTTGATAAACGATTTTAGCCACTATAACTAGCTATATTTATCTGAGCAACTTAATAAATGTAAAAACAGCGCTCATAGTGAGCGCTGTTATTGATTGGAATAGGTTGAAAACTTAAAGGCTTAACTAAAAACCAAATACCACTGCGGCAATAGTCATAGTAACTACCGTGATCATCGCAATAGCAATTATGTTCAGTGCAAAGCCAGAGCGGATCATATCGCGCATTTGAATTTGCCCAGAGCCGAACACTATTGCATTAGGCGGTGTCGCAACTGGCATCATAAACGCACAGCTACACGCAATAGCCGCAGGAATTACCCATACCAGCGGTGTACCAAATACTGACTCAGCAACTGGGCCTAATAGTGGTAAGAAACCTGCCGCTGTAGCTGTGTTACTGGTGATCTCAGTTAAGAAAGTGATTAAGGTTGCCACTGCTAGAACACTTAATACCAATGGAATTGCACTCGCCCCTTCAATCATGTGAGCAATGTATTCAGCAAGACCAGATGATTTAATTTGCGCAGCCAGTGTTAAACCACCTCCGAATAATAGCAACACGCCCCACGGTACTTTAGCGGCACTTTCCCAATCAAGAATACGCTCACCATCACCTTTGTTTGCTGGTAACACGAACAATAATAATGCTGCCGCTATAGCAATGCCGGTATCAGAGATTTTCAAGCCTGAAAAATCAGCCAGTAGAGGTCTGAAGATCCAGCATACTGCCGCTAAAACAAACACGGCTGCTACGCCTTTTTCAGCGCGTTGCATTGCACCAAGCTCTTGTAACTGCGATAAGAATAACGATTTAGTATCTTTACTTGCTGCTTTGGCACAATCGGTATCTACTTTATAAGCAAACTTAGTTAACCAAACCCAACATAAAGCCAGCATAACAGTTGCAAGTGGTACACCTACTTTCATCCACTCAGCAAAGCCAATATCAATTTTGTAGCTGTCTGATAAATACGCAGCCATAAGTGCATTAGGTGGGGTACCAATTAAAGTAGCAATACCACCGATACTTGCACCGTAAGCGATTGATAATAATAACGCTTTACCAAATTGATCATTTTCAGGGTTAGACTGTTTAACCAACATAGTAATTGACATAGCAATTGGTAGCATCATCACAGCAGTTGCTGTATTTGACATCCACATTGATAAAAATGCCGTTACTAACATCATGGCTAAAATTTGTAGGCTTGGCTTAGTACCAGCACGAAGCATGGTATTAAGCGCAATACGCTTATGTAAACCCCAACGCTCCATTGCGATTGAGATCAAAAAGCCGCCTAAGAATAAAAAGATCAAAGGGTGTGCATAAGGTGACGCGACCCCTTTGATTGCTGCAATGCCAGCAAGAGGTGATATAACCAGTGGCAATAATGAAGTAGCAGGAATTGGCACAACTTCGCTTACCCACCAAGAAGCCATCCAAAATGCAAGGCCTGCGGTACGTAGTGCTGATACACTCATACCCGCTGGTGGATCGATTAAGCAAGTTAATAACATCACTAATGGGCCCAGCAGTAGCATTACTGTGCTCATTAATGGGCGTGGCTGTGAGCCATCTTTTGTTTGGTTTACTAATGACATACCGACTCCTTAGAACTTGTATTTAAGGCCAATTGCAACGCTGTTATCTGATTCAAGTTCTAAATCTAAATCAGTATAGAATAAGTATGCTGTGGTTTGTTTATCAAAAACATAGTCAACACCTGCTGTCCATTGTTTACCTTCTTCAGCATGGCGAATCTTTGAGTCATCTTTAACGTATTGCAGTTTCGGTACCCATTTATCGATTGCGTAGCTTGCACTAATTGCATAGCCATTGCCTTCTTTCGTACCGTCAGTAGATTCACTGCGTTGGAATAAACCTGCTAACTGTAGGTTTTCATGTTTCCATGCGGCAACCACACGGCTTGCTGTTAACTTATTTAGTGCATCAACGTGGCTGATAGCGACATAGTAGTCTTTAGATTTTAATGCACGGTCACCATAAATAACCGTTGCAGCATAACCAGATTCATCATTGCTGCTATCATCTTTTGGTGCATAAGTTAGCGCAAGTGATGCGCCACCATACGTTTTTGAGCTGTAAGTAATGGTATCGCCGATACGGTCTTGACCAGGGATCAGCTGAGCGATATCAGCTTGGGTTTCGTTAAAGCCGTCAACTTTACCTTCTGAGTATTTAAAACGGGTGTCGTTACGACCGACAACCACTTCACCAAAATCGCCTGCAAGGCCTAAGTAAGTATTACGAGCTGAAAATGGCTCGCTGGTATCGTCATGTTCAAAGCCTTTTACTTGAACTTCGTATTTGAATACTGCTTTTAGCGACTCAGTTAGTTTGTGGCTACCTTTAATACCAATACGAGAAAAAGGTGCTTCGATTTGCGTACCTTCATCTGCATAGCGCATAACGCCTGTATCTGTGTTTGCTATTTGAACTTCTGCTTTACCGTATACCGCGTAGTCTGCTGCCATTGCTGAGCCAGCTGTGCTCGCTAAAATCACAGCCGCTGCTACGCGTGTTTTTGTATGAGTGAATATTGTTGTCATTATGCGCCCCTTATTAGGTTCAAATTGTTGTTCCTAACTATTAAGGCAAGTTGGTTGCCAACTTAGTTAATTTTAAAAAAGCTGTTAAATAACAGTAAATTAACTTTATTGACGTAAAAGAGGCTGTTTTTTTATGGGTGGATATCCACACATTTTTAAAAATGTGCTGTCACCAGTTCCACCCATTGTGAGGAGTTTAATGTGAGAGAGTTGCTTAGTCTTTGAACATTTCGCGATTAATACCGTATTTGGTCATCTTGTCGTAGAGGGTTTTACGTGCAATTTGTAATGTGACCATGGTGTCTTTTATGCTGCCGTTGTTTCGTTCTAGCGCTTCTTCGATAAGTGACTGCTCATAAAAGCTAATTTTCTCGGCAAGGCTTAAGTCTTGAGCAAGCTCGTTGTCACTGTTTGCATCACTGTACGAGGCAAAGGCCAGATCAGAGCCTAGCAATACGGCACGTTCGGCCTGATTTCTAAGCTCTCGTACATTACCCGGCCAATCGTAGGCAAGAAGTCGCTGCTTTGCTTCACTACTGAGTGGTGCAGGTGGTTTATGAAAACGTGTCGCCGCTATCGAGCTAAAATGTTTAAACAACAGTGGAATATCGGCCTTTCTGTCTCGTAATGCCGGAATACTCACTTTAACTAAGTTTAAGCGGTAATATAAATCGGCTCTAAACTCCCCCGCTTCGACTAGTGTCATTAAGTCTACTTTGGTGGCAGCAACAATACGCACGTCTAAATCAATGGCGTGGTTATCACCTACAGGCGTTACTTTACGCTCTTCAAGCACCCTTAATAACTTTACTTGTAAACTTGCAGGTGTTGACTCTATTTCATCTAAAAAGACAGTACCGCCTTTAGCAAATTCAAACTTACCTTGGCGAGATTGCGTAGCACCTGTATATGCGCCACTGGCTGCACCAAATAGCTCACTTTCAATCAGTTGCTCGGGGATTGCGCCGCAGTTTATGGCAACAAAGTTAGCCGCTGATCTGTTACTTTGATCATGTAAGTAACGGGCAACTAATTCTTTACCAGTTCCAGTTTCACCTTCTATTAGAACATCAGCGGGAGTATCGATAACCGCATTGAGTAAATGCATCATTTGTTGCATTTGCTCGGTTTCACCTAAAATTCGCACACCGGGCGCAGAGGTTTTCTCTACAGCAATTTTTAAGGCGCGGTTTTCCATCACTAATGCACGTTTTTCTGAAGCGCGCGCGATACAATCTAACAACTGCTCTGTTAATGGTTTTTCGAATAAATCATAAGCGCCAAGTTGCATGGCTTTAACAGCAACCGATACATCGGCAAAGCCGGTAAGAAAAATAACCGGTAGTTCACTATCGAAGGCTTTCACTTGTTCTAAAAATGCCAAACCGTCCATTTTTGGCATGTTTATGTCACTTAAAACAATCCCTTCAAAACGACGACTCAATTTTGAAAGTGCCGCCGTTGGCTCACTAAAACACTGAACTTGATAACCTTCAATCTCAAGGAGTTGCTTTAATGAATCGCGTATCACCGCTTCGTCATCAATAACGATTACCTGATTACAGGTCGCTGCAACTACACTCATGATGGTTCCTTATTTGTTTGTAAGGTTATTATAAATTGTGCGCCGCCTTCAGGGCGGTTATGCGCAGATAATCGACCGTTAAATGAGTCGATAATTTGCCGTGAAATAGATAAACCCAAACCTAAACCGTTGCTGGTTTTAGTACTGTAAAATGGCTCAAAGATGTTACCCAATGCATGTTGATCAATACCTGGGCCTGTATCAAGAATAGAGAGTTTTACGCGGTCGTCGAATAGTTCGAGGTCGAAACTCAATTCGCGCTTTTCAGATTCACTCATTGCTTGGCTAGCATTGGTGATCACGTTGACCAAGACTTGTTCAAACTTAACGCTATCGACCCACACAGTAATGTTTGCGTCAATATCAGCAGCTTTTACCTCGATATCGTCTTGCTTTAACTGGGCGCTGGCGATCATTAACGCATTTTTTAACATGCTCGCTAAGCTTTGCTGCCTAAGTTGGGTTTGTGCGGGTTTACTAAAATGCTTAAGCTGAGCGACAATTTTGTGAACACGCTCTATTAGAGATTGCACCAGCACTAAATTTTCGCTGGCTTGCTCAATATTGCCTTTAATAAGCAGCCTCTTTGCACTTACTAAATAAGTGTTCATGGCACTTAAGGGCTGATTGATTTCATGGTTAATGCCCGCACTTAATTGACCTATCGTTGCAAGCTTGGCTGTTTGGATCAGTGCTTTTTGCGCTTTTTCGAGCGCTTGGGTTCGTTCAATTACTTCTTGCTCAAGGCTATGTCTTGAAAACAAGAGCTTTTTGTAGCCCGCAAAGCGCACCATCGCCATATGAATAAGCACAACAGCAATAGCATAAAACACACTAAACCAAAGCAGTCGAGGTATTTGCGCAAGCTCCACATTAGTTACATCCACCAGCACACTGGCTTTGGCGTTTATAATGTCTATTGTTTCTGTGGCACTAATAAAGCGCGCTTGCTTGCCATTAAGCAGAATATTTTGCTGTGCGGTTTGTTCACTTAAAGACTTATGATTATGATTAAGTAAACTCGGTTTATGAGACAAGTAGCGGCGCGACTTAACCAAAGCAGCCATTTGTTCGTCGTTAAGCGATTCAAGTGACTTTAATCGCCAGTCCTCAACGTCTGACATCACAATAACGCTATCTTCTAATGCGATATAGAAGTGGGTGCTGTCTGATGCATTAAGTAGCTGGCGGTCTTGTTCAAACTTTTTCGCATTCACTTTTAAGGTAACAACGGCAATAACTTTACCTTTATCAATAACCGGCTCTGAAAAGTAAATGCCCCGCTCACTTGAGCGCATACCTAAAGCAAAATAAGCTACTTTTTCACCTTGCTTGGCTAAATAAAAATAAGGTCGAAAAGCAAAGTTACTGCCCAAAAAGGTGTAATCAACTTGCCAGTTACTACTTGCCACGACCGAGCCTGTTAAATCCATTAAATAGACATCTGATGCACCACTGGCACGTTGGATATCTTCTAAATAATAATTAACAGCCTGCTCGCCTATTCCTTGCTTAACCACAAAAGATTTAACTAAATCATTGGCACTGACTAAGGTCGGAATTGTTTTAAATCGGTCTAATTCGCTTGAAAAATAATGACTTAACTGAGTAGCTTGAACACGGCTTTGTTGCTCTGCTTGTTGATAGTCGTGAGCGCGTCCAACGTAAAAAACTAATACAAGCAACAATAAAAGCATTGCACCTGCAATAACTAACTTTTTACTTAATGACGACATTCAAACCTTTGCGAGCAGCGCAACTAAAAATTGAACTGGTAGTGTAACGATAAATCTTCTGTTGTACCAGCGACAGCGCCATTGTCCATTCGTGGATCAAACACATTATATTTTTTGCCTAACAGGTTTTCTGCTTTAAGCATTAGTTGACTGTTTGCGTTTAACTGCCATTTCAAGCTGCCACCTAATAAGCTATAGGCAGACTGTTTAAAGTGAGCACCGGTAACTGAACTTACTTCTACTTTATCACGCCATAGTAGGTTTAAACTCACTTGCCAGCTGTCAGATAAATTATAACTACTCACTAAGCTTGCAAAACGTTTAAAGCTCGCATTAATTGGGTCTTCAAAGTATTGCGTATAGGTACCTGTTACAGAGAACTCTTTACTTGATTGCCAAGTACCATCAAGCTCAATACCACTGTTTTGAGTATTAAATGAATTTGTAAAAGTAAACAAGGCATCATTAGATTGCGTTGGCTCAATATTTATAAAATCATTGAGTTCATTATAAAAAAGCACCGCATTAGCTTGTAACTCTGAGGTTTGATAATGCCAAACAAACTCAGTGGTTTTTACCGACTCAGAGCGAAGCGATGGGTTACCTACTGTGACATCATCATTTGAAAAAAGCTCATTCGTAACTGGGGTTCTGAACGATTCGCCATATTGCAGTTTAACGGTATGCTCTGGGTTTATTACATAAACACCCGCAAGGCGAGGCGAAAATTTACTGTCGATGTCTTTCACATCGTCATAGCGTGCCCCTACAAATAAAGTAAGTGCATCTGAATAAGGTATTTTTAACTGCCCGTAGGCGCTATATGTTTCGAAGGTATATTTAAGTGATGCAAATTCAGGAAAGTCCATCACGGTCACAATACCTTGCTGAAAATAAGCGGGGTCAATAATCACTAACATCGACTCATCATCATAGTAATTAGTACGCACCCCAGCTTCGACTTGTTTCGCCTCTGCGTACTCTATACCCGCTGCAAGCTGCCATTGATTTTCAAATTGATAACTCAGTTCAGTCTCAAATTTGCTATCGGTAGTTTGCCAAGCTGGGCCAAGTAAAAAGTCAGGTATATCGTCAAACGCAGCGATTAAACCAGCACTTGAGATATTATGTTTAGTGTACGAGTAACTAGAATCTAGCTTTAACTTATCGTTATTAATCCAGTTATATTTAACGCCAACAAAGGTGTTATCACTGGTGTGTTGATTTTGCGTTGAATAGCCGGCAAGGTTTAAAAATTCATCAAGAGAGGTTTCGTTGTAGCGAGCACGTAATTGCAGCTTTTTGTAATCAACACCTGCTTCTAGGTAAAGCGCCTCAAGAGGATCTTTTACTCCTTGCGGGTAGCTTTCGCCGTCTTTTTGATCATACGAAAAACTCGCAAAGAGTGATGTATCATCACTTAAAGAGGTATTGAACTGCCCTGTTGCCCCGTAGCGACCATTATTGCCAACCACAAGTTGCAGAGCATTTCGCTCTTTAGAGGTAACAATATTCATCACCCCTAAAAACGCATTACTGCCATACAGCGCCGAGCCTGGACCGCGAATAAACTCTATTTTTTCAATGATTTCAATAGGAATATAAGGCATGTAAACAGAGGCTTTACCAAATGATGATTCATTGACACGCTCACCATTGATCATCACCAGTACATTACCGCTATCAAGATATACACCTCGAGCATGATCTTTAGGCACAGCACCAACCCAATCGCCACGGGTTGATTGCATACCTGGCACAAAATTCATTACCTCATAGGCGTTATCAACACCAAGCGCTTGAATTTGTTTACGGCTAAATACACTCATGGTTGAAGGAACAGATGACAGGGTTTCGCTGGTTTTACTAGCAATATCGACTTGCACATTAAGCAAGTCTTCAAAACTTAAAGAGAATAAGTCTTGCTCGTCAGTCGCATTTGCAACCATTGGAATGGTTGAGGCAACTGCAATTGAAAAAAGTGCTGAACATCTTAAAAGCTTCACGCTGCGAGATACCTGTACTAATAGCCCATGCTGCAAAAGCAACACCTTGTTTACACTATTAATACAAAAGATTGGCAAGCTTGCAATGTTTTTATAGTTTTAGTTGATGAGTTCTCGGAAGTAGATACAAAAAAACCCACTTTCAGCTAAAAATGGGTTTTAATTTTATTGAGCCAAGCTTAATTAAGCTGTTTCAACATTACCAGTACGCTTTGCCTTGATGTACTTATATAAACCAATAAGTGACGCCGCTATCCAGAAAATTTCGATAACAAAACTAGCAAGGTTAAAGTTATAACAAAGACTAATCAGTAATAGAATCGCGCCTGTTAAGTTCATCATGTTATACACAAGGCCAGTTGGCGATGCTTTATTCAGTTGTAATAAAAAGAAAGCACCAACTACTAAGAATGTGCCTGTCATGCCAATAATATCAAATAAAAGTGCTATCACGTGCGTGAGTCCATTTTGTTCATGTGTTTATACCCATACAACTGGCCCAATCCATGGGGAGGGTTGTTTTCATTCATTGAAACAGCAAACCGGTCAATAGTATCAGAGCATGAGGGATAAACGAGGATAAATGTCCGTATTTTAATTCTATTTATGGGTTACCTTACCACCGATGATTTTTAGAGCAGGTGCGCCGCGGATCATGGTTTCGCGGGCGAATTGACGTTGGCAGTCAGGGCAGATACCTGTTTCATTGGTAAAGTCTTGGCTAATACGTTCAACAAAACATTTAACCAACGCTCCTTTTCCACCTTTGCGGTATTTAAATAATTGGGTTTTACATTGTGAGCAAAAAATATCGACTGTTTTGGTCGGGCCTTTTTTGTTTGGTTTTGCCATTACAACTACATTGCTAAAATAAAACCTTACCTTAACATGTTAGGGCCAGAGCCCCAAAACTAAGCCGATAACAGAAAACTGTAATATTGAATAACTTGCATTAACTAAGAACAATTTTAATGGGCGTTGTTCAAAAATATAACCAATACCTAAGGCACAGCTAACCCAGCACAGGCCAATAATAAACCCTGTGCCAACAGCTACTCCCACATTGACATTTGCGCCAATAAATAACGATAAACTAAATGCAATTAAACAACATAAAACAAAGCTGCCGCCAAACACCATAACTGGGTTAATACTCTGTAGGTCAAGTTCAGTTAAACCACAGCTTTCCATCCAAATACGTTTAAAAAGCCAAGGTGAATACCACACAGCCCCTAATAGAAAAGATGCAAGGGCAGCAAAAAAAATCGCGAAGTAATTAAGTTCTGAAAAATGCATACGCCAGACTCATACAACTAACAGGTTTAATTTGACTTTAGTTAAGGATCAGCGATGCAGCAAATCAAAAAGGCTGAGTTTTGTACCTATTAATATCTAAACCATACTTTAGGATTAACCGCAGAATTATTTCAGTTTAATAAACAATCAATTTAGTGTTGTACGGGTTTTTTCTGTAATTTACGTTGTAGGGTTCTTCTGTGCATATTCAGTTGGCGCGCTGTTTCAGAGATATTACCATTGTTGCTATGCAATACATGTTGAATATGCTCCCACTCAAGACGCTCTGGCGACATTATCTGGCTTGGCTCTGGGTTTACCGATGAGGCACCAGCTTCAACATCACCCAAGATTGTTTTTAATAATGAATTGAAATCGACAGGCTTTGGTAAGTAGTCATCAGCACCTAAACGTATCGCTTCTACTGCACTGGCAATACTGGCAAACCCCGTGAGCAATACGATACGAGCTGAAGGAAATTGTTCTCTTAAAGGTTTAATTAGCGCAAGGCCGTTATCATCCCCAAGTTTTAAATCCACCAGAAAGTGGCTTGCCTCAAAAGTGGTTGTTTTTTGTAAAGCTTGCTCAGCGTTATGAGCAAGTGAACATGTGAAGCCTTGTTTTGTAAAGCGCCTCGCAAGCGTGCTGGCTAGGTTTACATCGTCTTCAATAATTAAAAGTTTCATACAATTTTTAAACTAACCATCGCAATCGCGCCTTGCTGTGGGTGATTACTTAGTGTTAATGAGCCATTTAAGCGCTCTAAGGTTACATTAGAAAGCATAACTGCCATTCCCATTCCATCGCTACTTGGCATGAGCTGACCGCCTAATGATGCCATTTGTTGCTCGCTAAATCCTTGACCGAAATCACGTAACGACAATGAAAGTATTTGCTCATCGATTTGCCATTTAGCTTCGATGTTGTGTTGCTGATTATGGTAATTTGCCGATACGGCGTTTTGCAACAAGTTTAAAATAGCCGGTAACAGCATAGCATCACTTAAAATCGAACAATCAGGAGCGTCATTTAGCCACTGTAAGCTTTGCTCAGGAAAATGCAGAGTCATCGCATCTTGAATGGTGTTTTGTAGTGTTTTAGCACTAATCACTTGTTGTGTTTCACCGGTTCTTAGTGCATTTGAAAGTGACCTAAAATGAGCAAGTTGCTCTTTACACTGAGCTAATGGCTTGGCCATTTCTTGCACAATGGGGTCATCAGCTTGTTGCTCTTGTAGCTCTTCAAATAATAGCTGTAAGTTTGCTATCGGCGTTGCAAGTTGATGCGTTACTTGTGCGGCAGCGCCATCAAGCGTTAATAATTGCTCATGCCTTAATTGTTGCTCGCGGGTACGGGAAATAGTAGCTTCTCTGGCTCTTAACGTACTATTTAATGTGCCAATTACAAAGGCAATAACGATGGCGCTTATAACAAAGTTAATCCACATACCAATAAAATGATGAGTCATCTGCATTTGGTGCATGGTGTGTTCGGGCATTTTTATCAGTAAAAAACTATAAGCGGCGATTGCCAGCACAGCTGTGTAAGCAAGCCCTTTCGCATTAACAGTCACCGCCGCTATCATTATCGGTAACAGTAATAACGAAACAAATGCATTTGTTGCTCCACCACTTAAGGAGAGCAAAATAGTTAAAAACAATAAGTCGGCTGTCAACTGCATCAACACAGCTGCTGGCTTGGCTTTCGTGACATTTCGGTAAGCGAATATACTTAACAGCTGAAAGATTGCTTCAATACAAATTACAGCAAGTAAAGGTAATAATGGAATTTGGTATTCAAACAGAAAATACACCGCAATCACAGCTACAAACTGCACGGCGATTGCGGCGCTTCTTAAAATTAGTAGGCGACTGATCGCCGGATCGGTTTGCATAACGGACTCTTTAAAGCTTAATCATCGTCCATTGAAATTGTAAAAACAGCACAAGGCGTTCCTTGATGAAACACCATTTGCCATTGTTTACCATTAAAACGCCACAGTGACATACGAACTGAGTAGTTAAACTCTGAGCGAGCTGAACGTCTAAAGGCCGCTTGATAGCTTAGCTGTGCAATATCATCACTAAGCATTCGGCCTTTAAAATGTTGATTATAAAACTGCGGTACCACCTCAGTTGGCAGGCGGGTTAAAACTTGGAACTTATTAAATGACGTGCCATCAGCGGCTATTTCAATAAAATCATCATCAAGTAATGCATCAAGCGCTTCAGCAGATTGCCGTACCTCTGGCTCAAGGAGCTGTCGCTCTGCATCAATTAAATGATTAAATAACGTCTCTTTAATTTTACCGCCCATAGTAACCCTTACTGTTTGAGCACTTTACCGCCCTTCATAACAAACTGAACCTGACTAAGTTCACTAATGTTATCAAGTACATTCATATTCACGCTGATAATATCTGCTTGTTTACCAACACTCAAGTCACCGAGGTTATCACTTTGACCTAATAGTTTAGCAGCTTCAACGGTGGCTGATTTAATAGCTTGCTTTGGTGTCATGCCGTATTTAACTAATAACTCAAACTCTTTAGCATTATCACCATGCTTAGATACGCCTGAATCTGTACCAAAGGCTATTTTAACCTTGTTTTTTAATGCTAATTTAAACGATGCTTCCATTTTTGGCGCAACTACTTCAACTTTATCAGCAATTGCTTTTGGCATATTAGGATTATTTAGCACTTCTTCTTTTACTGTTGCGCCAGCGAGTAAGGTTGGAACTAAATACGCGTCTTGCTTTTTGAAAAGCTTAACCGTGTCTTTATCTAAAAAAGAGCCATGTTCGATTGAATCAACACCCGCTCTAAGTGCTGCTTTTATACCTTCTGTGCCATGAGCATGAGCGGTCACTTTGCGGCCTAAATGATGGGCTGTGTTTACAATGGCACTGAGTTCTTCATCAGTAAATTGCTGATTAACCCCTGCCGCTGTATTACTTAATACACCACCTGTCGCGGTAATTTTAATCACATCGGCACCGCTTTTAATTACATCGCGTACTGCACGAGTGCAATCGGCAGCGCCATCACACACCCCTAAGCCACCCCCTTCTGTTGCTTTGGTAATATCACGGCGATAGCCATGCATGTCACCGTGACCACCGGTCGGTGTGATCATATCCCCTGCTGCAAAAATGCGCGGGCCAACAATGTCGCCACGTTCAACTGCTCGCTTTAATGGGAAGATAACTTGATAACTGCTACCTAGGTCGCGCACCGAGGTAAAACCTGCATCAACCGTACGTTGTAAGTACTTTAAAGAACGAAGAGCGTAATCGGCTTCGTATTCAGTTGCCCATTGGTGAGGATTACGTTTTGCATCTCGCTCAAAGGTAACATGAACGTGCATATCAATCAGACCCGGCAATACCATCTGATTTTTTAAATTAATAACATCTGCATCACTGAGGTTTAATTGCTGCTTTGTTAGAAAACCAGCTTTTATTGCGGCAATTTTATTGTCTTCAATAACCAGCGTTTGCTGCTCTTTGACATCTAGATCAGTGCCTACCAGCATCTTTCCAGCATGAATAATGGTGGTTTGTGCATTAACCACAAACGAAGATAATAAAGACAGTACCGATAATGTGCTTATTGTTAGGTTTATTTTTTTCATAATCGCCTCTTTTTTATACTAGGTTTAACTTAAATACTCAGTAAATGCCATTATTTACGACATAGCGCAGCAATGAACTAGTGTTAACAAGTGAATTTTGATATAACTTCGGAAAAATTTAACAAGTCTGACCACATAAAGAGAACACATTATGTCTTATGCCCAAATTACTGGCTGGGGTAAATGTATACCACCAGCAAGCATCAGCAATGATGAAATTAGCAATATTGTTGATACCAATGATGAATGGATCACAACACGTACAGGCATCAAATCTCGCCGTGTCAGCCATGTTTCTACTGCCGATTTAGCGACCGTTGCCGCAAAGCAAGCTCTTGCTTGTGCTGGTGTTGATGGTAAAGACATTGATCTTGTACTTCTTGCGACTTGTACACCATCAACTATGGTGGCAAATACGGCCTCTTTAGTGCAGAAAAACATTGGTGCGGTTGGCGCAGCAGCAATGGATACTAACGCTGCATGTTCAGGCTTTTTATATGCATTACAAGCAGCAACGGCACAAATTCGTGCGGGCATGATCAAAAAAGCGGTCGTTATTGCTGCTGAGCGCATGACTTGGTACATCAACTGGGCGCGCCGCGACAGTGCTGTATTATTCGGTGATGGTGCGGGTGCCGTTGTATTAGAAGCCTCAGATACACCATCAGGTTTACTTGCAACTAAAACAGGTTGTGACAGCGAAGATCGTGATATCTTGCACATCGAAAACTTTGGTAGCGATTTAAATAAGTACGAGCCAATTGGCCCGTCTAACTTATTATTCGAAGGTCGCGAGATCTTCAAGCGTGCTGTTAAAGGTATGAGTGAAGCTTGTGACGACGTGCTAAACCAAGCACAGTTAGAGCTGGATGACATTGACGTATTAGTTCCTCACCAAGCCAATTTACGTATTATCCAAGCTATTCAGCAACGTTTGAAAGTAGCTGATGAAAAAGTAATGGTGAACATTGCCGACTACGGTAATACGTCTGCTGCAACAATTGCGATAGCAATTTGTGAAGCTGTTGAGCAAGGCCTTATCAAACCTAACTCAAACATTATGTCAGCGGCCTTTGGTGCAGGTTTAACTTGGGCGGCAAGTTACATTAAATGGGGCGAACGCGTGACACCAATTGCGGTATCTGATGCAGCCTTACCTAAGTGTGATAAAACAGGCCTTGAACTTGTTGCACCAGCTGTTGCAGCATGTAAAGCGGCAGAGTAATCCTCGACACTCTTTAGTAGAAAAGCGCGGCTTAGTCCGCGTTTTTTTATGAGCAAAAAATAGACTATATAATGGAATTATTAGGCATACATCACGCTGCAATCATTTGTAGCAACTATGAAAAATCAAAGCATTTTTATAATGAAGTTTTAAAACTGCCGATTATTCACGAGCTATACCGTGCTGAACGTGACTCGTATAAGTTAGATTTAGCACTTCCTGATGGTAGCCAAATAGAATTGTTTTCGTTTCCTGGAGCGCCACAAAGACCAAGCTATCCAGAGGCACAAGGGCTTCGCCATTTGGCGTTTAAAGTTGCTGATATTGCAAAATCTAAGCAGTACTTAGAACAACAAGGCATTTCGGTTGAAGAAATAAGAGTGGATGAAATCACCGGGAAGCAATTTACTTTTTTTGCCGATCCCGATGATTTACCTTTAGAGCTTTACCAACTCTAGATTATTGGAAGCGATCTTGTAGGTAATTAAACACAGCGCGAATACCCAATGCCTCACCACCTGTAGGGCGACCCGGTAATGCACGTAGGTTCCAAGCCATAACATCAAAGTGAACCCAAGGAGTGCTTGGCTCAATAAACTCTTTTAAATAAAGAGCAGCAGTGATCGCACCACCAAAAGGAGTGGAAGCACAGTTAGCAATATCAGCTACGTCACTTTTTAATAATGGCTTGTATTGATCAAATAACGGCAGTTGCCATACAGGATCATGGCAGCTTTCGCCTGCATCCATCAATTTGTTAGCCACTTCACGGTTATTTGCGAAAAAGCCCGGTAATTCAGTGCCGAGGGCTACACGACAAGCACCAGTGAGGGTTGCAAAATCAACGATAAGATCGGGGTTATCATTTTGTGCTTCAGCAAGTGCATCACACAGCACTAAACGACCTTCTGCGTCCGTGTTATCAATTTCTACTGTGATCCCTTTGCGAGTTTTGATCACATCACCCGGTCTAAATGCATTACGAGAAACCGCATTTTCAACTGCAGGTACCAGTACTCGTAAGCGAATTGGTAAGTTGGCAGCCATAATTAACTGGGCAAGACCAATAACATGCGCGGCACCGCCCATGTCTTTTTTCATATTACGCATGCCTGAGCTTGGTTTTAAATCTAAACCACCTGAATCAAAACACACGCCTTTACCGACTAAGGTAATCTGTGGAGCATCTTTTGCGCCCCAGCGTAAATCAAGTAAGCGAGGTTTATTCTCAGACGCACGACCAACCATATGGATCGTTGGGTAGTTTTGCTCTAATAATTCATCACCAACCCACTCGCTAAACTCACCATCAAAGGTGTCGGCTAAATCTGCCATCACTTGTGATAGGTGTTGCGGCATCATATCTGCAGCAGGCGTATTAACCAGATCACGCACTAAATTAATAGCACTTGCACTCTGCGATAAACGCTTAACTAAGCTTTCATCTTTAATAGCTAGTGTGGCACGTGGCGATGGTTTTTCTTTATATTCACTAAACTCGTAACCACCTAACACAAAACCCAGCGCTACTTGTTCTACAAATTTGTCATCACCTTGAATTTGATAACAACCTGCTGGCAGTTTTGTTGATAAGTCACCTGCTAACCAAAAGTCTTGTAAATCATTAACTAAACAATACACATGCTCAAGTGAACCCGATTCACTATCAGCAATTAAGGCCATGCCTTTGTTTTTAAAATCACAATTTGTTAGCCAATTTTGTAAGGCTTGCGGCTGCTCGGTTAACCACGTTGATAGGTCAGCTTTAGCAATAAATGACAGGGGAATTCCCGTAGAAGAATGGCGAATTAATGAACTCATTAAACGACTCGATATAAAGAAAAGGTATTTAAGCATACCAATATCTTGATACAAAAGGTATAGGCAAAATCAGATAAGCAAAACCTAATCAGTCTTTGTTTTGCTTCTCTTTTTCTTCTTTTTCTACTTGTTGATCAATCTCTTTAATCGACTTATTGATATTAAATGAACTAGGTAGTACATCAACACCAACCCATTGACCCAGTTTTACAACCAAAGGAATTGTCACGGGTGCAAAGGGTAATACAGCAAATACGCCCAAACCGAGTCCTTTTAATATATCTAAAAATTGCTCATTGGCAGTATGCAATTCTTCTTTAGTAGCTTGGCCTTGGGTGTATCGCCTATAGATATGAAGCATCTCTTTTGTTTCTTGCTTTTCTTGGGCTAGTGCGATTTTAAGTGCTACCATAGCGCGCTTGAAGCGTAGTGTCTGACGCTTTTTGGTAATTTTGGCCACTCTGAATGGGGCTCTATGAATAACTTTGTATAATCGCATTTGGCTATTTTCACACAGCATGTTAAGTTCACAAAGCATAATTTACTTATATTAGTTTTTGTTTTATTCTTAATACTCTATTCGTAATTATTTTTCAGTATTAAACATGAACACACCTATACAACAGGCTGCGCCAAAACCCCAAAAGCCGGCCCCAGATGAATGTTGTGGCGGTGGTAGTTGTTGCCCATGTGTTTGGGATGAATACCGAGAAAAATTAAAGCAATGGCAATTAAACAACATTCCGCAACAAGCATAATAGACCGTTCCAAATCCAATTTCGCTTAAAAACCAATCAAAAAATTCCTTTTTTAAAATATTTTTAGATATTTTATATACTTTCTTACACATAAAAGAAAAAATAAGAATAAATTATCCCCTTTGATTTCATTCACATAATTAAAAAAACAATAATAACGTGCAAATAAAAACGCCAAAAACAACATTGCATTAACAATTTGCAAAATAAATTTACAGGCTGTATAAGAGATTTACACCAAGTTTATTATTTAACTTCGGTGACATAATCATAAATATTCTAACTGGGGAAGTCAGAATGAAATTCAAAAATAATGCGCTACAACAAGCAATTAAATTTGCTTTAGCGACAACAACAGCTGGCCTGTTTGTGTCGGGTTCAGTTGTTGCTGCAGAGCAAGCAGCAGAAGAAACGAAAGTTAATAAAAATGTAGAAAAAATTGCCGTGGTTGGTACTCGTTCAGCACCACGTTCAATCGGCGATTCACCAGTACCGATTGATATCATCGGTGGTGAAGAGCTAGATAAAGGCGGCAACACCGATATGCTAGAGCTTTTAAAAGGCTCAGTTCCTTCTTTTAACGTACACCAAAACCCAATTAGTGATGCAGCGTCACTTGTACGCCCTGCTAACTTACGTGGTCTTCCTTCTGACAGTACATTAGTACTTGTTAATGGTAAACGTCGTCACCGCGCATCAGTTATCGCCTTCTTAGGGGGTGGTATCAATGATGGTGCTCAAGGTGCTGATATCTCCGTTATTCCAAGTATTGCCCTAAAGCAAGTAGAAGTACTTCGTGACGGTGCTGCGGCACAATACGGTTCTGATGCAATCGCTGGTGTAATGAACTTTGTATTAAAAGATGCCTCTGAAGGTGGTTCATTCGAAATACGTCAAGGCGAATACTACGAAGGCGATGGCGATACAACACAAATTTCAGGTAACGTGGGTCTACCATTTACCGATAGCGGTTTTGCTAACTTAAGCTTCCAGTATAAAACAGCTGATGCAACTAGCCGCTCAGTACAACGTCCTGATGCAGCAGCACTTAACGCTGCAGGTGTACCTGAAGTATCTTCTTTAGCACAAATTTGGGGGGCACCTGAAGTTGATGACGATATTTCAATCTTTGGTAACATTGGTCTTGAGTTAAGCAATTCATCTGAATTCTACATGTTTGGTAACTACTCTGAGCGTGACGTACGTGGTGGCTTCTACTATCGTAACCCACACACTCGCCCAGGTGTTTACTCAAATGACGGCGGTGAAACACTGCTTGTTGGTGATTTAACTGGCGATATGAGCGGTAACTGTCCTACCGATATCATGATTGATGATAACGTTTTAGATAACCAAAGATACATCGATCTAGTGGCTAACAACCCAGACTGTTTTGCATTTAACGAAATGCTTCCAGGCGGTTTTACACCTAACTTCGGTGGTAACATCACAGATACTGCATTAACAATTGGTACTAAAGGTGAAATCTCTTCTGGTTTCCTTGAAGGTGCTTACTATGACTTAAGCGGTACAGTTGGTTACAACGAATCTCGTTACTTCATCTACGACACAATCAATGCATCATTAGGTCCAGAAAGCCCGCGCGATTTCAGCCCAGGTAAATACTCACAGTTAGAGAAAAACTTTAACGCAGATTTATCAAAAGGTTTTGACTTTGGCTTAGCTTACGATGTAAACGTTGCCGGTGGTCTAGAATGGCACGAAGAAACATTCACAGTTGTATCTGGTGATGTAGCCTCTTTCACAGCTGGCCCACTAACAGAACAAGGTTTTGGTATCGGTTCAAATGGTTTCCCTGGTTTCAAACCATCTGATGCGGGCGAGTATACACGTCGTAACTATGCTGCATACGTTGATGTTGAAGCACCATTCACAGAAGACTTCCTAATGGGCTTAGCACTACGTTATGAAGATTATGATTCATTTGGTTCAACAACTAACTACAAGTTAACTGGTCAATACCACTTAACTGAAGACTTAAACATTCGTGGTTCAATCAGTACAGGTTTCCGTGCACCAACTGTTGGTCAAGCAAATGTAAGTAACGTTCAAACAAACCTAAGCAGCGGTGTACTTGTTGATTCGGCACTTTTACCACCAACAAACCCAATTGCTGTGCAATTAGGTGGTACAGAGCTTGAACCTGAAGAATCACAAAGCTATACATTTGGTGCAGTTTGGACACTTGGTGACTTATTCTTCACTGTTGACTACTACAACATCCAAGTTGATGACCGTATCAGTCAATCAGATAAAATTGAGTTAAGCCAAGCTGATAAAGACACACTTGAAGCAGCAGGCGTACCAAACGTACAAAACTTAGCGCAAGTAAGCTTCTTCACGAATGACTTTGATACAACAACGCAAGGTGTTGATGCTGTAGCTAACTACTCAACTGATTTGTTAGGCGGTAGCTCAACATTCAGCTTAGCGTATAACTGGAACGACACTGAAGTAACTAAGTCAACAGACATTACTGGTGAGTTTAAAGTAAGCCGTTTAGAAAATGACTTACCAAATCACCGTGCAACGCTTAGCTGGGCACAACAGTGGGAGAATTTCTCAGCATTTACACGTGTTAACTACTATGGCGAATACCAAGGCGTTCACGTAGATTACGATGCAACAGCAAAAACAGCTGATGCTGCAGTAACGATTGATGCAGAAGTAACTTACTTCCTAACTGAAGAGCTTAGCTTCTCTGTTGGTGCGACAAACTTATTCGACCAAGAAGCAGAGAAACTTGATTTCTATGACAGTACTGGCATCCCTAACAACAACTGGGGTGGTAAATACTACGAAACGTCGCCATATGGTATCAACGGTGGCTTCTATTACGTGAAAGCTACGTATACTTTCTAAATAGAACAGCTTTCTAGGTTGAGCAATCAACCTAGAAAGTCGATACCCCGGATTTATTCTGGATATTTATAGTTAACCAAGGCGAAAGACATTTCGCCTTTTTCGTTTTATAGTAAATAAAAATAACAAATAACCCGCCATTCCTATGCTGTTAGAAAAAGCGAATCAACTACTGAATGAAAACAAGCTTAAAGAGGCCGAGTTTCATTTTAAAACCATTCTCGATTCAGATCCTGAAAATGGCGAAGCGTTATTTGGATTAGGCCGCATTGCACTGCGTTTAGAACGTTATGATGCTGCGGTTTACCTTCTACAAAGAGCCTGTGAACGACTACCTCACATGCTTGAACCGCTACATGCCCTTGCCGATGCTTTTAATGGCGTGCATTCACCGCAAGATGCCTTAACCGTACTCGAATATGCTAAATCAATTGCCAGCCATAACCCTGAGCCACATTACTATCTTGCCCAGCATTATTTAACCTATGGTGAGCTAGATAAAGCCTACAGTATTTTAAAGCATGCCCTTGGTATGGGAAATTACCCAGTGACGGCGTACATTTTATTTGAATTAGTGCAGTTTGGGCGCTTTAACAACGAACAAAATTACATAAATGAGCTACATCAGTTTTTAACGTTAACCAATAATCTGCGTTTAAAAATGGTGTGTTATTATGCACTGGGTAAAAGTTACGATCAGTTAAATGATACAGAACAAGCTTTTAACTACTTTAGCCTAGCTAATAAGCTACAAACAAAACTCACTCAGTTTAAAACCCGAGACTTAGTGCCTTTTTATCAGCGCATCATAGAGCAAAATACAGCTGAGCTAATTGATGCCAGAGACAAAACATTCACCGGCACAATTACACCAATTTTTATTATAGGCATGCCAAGAAGTGGCTCAACCCTGGTAGAGCAAATGCTGGCAAGTCACGATGATTTTGCCAGCCTTGGCGAAGATGCCAGTATCAGTAATCAGGTTGTTGCATACCTTGAACAACAAACACAACTCCCCTACCCAGGTTGCTTAGCAGAGCTGAACCAAGGGCTAATTAACAATGCCCGTAATATTTATATTGAACGAATAAAGCAAGCGCCAGTTGTACGCCCCTTTATGATCAATAAGCTGCCTGCTAACTATCAGTCACTTGGATTGATTTACCTACTCTTTCCTAATGCCAAGTTTATTAATTTGCAGCGCGAGTATAATGCAATTGCTTGGTCGGTTTTTAGCAACTACTTTGCTGAAAACGAACCTTATTTTTGTTCACTCCCAGAGTTTAAACAGTATTTTGATTTGTATCAGCAGTTAATGGAGCATTGGCAAAACGTGATGCCAGAGGCGGTTTTTGATTTAAGCTATGAGGCACTTATAAGTGACAGCGAACAAACACTAACAGCCCTGTGTAAGTTTTTAAACATTGAATACAGCACACAGTTTTTAGATTTTTATAAGTCAAAAAAACCGGTGGCAACGCTCAGCAAAACGGCTGTGAGACAGCCGTTAAGTGATAAAGCATTAGAGAAATACAAACGCTACGAGAGCGCAATGCACACGCTTATGCGTGAGTCTCAAACCAGTTCAACAAGTCAACAAACTGATCAAAACGCGCCTGTGGGTGAGTAAGCATATTTATGTGATCATAATCGACCTTATGGCCAAATTTACGGCCATAAATGGTCATCGTTTGCTTGCCGACGCCCGACTCTTCCATAAATTTTTCAATATCAATCGGCTGGCATAGCGCTTTGTCTTTTACACCCGCCACATGCATAATGGGCGGCAGTGCCTTATCAGCTAATGCGTTGGCGTAATCAAAGCCATCGTCAGTATCGACCCAAGGTTTGCGCTTAGCCCATTGCATGCTTTGATAATGTGACTTACGGGTTTCATCATCACTGCCCCATTTCAGTTTTTTAGCAGGCACAAAACCATGCTTACGAGCAACTAATGGCGCCAAGCCATACCAGAGCAAATTACCTTGAATATACTTGCTTGGATGATGGTTATACAAGGACCGTTTAGAACCAAAATAGCCGCAGGCTTTCACATCATCAATCAACTCAGGAAAACGGGCAAACACACTGTTCATTAACACCCCACCCCATGAGTGCGCCACCCAATAACGCGCAGGCTCGCCTTCAAGCTGCTTAATTTTATCTAAAAATGCGGGGATATCTTCTAAAATAGCCTCGGTTTGACCATACTTTGCATGCTTTGAAATCGCAGGTTTACTTTCACCACGACCGCGTAAATCAGCCACATAGCAAACATAGCCATGCTCAGCTAAAAATGGCGCCAAGCCTTTATTGCTGTGGGTGTAAAAGATTTTGCCATTTTCAACGGCACCATGCATAAAAAACACCGCAGGGCCTTTCGCATCAGTCTTACTGATACGGCGTAAATGTAAGGTTTGGCTTTCGGCGAGTTTAATAAACACCGATTCTTGTTTAATTGTCACGTTTGACCTTTTTATTCTTATATACTCATCGTACCAGTGTTAAGTTACGCCAGTCTATTTAGCAAAGCAAGTTTGTTGAAATGGCGATTGCCACTCAAAATGAGAATCTCAGGCACGATGAGATTTTGATAAAATAGTAACACCAATGCAGAGCCATTATTTATTGAAGTTAGAAGTTCGAGATACATAAGCCTTTGGCTAAATGAGCACTAATGAAAAGCTATGAAATGGTGCTGAAAAAGTTTGTTTGATGATTTTAATGCTACGTAATTAACATATTCTGGAGAGACGGCCTTTTGCCATTTGCGGTCATTAGGCCATCATTGAGTGCGAGCAGACGTTGAGCATGACTTTGACTTTATCTGGACAAAAATGTTTAGAGTATTTAATCAGTAACTTTAAGCTAAGGGGCAATTACGCAATGCGATAATCGCGAAGCGGCATTGTGTAATTGTCCCTTTTAAGCGTTTTGTTATGCGGCTGC
>NZ_BRCZ01000018.1:0-45379 GCF_023708065.1 Pseudoalteromonas sp. NCCP-2140 | reverse complement strand
CTTCTAATATCTAACTTCTAATATCTAACTTCTAATATCTAACTTCTAATAT
Source organism: Pseudoalteromonas sp. NCCP-2140 (assembly GCF_023708065.1). Taxonomy (NCBI): domain Bacteria; kingdom Pseudomonadati; phylum Pseudomonadota; class Gammaproteobacteria; order Alteromonadales; family Pseudoalteromonadaceae; genus Pseudoalteromonas; species Pseudoalteromonas sp. NCCP-2140. Next base: position 45,327 of record NZ_BRCZ01000018.1, on the reverse strand, counting down.
CTAACTTCTAATATCTAACTTCTAATATCTAACTTCTAATATCTAACTTCTCATTTCTAACTATATAAATAGGCTTTAACAATAAAGAATCAAAAAAATTAACTATTATGCAACTTTTTATTGACAAAGGTACCCTTATTGATACTCTAAAGGTGCTCAAAAAACGAGCTAATATTCTAATAAGGAAAGTTATATGAAAAAGTTATTTACAATTTTAACGCTAGTTAGTGGTCTATTTGCTACAAATGCCTTTGCAAATTCTGTATCGTGCTACGTAGATACAATGGCTTACGATAACTATACCCAAAATCATTGTTTTGGTGGTGAGACAAATCCTAACTGGGCACCGAAAGTTGCTTTTAAGGTTAATACCTCTAAAGAAGTTTCACGCGTTGAATGGGTATTTAGCGGTACTTACAGCAGTGCAAGCGTTGCTGATTGTACTGGCACTACTTGTTTAGTTGATGTATACAAAGTTGAGAGTTCAGTAAGAGGGTGTGTAGATAAGATTTATTACACAGACTACACATGGGCTGATGTAAATTGGTGTGCAGATGCGGAGTATATGTACTCTAGAAGTGGCAATTGGAATTAAAAGTAAGCTGTAAGGTACAAGTGCTATTAGGCACTTGTACTTCAAAATTTAAATTTTTAAAACAATGAATTTAACTTAATGTCCCGCTAATCGCATACTTTAAAACCCAGTTCTTTGCAGGGCCAGTGTTATTAGCAAGCTTTAAAAACTTACTGCGCACCCAGCTCAGTGGTTTAATCTCGTTTGAAAAACCAAAATAACACGCATCCATCATACTCATCATTAGTAAATTAGCGTGGCGGCGTTTTTTCTCGTAGCGCTTTAATAACGCTTGCTGACCAACATCAGGTTGATCTGCCAAAATATCTGCCAGTGCTACAACATCTTGAAACCCTAGGTTCACACCTTGCCCAGCAAGCGGGTTAATTGTGTGCGCCGAATCACCCACCAAAACTAAACGTCCGTGCGAGTAATCATTGGCATGTTGGCGTGCAAGTGGAAAAACAGCATGCTCAAGTAATTCAAAGTCGCCCGGTAGTTCAGGAAAATGGTCAATGAGTTTTGCTTTAAGTTGCTCATTCGACAATTTTTGCCACTGCTTTAAAACCCCTGCATCGTGATAACAAATTAAATTAGCGTAAGGCGCCTGCATCGGTAAAAATGCTACAGGCCCGGTTGGCGTAAATTGTTGCCACGTTTTTACCTGCTGCGGGGCATCTAATTTGATTAACACGCCCATGCAATGCTGGCCATATTGCCAACCCGTTACACCTAAACCAGCTTTAGTTCGCAATTGTGACTGTCCACCATCTGCAGCAACAACTAAATCAGCGGTATATTGAGTATCGCCATAATGTAAGGTGATTGAATCAACCGTTTGAGTAATATCCGTGATGGCTGATAACTGCTCTATCACTTCGATGTTGTACTTAGCGAATTGCTGCCAAAGACTTGCTTGAATTAAATTATTTTCGATTAAATGACCTAAATGCGTTTCGCCAATCTCATGGCTATCAAACAATAAATTTTCGCCTTGTTGCTGGTAGGCCTCTAATTGTTGATAAGGTGCGATACGATTTTGTCTTAGTAATGGCATTGCACCAAGCTCATCAAGTAAATTCTCTGAAAAACGATTAATAGCCGAAATGCGAATATCAACCTTATCTGAGCTTAAAATTTGATCAGCATCGATAAGGTGCTTTTCAATAACGGTGACATCCCTACCCTGCTTAGCCAGTTTTACAGCAGTAGCAGCACCTACCATCCCGCCACCGACAACAATTACCTTATTTTTATTCATTTAATATTCGCTCATTTGGCTATTTAAATACGAGATAAATTGTAACGTAATTCAATATTGCGTGTCAGTGCATTTACTGCTTATGAATTTCAAAACAGTGACTTGTTTGATTTCACACCACAAAGATAAAAACTATACTTGGATCTGTGCGGGTATCCAGCTAAAATACGCGTCCTTTAAGTCGGCATACTTGCCACTTAATCCTGTTTCTAACACATTTTTGTGTCACTACCGAATTGAAAACGAGGCTATATTTCAATGAGTAAAAAGCTGCATATTAAAACCTGGGGTTGTCAGATGAACGAGTACGACTCTCAGAAAATGGCTGATCTACTAGATGCGACTAACGGCTATCAGTTAACTGAAGAAGCTGAAGACGCTGACGTGATCTTACTCAATACCTGTTCAATCCGTGAAAAGGCACAAGAGAAAGTATTCCATCAGCTTGGCCGTTGGAAACTATTAAAAGACGACAAACCAGAGTTAATCATTGGTGTTGGTGGCTGTGTTGCATCGCAAGAAGGTGACTCAATTCGTCAACGTGCGCCGTTTGTTGATGTAATCTTTGGCCCGCAAACATTACACCGCTTACCTGAAATGATTAAGCAAGTGCAAAGTGGCGACAGCAGCTCGGTAGTTGACGTTTCATTCCCTGAGATTGAAAAGTTCGACCGTTTACCAGAGCCAAAAGCGGAAGGCCCTACTGCGTTTGTATCAATTATGGAAGGTTGTTCTAAATACTGTACATTCTGCGTAGTTCCTTATACACGTGGTGAAGAAGTAAGCCGCCCACTTGATGACGTCTTACTTGAAGTTGCCCAACTTGCAGAGCAAGGTGTTCGCGAAGTAAACCTACTTGGTCAAAACGTAAATGCGTATCGTGGTGAAACTCACGACGGTGAAATTTGTTACTTCTCTGATCTATTACGTTATGTCGCTGCGATTGACGGTATTGACCGCATTCGTTATACCACATCGCACCCTGTAGAATTTACGCCAGATATCATTGATGCGTACGCAGACGTACCTGAGCTTGTTGACCACCTACACTTACCAGTGCAAAGTGGTTCAGACCGTGTTCTTAACCTTATGAAACGTGGTCATACTGCACTCGAGTACAAATCTACGATTCGTAAGTTACGTAAAATTCGCCCTAACCTAAGCATGTCTTCAGACTTCATCATTGGTTTCCCTGGCGAAAGTAAAGCGGACTTTGAAGCAACTATGAACCTTATCAATGATATTGGTTTTGATATGAGCTTTAGCTTCATCTATAGTGCGCGCCCTGGTACGCCTGCTGCTGATTTACCAGATGACGTAACAGAGCAAGAGAAAAAAGAACGTTTATACATTCTGCAAAACCGTATCACGCAAATGGCGCAGCAAATCAGCCGCCAAATGTTTGATACCGAACAGCGTATCCTAGTTGAAGGTCCTTCTAAGAAGAACCCAATGGAATTACGTGGCCGTACTGAGAACAACCGAGTGGTTAACTTTGAAGGCCCTCACTCAGTGATCGGTCAATTCGTTGATGTACGTATTACAGAAGCATTGCCAAACTCTTTACGTGGTGAACTAATTCGTACAGAATCAGAAATGAACTTACGCCGTGATGTGGCACCTTCAGCTATTTTAAGTAAAGCTGCTGAAGCTGAGGCCGCTGCGGCCCCTAACGAAATTGGCGTTGCTACTTTCGTACCTTAGGGTGACACTTGGTGCAGGCACAGCCTGCACCCATCAATAGGAAGCAATTTTGAGTAATCAGTTAAAAACATTAGAGATTTATTTAGAACCCGCCGACAACAAACGCCTTTCATCTTTATGTGGTCCGTTTGACGAAAACATTAAGCAAATTGAACGCCGCCTTGGTGTTGAGATTGCACACCGTGATAATTTCTTCAGAGTAACTGGTAAACTGCACCTTGCAGCAGCGGCTGTTGAGATACTAAAAAACCTCTATATTGAAACTCAATCTATTCGCGGCCTGATTGGCGAGATTGAACCTGAAGCCGTACACTTGGCAATTAGCGAATCAAATGCGCTAGAGCAAGATGAAAACCCAGGTGTATATGGCAAAGACATGGTGATTAAAACTCGCCGTGGCGTTATTAAACCGCGCAATGATAATCAAGGCGTGTATGTTGCAAATATTTTGCACCACGATATTACCTTTGGTATTGGCCCAGCCGGTACAGGTAAAACTTATTTAGCGGTTGCTGCAGCTGTTGATGCCTTAGAGCGTCAAGAAATTCGCCGTATTTTATTAACTCGTCCTGCGGTTGAAGCTGGTGAAAAACTAGGCTTTTTACCAGGTGACTTAAGCCAAAAAATCGACCCGTATTTACGCCCTCTATACGATGCATTATTTGAAATGCTGGGTTTTGAGCGTGTAGAAAAGTTAATAGAGAAAAACGTGATTGAAGTCGCGCCCCTTGCCTACATGCGTGGTCGTACGCTTAATGACGCGTTTATTATTCTCGATGAAAGCCAAAATACCACAGCAGAACAAATGAAAATGTTCTTAACTCGTATTGGTTTTAATTCAAAAGCGGTGATCACGGGTGATATCACACAAGTCGATTTACCGCGTGGTGCCCGCTCAGGCCTACGTCATGCCATCGAAGTATTAAACGGTGTCGATGAAATTAGCTTTAACTTCTTCCAATCACACGATGTGGTTCGCCACCCGGTTGTTGCTCGTATCGTTGAAGCTTATGAGCGTAACGATGAAGCAGAACGTTTAAAACGTGCAGAGAAGCAACGTGCGAAAGAAGCACAAGCAAACCAACAAGAAGCAAACTCGTGACCGAATTAGATTTACAAATAGCCTGTGAGTTTGACGACTTACCATGCTTTGAACAATTCCAGCTATGGGCTGACAAAGCCCTTAGCAACTACCGTGAAGATGCAGAGCTGACTATAGTGATCAGCGATGAAGCACAAAGCCAGCAGCTCAACAATGATTACCGCGGCAAAGATAAACCGACTAATGTCTTATCTTTTCCATTTGAAGCACCACCGGGCATTGAGTTACCTTTAGTAGGTGATTTAATCATTTGTCCGGCTATTGTTTTAGCCGAATCAATTGAGCAAGAAAAAACCTTTCACGACCATTTTGCCCATATGGTTATCCATGGATGCTTGCATTTACTTGGATTTGACCATATAAAGGACGAAGATGCACTTGAAATGGAAAGCATAGAAAAGCAATTACTTGCCGATCTGAACATCGCTGACCCATATCGAGACGATATTTAAATTAACGGAGCAATTAGACGCAATGAGCGACGACAACTCGCAAACTAGCCAGGGTTCTTCTGGCAAAACGTGGCTGGGCCGCATAGCCCAAATGTTGCAAGGGGAACCCCAGAATAGAGAAGAGCTGGTAGAAGTAATTGCCGATGCGCAAGAACGCGACCTTATCGACCCTGAAACCAAGGATATGATTGAAGGGGTGCTAGGTGTATCAGAGCTAAAAGTGCGGGACATCATGATCCCACGCTCGCAAATGGTAACCTTAGAGGTTGATACACCATTAGAAGAGCTATTACCTATGATGGTTGATTCAACACATTCACGTTTTCCTGTGGTATGTGAAGACAAAGACCATGTTGAAGGTATTTTATTAGCAAAAGATTTATTACCACTGATCATCAACAAAGATGAGCAACTGCCTTCTTTACGTGAATATTTGCGTCCTGCAGTTGTAGTGCCTGAAAGTAAACGTGTAGACACGCTGCTTAATGAGTTCCGTCAACAACGTTACCACATGGCGATTGTTATTGATGAGTATGGTGGTGTGTCTGGTCTTGTCACTATCGAAGATATCCTTGAAATCATCGTTGGTGAAATCGAAGACGAGCACGATGAAAGTGAAGACCTACAAGATATTCGCCAAGTTGCAAAACACGTTTACGCTGTGCAAGCACTGACTGAAGTTGATGACTTTAACGAGTATTTTAAAACTGGTTACAGCACCTCAGATGCTGACACCATAGGTGGTATTGTTTTACATGCATTTGGCCATATGCCAAGCCGTGGTGAAACAATCGAGGTAGAAGGCTTACAATTTAAAGTCACTAACGCAGATAACCGCCGTATCTTACAATTGCAAGTCACCATTCCAAAGGCTGATGATAACGACAGTGAAGAAACTGCTAACTAACCTAAGTCACCTTGCAAAAGATAAAAAAGCCTGGCTCGCACTTATTGCGGGCCTCTTTTTAACCTTAAGTTACGCACCCTATAACCTATGGTTTATAACTTTTCTTTCCCTTGGTGCTCTACTCTACTGCATTAACCCTCTCGCAAACGGTAAATTAGCCGCTAAACAAAGTGCTAAATATGGCTTTATATTTGGTTTAGGTTGGTTTGGTGCAGGTATAAGCTGGGTGCATGTATCAATAGCGACCTTTGGTGGCATGCCATTAATCGCATCACTTTCGTTAATGGTGTTGCTTTGTGCTTATTTAGCCCTTTATCCTGCATTAGCTACTTGGCTGGCAACACGCCATGCTACAGGCCCATATAGCTTTATATGTTGGTTACTCGCCGCTATCGCAACCACAGAATACTTACGTGGCACATTGTTAACAGGCTTTCCGTGGCTGAGTTTTGGTTACACGCAAACAGACAGCCCACTTAATTTTTTAGCCCCAGTGATTGGTGAGTTTGGGATTACGCTTGTATGTATGTTAATTGCGTTTGCTTTATATCGCCTAGCTAGCAAAGATGGCAAACCTCTTATCGCCTCTGTAGCCCTATTAGCTGGCTTATATACGATTGCAAGCAGCAGCCAGCTACACTACCAAGACAAAACCATTAAGACTGTACTAGTGCAGGGTAATATTAAACAGCATCTTCGCTTTGAACCGTCTGAGTTTTGGACGACTATGAGCAAATACCAGGATATGACTCGCCTGCATTGGAATGCTGATTTGATTGTCTGGCCAGAAGCTGCGGTGCCGGAGCTTGAAGCTTTATCAACCGAGTATTTAACAGGCCTTGATAGTGCAGCAACGTTTAATGACACCGCACTTATTACCGGTATCGTTGATTACCAATACGACACGCGTAACATTTTTAATACCTTAATAGTGCTTGGTAAAAAAGAAGATGATGACAGTGAAGGCCACTATCAATATTTAGGTAAAAACCGCTATCAAAAGCATCAGTTATTACCTATTGGTGAGTTTGTGCCGTTTCAGGACTTCTTGCGTCCAATTGCGCCACTGTTTGATTTACCTATGTCATCTTTCACTCGTGGCGATGAAGTGCAAAACAATTTACGCGCAAATGGCTTAAATATTTTACCGGCTATTTGCTATGAAATTGCTTTTTCTGAGTTGGTTCGTGGTAATTATCGCAGTGACTCCGACATTTTATTCACGGTGAGTAACGATGCGTGGTTCGGTGACTCACATGGCCCGCATCAGCACATGCAAATAGCGCGTATGCGCGCCCTAGAGTTACAGCGCCCGCTAATTCGCGTGACGAATAATGGTATTAGCGCCGTTTACGACCCTATCGCTCAATCACAATTAGCTATGCCACAATTTAAAGCTGATGTACTTGAGGCCAATATCACTTTGATTAAAGGCGATAGTATTTATAGCCAATACGGCAATTGGCCAGTGTGGGCAGTAGTGATATTACTGAGTGCCGTGGGTGTATTTGTAAGGGTTAAGAAATAACTATTAAAAAAGGCTTCATGATGAAGCCTTTTTAACATTTTAAGATTCTATCTTAATCAACTCTACATCAAATATAAGTAGCGAACCTGCTGGAATGCTGCCGACGCGTTTACGGCCGTAAGCAAGCTGAGGCGGGATATAAAAGGTAAACTTATCCCCTTCGTTCATTAGCTGTAAGCCTTCGGTCCAACCTGCAATGACTTGATTTAAACCAAAGCTAATTGGCGAATTTCTTACCACTGAACTGTCAAAAACACTGCCATCCATAAGCGTGCCATGATAGTGAACCTTTACTTTACTGGTTGCACTTGGCTTTGTGTCATTCCCTGAACTTTGCTCAATTTTGTATTGCAGCCCAGATGTGGTTTCATGAACATCGTCGGCTTTACTGTTATTCGCTAAAAAGTCCGCGGCGAGTTTTTCATTTTCAAGGGCTTGTAGCTTCGCCTTTTTACTATTTTTAAAGATTAAAAAACAAAAAATACCAATGATCAGTAAAAGTATTAAATTAATCATTCTGCGTCCTTCTCATCATCATTGTCGCCATTTACGATATCTGCAATATTGGCAAGCCTTGCTAAGGCTAGCGCGTTTATAGAGCCTTCAGGGTAACCTTCTGCGGTCATTTCACCTGCGTCTTTATCCATTAATAAGCTCAGCGCTTGATCAACGGTTTCAACGGCATAAATATTAAAGCGTCCTTTTTCAACGGCATCGAGTACTTCGTCATCAAGCACTAAATTAACTTGGTTAGATTTAGGAATAATCACCCCTTGCTCACCGGTTAAGCCACGCATTTTACAAAGTTTGAAGAAGCCTTCTATTTTCTCGTTTACGCCACCAATTGATTGCACATCACCATGCTGGTTAATTGACCCCGTCAGTGCGATAGATTGGCTAATAGGTAAGTTCGTAATGGCTGATATAAGCGCGCACAGCTCTGCTAATGAGGCGCTATCACCGTCGATGTAGCCATAGCTTTGCTCTATTGCGATATTAGCACTGAGCGTTAGGCTAAATTGCTGAGCATACTTATTACCTAAGTAACCGGTTAATAGCATCACCCCTTTTGAGTGAATGGCTTTACCCAGCTCGGCTTCACGTTCAACGTCAATAACGCCATCTGCACCCGCGTAAACAGTGGCTGTAATGCGCGCAGGTGTACCAAATGAGGTATCGCCAATGTGCAGCACTGTTAAGCCATTTACTTTGCCCACTGCGTGACCTTCGGTTGCAATTAAAATTTGCCCTTCTTTGATATCACTCAGCATGGTTTCTGAAATTTGCCCTGTACGATATTGCTTACCAACAATGGCTTCATCTATGTGATGAGCATCAATCACGGTTTGGCCATCTTGTTTGGCATAAAAACTGGCTTCTGCCACTAATTCTAATACATCAGCAAAGCGAGCTGAGAGCTTGTTGTGGTGCTCAGCTTGGCGATAACTAAACTTTAATAACCTCGCCATTGCCGATTCATTTACCGTGCAATTGAGTGTTTGCTGACAATACTCAGTCACCTTGGTAATGAACTGATATTGCAGTTTATCGCTACTTGGCAAGTAATAATCAAAGTCAGCAAGGACACGGAATAACTCTGCAAACTCTTCGTCATATTCACCTATGGTGTAATAAAGGTCCCGAGAGCCTAGCAGCACTATTTTTACATCAAGAGGAATAAGCTGCGGACGTAACGTAAAACTACTTCCCACAGAGCTGTCTTGATAGGGTAAGTCGTTTTTGATTTGATGCGTTTTTAAAGAAAGCTTAAGGCCATCCCACACTTGTGGGTTCGCCATGACTTTTTCAGCATCCATAATCAAATAGCCACCATTAGCACGATGCAGTGCACCTGGCTGAATTGAGCGGTAACTGGTGATAAGCGAGCCTTGCGAAGTCGCATATTCAATTTTGCCGAAAATATTGCCAAAAGTTGGGTTTGGCTCATACACCACAGGGGCTGCATCGCCCTCTTTGTATTCGACTAGAATATTTGGCGCAAAGAAGTCTGTGAGCATCCCTTTACGGTCAAAGTCTTCTTTGTTTTCGTCGTTTTCATCATCGTCGAGCCATTCAAGTACCGCATCAATGATTTCTTCACGAATATCTTTTAAATAACGTAATACACCGATGTGTGTCGCGTATTTATGTTCAAGGGCTTTAATGAGTGGCTTAGTGGCAAGCTCAGCAGTTGATTTTTTAAGGTTACGTAGCTTTTCAGATGACTCTCGTTTCCAACGAGGAAGCTCTATTAATGCTTCGATTAACGCATCTTCAAGCTTTTCGATAACCTCATAAAATTCGATACGCAGTGGCTCATCAAGAGCAGCAAATTCACTGTCGCTCAGTTGTTTACCATTCACTAAAGGCGCAAACCCAACAACGCCATTTTCTTCAATCAGTGCCACACTTTGTTCAAGAGCTGCAATTTCAACAGCAGTAATTGCCGCATCGTAAGTATCGGTGAATTCACGGTCGATTGATTTTTTCTTGCGCTGATAACCCGGGTTATCAAAAGCTGCTGGGAATGTATCAAGTACTTCGTCAATAAAAGAGTCTATATCGTCAGCTAATTGCTTCGATTGACCGGCTTGCATAAATAACGCGATTGGCTCACGGTGGTCGTCATAGTTATTTACGTATAACCACTCACTAGGCGTTGGTCGGTCTTTTGAATGGGCGGTCAGTTTGTCTTTTACTAAAGTGTATCGACCGTGTGCAGCTTCACCCATCACATAAACATTATAACCAGGTAACTCCATGCCCAGTGAAAAGTCGAGGGCACTTTGCGCACGTTGCTGGCCAATAAATGGCAACGCTTCTGGATATGGGTTTTGCATACATGTGGCAACATGACTCGCCGCAATCTCAGGTGCTAACGCAGAAACAGGTAGTGGGATTAGTTTTTTTGTCATTCTAACTTCTTATTTCCCAGCCTTGACTGGGCATTATAGGTAACGCCCAGCACAAGCTTGCGTCACTGATTAAGGTTGTAATGCCTTACGGCGAAAATAAATACCGCCACATTCAGTACAAGGAGTAATTTGCGTAGCATGGTAAACATCGTAACTATGTTGACAATTTTTACATACTAATGTGCCCATGGCTATCCATTCTCCTTCCTGATAAACACCATTGTGTTGAAAATCTTGGTTTAAGGCTTGCCATTCGAGCTGAGTTTTATCTTCAATGTGCGATAACTCGTACCAAAGCGACTCTTTAAGCTCGAGCCATGCGAGTGAATCATAGTGACTGTCGTTTTCTTTGATGTGGTCGATATCGCGTTGTAAATAGTCACGATACTGATTTAATTTTTCTTGCCCTAAATCTTTAAGTGCCTGCTCTGATTCAACAAATTTCTCCATTGCATCCTTGAGCTCATGATCTTTTACGTCTTTAAGCCAAGCACTCAAATCACTCAGCCAAGATTTATAATCTGCCATCGTTTACTCCTTCAAAAGTGATGAAAAATCAACCGTTATTCTAGTTGAGTATAGGTTAACCTGCCCTGAAAATATATTTCATTGGAAAATTAACAAAAGCGCCTATTTGCCGCTGTGATTAGCATGTATTTTGGGTTATCCTTATCGACAATTTTTTATTAATTTGCAAGAAGTCTGGAATCGTAGATGCAAGAGCAATATAACCCGCAAGACATTGAGTCAAAAGTACAAGCCTACTGGGAAGAAAACCAAGTATTTAAAGTCACTGAAGATGAGAGCAAAGAAAAGTATTACTGCCTATCTATGTTCCCATACCCAAGCGGCCGACTCCACATGGGTCACGTTCGTAACTACACCATTGGTGACGTAGTATCACGCTTCCAACGCTTGCAAGGCAAAAACGTAATGCAACCTATGGGTTGGGATGCGTTTGGTCTACCTGCTGAAAATGCGGCAATCAAAAACAACACAGCACCTGCTAAGTGGACTTACGAAAACATCGATTACATGCGCGACCAGTTAAAGCAATTAGGCTTTGGTTATGATTGGGATCGTGAAATCGCAACATGTCACCCAGAATACTACAAATGGGAACAGTGGTTCTTCACTAAGCTTTACGAAAAAGGCTTAGTATACAAAAAGATGTCAACAGTAAACTGGGATCCAGTTGACCAAACTGTACTTGCTAACGAACAAGTTATTGATGGTCGTGGTTGGCGTTCAGGTGCTATTGTTGAGCAAAAAGAAATTCCACAATGGTTCATCAAAATCACTGATTACGCACAAGAGCTACTAGACGATTTAGATAAACTTGATCACTGGCCTGAGCAAGTTAAAACCATGCAGCGCAACTGGATTGGTCGCTCTGAAGGTTTAGAAATCGAATTTAAGCGTGCCGATAACGAAGATACATTCAGTGTTTATACAACGCGCCCAGATACCTTCATGGGTGTGACGTATGTAGCGGTTGCTGCCGGTCACCCAATTGCACAAGAAGCCGCTAAAAACAGCGACGCTGTAGCTATGTTTGTTGATGAGTGTAAAAACACGAAAATCGCTGAAGCAGACATGGCAACCATGGACAAAAAAGGCATTGCAACTGGCTTTTATGCGATTCACCCATTAACAGGTAAGCAAGTACCGATTTGGGTTGCTAACTTTGTATTAATGGATTACGGCTCAGGCGCAGTTATGGCTGTTCCTGCACATGACCAACGTGACTACGAGTTCGCATCAGCTTATGGCCTTGAAATTGCTCAAGTTATCGCACCAGCTGCAGGTTCTGAAGAAACGGTTGATTTAGACAACCAAGCTTACACAGAAAAAGGTGTGTTAGTTAACTCGGGTGAGTTCGATGGTCTTGAGTTTGAAGCAGCGTTTAATGCCGTTGCAGACAAACTAGAAGCGCTTGGTGTAGGTGAGCGTAAAGTTAATTTCCGTCTACGTGACTGGGGTGTTAGCCGTCAGCGTTACTGGGGTTCTCCAATTCCAATGCTTAGCGACGAAAATGGTGATGAGCTTGCAGCAACAGAAGACATGCTTCCGGTTCGCTTACCAGAAGACGTAGTAATGAATGGTGTGACTTCACCAATCAAAGCTGATCCTGAGTGGGCTAAAACAACAGTAAATGGCGCGCCTGCATTCCACGAAACAGATACCTTCGATACCTTCATGGAATCGTCTTGGTACTACGCTCGTTACTGTAGCCCACGTTTTGACGAAGGCATGATCGAGCCAGGTGCTGCAAATTACTGGTTACCAGTAAACCAATACATTGGTGGTATTGAGCATGCGATCTTGCACTTACTTTACTCGCGTTTCTTCCACAAATTATTACGTGACTTTGGTTTAGTAAACTCAGATGAGCCATTTGAGCGCTTATTATGTCAAGGCATGGTACTAGCTGATACTTTCTATCGTAAAGATGAGAAAGGCGGTGATATCTGGATTTCACCAACAGACGTACAAACTGAAACAGACGACAAAGGTCGTGTTGTTAAAGCATGGCACAAAGAAGATGGCGAGCCGGTGTTCTCTGCGGGCATGAGCAAAATGTCGAAATCGAAAAACAACGGTATCGACCCACAACAAGTTATTGCCGAGTACGGTGCAGATACAGTTCGTTTATTCATGATGTTTACAGCACCACCAGAGCAAACTCTTGAATGGTCTGATTCAGGTGTTGAAGGTGCAATGCGTTTCTTAAAACGTATTTGGAAATACGCTGTTGATGTAGAAACAGTAGGCTACCAAGCGCTTGATAAATCAGCATTAAACAACGACCAAAAAGTTCTTCGTCGTGAACTTCATAAAGCAATTGCAAAAGTGACTGATGACGTTGAACGTCGTCAAACGTTCAACACTGCAATCGCTGCTATCATGGAAATCTCGAACAAGTTACTTAAGGCACCACTTGCTGATAAACAAGATGTGGCAATTGCTAACGAAGCACTTGAAGCATTACTTATCATGCTTGCGCCTATCACACCGCACATGTGTCACCAGTTATGGCAAGACCTTGGCAAAGAAGGCGACATCTTAGATGCAGCATGGCCAACAGTTGATGAGTCAGCACTTGTTGAAGATGAGAAGCTAATCATTGTACAAGTTAACGGTAAGCTACGTGCTAAGTTAACAGTGCCTGCTGATGCAACCAAAGAGCAAGTTGAAGCATTAGCATTTGCTGAAGAAAACGTGACTAAGTTCACTGAAGGCGCGACTATCCGTAAAGTAATTTACGTACCTGGCAAACTACTTAACGTGGTTGCTAACTAAGATGGCAGCGCTTCAAGCACTGAAAAACGGACTAGCCCTTGCGCTAGTCTGTTTACTGCTGACAAGTTGTGGCTTTCACTTAAAGAAAGCCTCTAACTTGCCTGACGACTTGAAAGTACTCACCCTTGTTGGCGATGATGAAAAGTCAGCCTTATTCGAATTAGTCGAAAAAGAGCTTATTGCGAGTAAAGTTGAGCTTAACCAAGTTGGTAAACACCCTGAGTTAAAGATCCACAAAGACCGTTTAGAGCGTCAAATCTTGTCATTATTTGATAATGGTCAGGTTGCTGAGTATGAACTTGCCTACAGTGTAAGCTATACCTTGAAGCGCCCAGGACAAAAAGCGATTAATCAAAGCTTTGAATTGTATCGTAACTACCAAGACGACCCAGACAATGCCCTTGCAAAAGCAAAAGAGCTTGATTTGCTATTAGGCGAAATTCGTAAGCAAGCGAGTCGTCGTATTGTTCGTGAGTTATCACAACTGTAATGCGTTGTTATGCAAACCAGCTTCCTAGCCAGTTAAAAAAAGGCCTCGCGCCTTTTTACATGGTGTTTGGTGAAGAGCCTTATCAAATTGCTCAGTGCATCATGCAAATTCGTCAAGCAGCTAAACAGCAAGGCTTTGACGAGGTAATCAAATTTACTTTAATGCCGGGTTTTGATTGGCAAGAAATTGTTGCTCAATACCAAAGTATGTCACTGTTCAGCGCTCGTACCTTAATTGAGTTTGATTTAAACGAGCAAAAACCTGGTACGCAAGGCAGTCAAATCTTTAAGCAGCTTGTTGAGCTTGCTAATCCCGATACTATTTTGGTTTTAAAAGGTGCCAAAGCCAGCCAAGATATTCAACGCAGTGCTTGGTTTAAAGCCCTCGATAAGCAAGGCTTATTTGTTCCTTGTTACCCATTAACAGGTAATCACCTGAGCCGCTGGTTAGATGAGCAATGCTACCGTTTAAACTTAAACCTTCATAACAACGCGAAACAAAGCTTAATTGATGCCACTGAAGGAAATTTACTTGCCTGTCATCAAGAGTTAGAAAAGCTATCTTTGCTTTATGGTAGTGAGCTAATTGACCAACAAGCTGTGATGCAAGGGCTACTAAATCAGTCAAGGTTTGATATTTTTGATTTGAGTGATGCTTTATTAAATGGCCACGCCGAACAAGCAGTTAAAGTAATGACTAAGCTGGCTGCCGATAACACTGAAGCCATGAGTATTTTTTGGGCCATCAATAAAGAAGCCGCTAACTTACTGGCAATGCAACACGGGCGCTTGAATGGTGCCAATATGGCTGATTTATACAAAAAGTATAATATTTGGAAAAACCAACAAGCTGTTGTACAACAGGCCTTAAACCGCTTGAACATCCAAGTACTCGAACAAATTACCAAACAATTAGCTCAGTTTGATGCCGCATATAAACAAGGCAACCTTGTAGCCCCCTACCAAGCATTAATGCAAATATGCTTAGTGTTTTGCCAACCTGTGGCGATACCTTTACCTTGCCACCCGGTCTTTGACTAAGAGTAACAATTGATGATTGCTATTTTTGGTGGCACCTTTGATCCAATTCACTTAGGTCATATTAATATGGCCCAGCAGTGTGTTCAGCAGTGCCAACTCGATACCCTTTACTTCATGCCTTGTGCTATTCCTGCTCATAAAGCCAAGCCAGGAATTAGTGATGAGCATCGCATTAACATGCTAAAACTTGCGATTGCCGACAATCCGCATTTTGCTATTGATTACCGCGAACTAAACCGAGAAGGTGCGTCTTATTCTTTGCTGAGTTTAGAAGAGCTTCGTGCAGAAAACCCAGCAGCGCCGATTATGTTTTTAATTGGTATGGACTCATTCAATAGCCTAGATAAATGGTTTAAATGGCAAGAGATTGTCAAACTTTGTCATATCGTCGTGTACCTGCGCCCGGGGCAGCACTGCCAAGTATCTGGTGAACTTGCAGCTTATAAAGAGAATGCCGTAACAGAGCAACTTAGCCAGCTACAACAAGCCCCTGCAGGTAAGTTATTCTTTTTAAATGGCTTACAAGTTAATGCCGCCTCAAGCGAAATCAGAAAAAAGCTGCATTTAAATGATAATATAGCGGAACTTTTACCTACCAATGTAAGTCAATACATTGCGCAGCATCATCTTTACCAAACAGATGAATAAATACTGCCTGCGTGATAAAATAACAAATTAAGATTATTTATTTTTGAGAAAACACTTTGGATTCTAAACAACTACTCGCATTTGCCCTTGATAAAGTCGATGATATGAAAGCCCGTGATGTGGTACAGCTTGATGTTCGTGGTAAGTCTGACATTACTGATTACATGTTAGTGTGCTCAGGTAACTCAAAACGCCATGTACAATCGATTGCTGACCACGTTGCTAAAGAAGCACGCCATGCTGGTGAAGAACCTCTCGGTTACGAAGGCCAAAACGAAGGTGAGTGGGTGCTTGTAGACCTAGGTGATGTGGTTGTGCATGTAATGCAAGACCAAACTCGCGACTTCTATGATCTAGAGAAACTTTGGGGCTAACCCTTAGCAAGGACATAGGTAACCATTTTGAAAATACAATTGATTGCTGTTGGCACCAAAATGCCAGCATGGGTTGAAACCGGATTCACAGAATATCAACGTCGCTTCCCACGTGATATGCCCCTTGAGCTAATTGAAATCCCCGCAGGTAAACGTGGTAAAAATGCGGATATCAAACGTATTTTACAACTTGAAGGCGAAAAGACCCTTGCTGCTATTCCTAAAGGCAACCGCATTGTGACGCTAGAGGTCACCGGTAAGCCAATGGATACCCATCAGTTGGCAAAAAGTATGGAAAAGTGGCAGCTTGATGGTCGCGATGTCAGCTTATTGATCGGCGGACCAGAAGGTTTAGCACCTGAGTGTATTGCAGCGTCTGAGCAAAAGTGGTCATTATCAAACCTGACACTACCGCACCCACTAGTGCGCATTATTGTTGCAGAAAGCCTATACCGAGGCTGGAGCTTGAATAACAACCACCCTTATCATCGCGAGTAGTGAAGCCAATGCGAAAACACAGACCCACGATTCGAGACCACTCGGCTGAAGCAAACTTGTTTGCTCGCCGAGCATTTGTGGGTTTTGTGTTTGTTACACTGTTAATTGGTGTGTTGTTATCTAACCTATACAACATCCAAGTTATCGAACATCAAGATTATCAAACACGTTCGAACGATAACCGCATCAAAGTTATTCCAATTGCCCCTAACCGTGGGCTTATTTACGACAGAAATGGCGTATTACTGGCTGAAAACAAGCCAGTTTATAATTTAGAAGTGATCCCCGAGGAAGTTGACAACCTTGAAGAGGCTCTGAGCGAAGTTGAAAAAGTTATCGAAATAACTGAGCAACAAAAAGCTGACTTTCTAGATGACATTAAACACAATCGCCGCTTTAAAAGCCAAGTATTAAAAGCCCGTTTAGACGAAACCGAAGTTGCAAAGTTCTCGGTTAATCAGCATAAGTTTCCTGGCTTTAGTATCGAAGCGCGTTTAGCTCGCTATTACCCTTATGGCGATACCCTTACCCATGCCTTAGGTTATGTTGCCAAACTCAACAAAAAAGAACTCACCAAACTTGAAGCTGAAGACCAAGCTACTAACTACCGTGCAACGCACGACATTGGTAAGCTGGGTATCGAAAAGTATTACGAAGAACTCCTTCATGGTGTAGTTGGTTCACAACGCGTTGAAGTGAATAACCGTGGCCGAGTGATCCGCACTTTAAGCCTCACGCCACCTGAACCAGGTCACGACTTAGTACTGACTTTAGATATTGGCCTGCAACAAATTGCTCAACATGCCTTAAAAGATATGCGTGGTGCCATTGTGGTGCTTGATGCTAAAGATGGCGGCGTTTTAGCGCTCTACTCTAACCCTAGTTATGACCCGAATTTATTTGTTCATGGTATCAGCAGCACAGATTACAAAAAGTTGTTAAACCCAGACCGACCGCTAATTAACCGTACCACGCAAGGGCGTTATGCACCTGCATCCACAGTAAAACCTCATATGTCGATCCTTGCCCTTGAAGAAGGACTGGTAACCGAGCAAACACAAATTTGGGATCCGGGTTTTTTCCAAATTCCTAATGTGGAGCACAAATGGCGTGACTGGAAACGTTGGGGCCATGGTCATGTTGATGTTTATCGTGCTATTGAAGAGTCATGCGATACCTATTTTTACGATGTTGCTTACCGTTTAGGGATCACCAAAATCAGTGACTTTATGACGCAGTTTGGCTTTGGCGAGCTCTCTGGAATCGATATTCATGAAGAAACATCTGCCATTATGCCATCGCGAGAGTGGAAAGAAGCCCGCTTTAGAGAATCATGGTGGCGCGGCGATACCATTTCAGTGGGTATCGGCCAAGGTTATTGGACCGCAACACCGATGCAAATAGCTAATGCTACCAACATATTAGTGAACCGCGGACTCGATCACCCTCCGCACCTTGTACAAGTCGCTAAAAAAGAAAACGAAGTAACGCAAATTAATAATGATGAAAAGCCACCTGTAGTATTAAAAAATCCACATCATTGGCAAATTGCGCTAGATGCGATGCACAACACCGTACATAAAGTCACAGGTACTGCACATAAAGCATTTAAAGGGGCGAATTACGACCCAGCAGGTAAAACCGGTACTGCTCAGGTTGTGAGTATTGCTCAAGGTGAGCGTTACGACGCAAAATCACTTAAAGAGCGCCAACGTGATAACGCTATCTATGTTGGTTTTGCACCCTATAACGATCCACAAATTGTGGTCTCTGTGGTGGTTGAAAACACCGGTGGTGGTAGTACAGTTGGTGCGCCTATTGCGCGTCAATTAATGGATTACTACTTCTCAGCGAACCCGATTCAAATAGCCCAAAGTGACGCGCCATGATCCCATTAAATAAAAAACGCTCAATTTGGCAGCGCCTACACCTCGATTTACCACTACTTATCGCCCTTATGACGATGATGGTAGCCAGCCTTGCTATTGTTTACAGCGCTAGCGGCCAAGACTCTGCAATGATGATACGCCACGCAACACGTATGTTTGGCGCTATCTTAGGTATGTTTATACTCGCGCAGTTTTCGCCTAACACATTAAAGAGTATGGTTATTCCGCTCTACTGCGTGGGGCTTTTAATGCTGGTTGGGGTGTTGTTATTTGGGGTAAGTTCAAAGGGTGCACAGCGCTGGCTTGACTTAGGTGTGACCCGTTTCCAGCCGTCAGAGCTAATGAAAATTGCTGTGCCAATGATGGTTGCATGGTATATCGGGCGTAACCATTTACCGCCAAGAATCATCCATTTAATTATTGGCTTTGCGATTGTAATGGTGCCAACCATTTTAATTAAAGAGCAACCCGACTTAGGTACCTCTATTTTGATTGCCAGTTCAGGGATATTTGTATTATTTTTATCTGGACTAAGTTGGCGCCTTATTGGCTTTTTATCTGCTACTGTTGGTTTGGCAGCATGGCCTTTTTGGCATTACGTGATGCTTGATTATCAAAAGCAACGGGTATTGACCTTTTTAGATCCTGAAAGCGATCCGCTTGGCTCGGGTTACCACATTATTCAATCGAAAATTGCGATAGGTTCTGGCGGCGTTGAAGGTAAAGGCTGGCTGCAAGGCACACAATCACAATTAGAGTTTTTACCTGAGCGTCATACCGATTTTATCTTTTCTGTACTGAGCGAAGAGTTTGGCCTGTTTGGGGTTTGTTTATTACTTTGTATGTACTTGTTTATTATTGGTCGTGGCTTATATATTGCGGTAAACGCGCAAGATGCGTTTGGTAAACTGCTTGCCGGCGCATTAACACTGACCTTCTTTGTTTATGTATTTGTGAATATTGGCATGGTTTCGGGCTTACTGCCTGTAGTAGGTGTTCCGTTACCTCTAATAAGCTATGGTGGCACCTCAATGGTGACCTTGATGGCCGGATTTGGCATTATCATGTCTATCGCCACCGATAAAAGGATGCTTTTAAAATAATGACACAGCGAGTCAATTACTTACTTATAGCGTTATTTTCTGTGCTGCTTGCGGCGTGTAGCTCTTCATCTCAACAAGGCCGTTATGCTATGGAGCATGATGCAGCCCCGCTTCGAAAACCAACCGAACTTGAAATGCAAGATGCCATAGTCACCCCGGTTGTTAAAAGCGCAAGCGCTAGTCGCCCTTACGAAGTCCGTGGTAAACGCTACACGCCGATGTTAGATGAAACTGGCTACTCTGAAGAAGGCATTGCTTCGTGGTATGGTCGAAAGTTTCACAATTATCACACCTCAAACGGCGAGGTGTACGATATGTTTGCGATGACAGCAGCTCATAAAACACTGCCGCTACCGAGCTTTGCCAGAGTAACAAATTTAGACAACGGAAAATCAGTAATTGTTCGCGTAAACGACCGAGGCCCGTTTCATGATGACCGGATTATCGATTTATCTTATTCTGCGGCCTATAAATTAGGTTATTACCGACAAGGTACAGCCCGTGTTAAGGTTGAGGCTGTTACCCTTGCCAATTCTGCCCCTCGTTTAAGCTACATTCAGGTTGCAGCGGGAAGTACTCTTGCTAATGTTGAAGCGCTCGCGTTTCAACTTCGTCAGCAATATCATGTGCCAACAAACATTGTTGAAAAAGATGGAATCTATCGATTACGTCTTGGTCCAATAAAAGATGCCGCAGAAGCACAAGCAGTTTTAGAAAAGCTAAAACAAAACCAATTTCAGAACGCGTTCTTGCTTTACAGTGAGTAAGACCTTTAGAATAGGTCAACGCAACATGTTTAACTTTAACCATTAATGAGTACGATGAAATCTATAAAATATAAAATCTTAAGTGGCGTTTGTGGCCTTGTTTGCACTGCTAGCGTATTTTCTGCAACAGCCCAAATTATCCCTGCCCCACCTCAAGTTAATGCGAAAGGTTATTTCTTGGTTGATTTCACCACAGGTAAAGTAATTGCCGAAGGCGAAGCAGATACAAAATTAGCACCGGCTAGTTTAACCAAAATGATGACCAGTTATGTAATTGGTACTGAAATCAAAGCAGGTAATATTGCACCAACTGATATGGTTACAGTTAGTGAAAAAGCCTGGGCAAAGAATTTTCCTGAATCATCAAAAATGTTTATCGAAGTCGGTAAGCAAATCAGTGTTGATGACTTAAACCACGGTATCATTATTCAATCGGGTAACGATGCCTGTGTAGCAATGGCTGAACACATTGCTGGTAGTGAAAGCGCATTTGCTGATTTAATGAATGCCCACGCTGAAAAGCTTGGCATGACTAACAGCCACTTCGTAAATAGCCATGGTTTAGATACTAACGAACACTTCACGACACCACGTGATATGGCAACCTTAGGTGCTGCACTTATTCGCGATGTACCAGATGAGTACGAAGTATACGCGAAAAAATCATTCACTTTTAATGGCATCAAGCAATACAACCGTAACTCATTGTTATGGGATGAAAGCATGAACGTTGACGGTATTAAAACCGGCCATACATCAGAAGCGGGTTATAGCTTAGTAACTTCTGCAACTAAAGATGACATGCGTTTAATCGCTGTAGTAATGGGCACAGAAAGCGAACGTGCTCGTAAAGTTGAAAGCAAAAAACTATTGAACTACGGTTTCCGCTTTTTCGAAACAATCACGCCATATAAAGCAGGCGACAGCTTTGCTGAGCAACGTATTTGGATGGGTAACAAAGAAAACGTATCGTTAGGTATCTTAGAAGATACACCTATTACTATTCCGCGTGGTCAGCGTAAAAACTTAAAAGCGAACTTCGAGCTTGATAAAACATTAGAAGCGCCGCTTGCTAAAGGTACTAAAGTAGGCACGCTATTCTTACAGCTTGAAGGTGAAGAAATTGCACAATATCCACTAGTTACACTAGAAGAAGTGGAAGAAGGCAGCTTCTTTAGCAAGATCTACGATTACCTACGTTTACAAATTCAGTAATCTGGTCATAAAGTTTATAAACGCCTTGCACCGCAAGGCGTTTTTTTTTGTCTGAAAAATGATAGAATGCGCCCCATATCAGTCGCGCTGGGTCGAGTGCGTCGTAATCTAAGTTTGCTTAACGCCAAGAAATGGCAGAGAACACCTCTATTAAGCACACTCACTGTTTGAGGAGTCACCGTCGTGGTTCAACCTGTAAAAAATACTAAATTTGATGAGTATTTAGATTTCCCTTGCCCATTCACATTTAAAATCATGGGCTTAGCTAACGTAAATCTAACAGATCAGATCCTAGAAAAGCTGCAACCAATTGCACCTGGCGATTATGCGCCAAAGGTAAAACCAAGCAGCAAAGGTAATTACGAATCTGTAACGCTTGTAGCAACCGTTACAAGTAAAGAGCACATCGAAGAAATTTATAACGTGATCAGCAACATCGATGACGTACGTCACATGCTATAGGCCGATTACGGAGTAACTCGTGAGCGAAAGAGAATTAATCGTTCGTCAATTAGGTCGTCAGCGTTACATGCCAATTTGGCAAAAAATGCAATCTTTTACCGACACCCGTGATGAGCACACTGCAGATGAAATTTGGCTTGTAGAGCACGAGCCAGTATTTACGCAAGGCCAAGCAGGCAAAGCTGAGCACTTATTAAATACCGGTGATATCGAAGTGATCCAAGTGGATCGTGGTGGTCAAGTTACCTATCACGGACCAGGCCAACAAATGATGTATGTGCTATTCAACTTACGTCGTTTAAACATTGGTGTAAGGGAGCTGGTAACCTGGCTTGAAGAGTGCATTATTGATACGTTAAAAGACTACGATATTGATGCCTACGCGAAAGCGGATGCACCCGGTGTTTACGTTAACGACAGCAAAGTTGCCTCATTAGGCCTTCGCGTTCGCCGCGGTTGCTCTTTCCACGGTTTAGCACTAAATGTAAGTATGGATCTAAGTCCATTCTTACGTATTAATCCATGCGGCTATGCTGGCATGAACATGGTGCAAACAACCGATCTAAACGGTCCGAAAAACCTCGAGCAAGCAGGTGCAGGGCTTGTAAAACACATGATTAAAAAGCTTAATGCTACTGTGGTTAAGCACACTGAAGGGTTTGAAAACGAATGAATAAACCAGTCAAAATGGAACCAGGCGTAAAACTGCGTGATGCAGAAAAAATGGCACTGATCCCAGTTAAAGTTTTACCGACTGAAAAAAACGAAATGTTGCGTAAGCCAGAGTGGCTAAAAATTCGCTTACCAAAATCAACTGAACGTATTGATGGTATTAAACAAGCGATGCGTAAACATGGTTTACACTCTGTGTGTGAAGAGGCTTCGTGCCCTAACCTATCTGAATGCTTCAACCATGGTACTGCGACTTTCATGATCTTAGGTGCTATTTGTACTCGTCGCTGTCCGTTCTGTGATGTTGCCCATGGCCGTCCATTAAAGCCAGACGCAGCTGAGCCAGAAAAGCTAGCGCTGACTATTAAAGACATGAAGCTAAGCTATGTTGTAATCACGTCAGTAGACCGTGATGATTTACGTGATGGTGGTGCACAGCACTTTGCTGACTGTATTCGTGAAATTCGCAAGCACAACCCAGAAATCACGATTGAAATTCTAGTACCTGATTTCCGTGGTCGTATGGACAGAGCCCTTGATATCTTAATCGAGACGCCGCCAGATGTATTTAACCACAACCTAGAAACAGCACCGCGTTTATACAAATTAGCGCGTCCAGGTGCTGACTATAAATGGTCACTTGAGTTGTTACGCCGCTTTAAAGAAGCACATCCAGATGTGAAAACTAAATCTGGTTTGATGGTAGGTTTAGGTGAAGAAATTAGCGAAATCGAAGAAGTGTTACGTGACTTACGCGAGCATAACGTTGATATGCTAACAGTAGGTCAATACCTACAACCTTCTAAGCACCACTTACCGGTTAAACGCTATGTGCCGCCAGCAGAGTTTGATGCTTTAAAAGATTATGCAGACGAAATTGGCTTTACACATGCGGCCTGTGGTCCATTTGTTCGCTCAAGCTATCATGCTGACCAACAAGCAGCTGGTAAAGAAGTGAAGTAATACTTTTACAATTATTTAAAAGCCCGCATTAAGCGGGCTTTTTTATATTCCAAAATATCAGCGCCCATAACGCGCTAAGAACATTTTTACAGTTTCGTTTATTACTTTCTTATCTGAGTCGCCTTCTTGGCGCTCAAAGCCATACAGCAACGGATAAAAGATCAGCGACTTTAACTGATACACAAACTGTTTTGCTGCAAACTCAACATCATCAATAGTTAAAACCTGTGCTTTCACACCCGCTTCTAAAAACGCCACCAGATCTTGCATACAGCCCATGTTATTACTGGCTAATGATTTTGCTAAATCAGGCTGCTGTAACATCTGCATAAAAGCGACTTTCGCTACTTTTAAAAACTCTTCAGAGGTCAAAAGCGCCACTTCTTGTTCAGCAATGCGTGTTAACTGCTGTGCAATTGGCACAGCGGCATCAAATACAACCGCTTGCTCTTGGCGGACTTTTTCAAACATAAACACTAGAATGGCTTGAAACAACACATCTTTATTTTCAAAGTGATTATATACGGTACGCTTTGAGGCACCCGCTAAGCTTGCAACCTGATCCATACTGGTATGCTCAACACCTTGCTGAAAAAACAATGTCTCAGCTGCATTCAAAATATCTAATCGTTTTCTCTGTGATAATTTCATGGACCCCTCCGATAAGGGTTACTAGTGTAACGCAAAAATAAAAAATGCACTAGATAGTTTACTTTTATAGCAAACCATGAAAAACTACACCGTGTAGTTTACTTATGGTGACGATATGAAATTTCTAAAATGGCTCGCAATCGCCACTCTATGCATCGTGATAGGAGTGTTTATTATGAATAATCAATTAGCCGCTGAAGGTGTGAGTGATAACAGCCACTCTGCGCAATTATCTGATGGCAAGTTCCACAATAGTGCTGAGGTAGAAAGACCCAGCTTTAAGAAAACGCTAGGTATCTTCAAACGCTTTATTACAGAAAAGAAAATTGATGCAGAGCCAAAAGGTGAACTGCCTATGCATTCTGTTTCTCATGCACAGCTTGAGCGTTTATCTAATGACACAGTGCATTTTGTGAAGTTAGGTCACTCCTCTATTTTAGCGAAAGTGTATGGCGAATACTGGCTATTTGATCCGGTATTTTCAGAGCGCGCTTCGCCTTTTTCATTCATGGGGCCAAAGCGCTTTCAGCCAACACCTATCAGCATTGCAGAGCTACCAAACATTGCCAAAGTGTTTATTTCACACAACCATTATGACCACTTAGATAAAGCGGCAATTAAACAGCTTGTTGATAAAACAGATTCTTTTTATGTGCCATTAGGAGTCGAAAACGACCTGAAAAAATGGGGCGTTGATGAACAAAAAGTCCATAGTTTTGATTGGTGGCAAGAGAAAAATATGGCAAATAGCCAAATTGTATTTACCCCAACTCAGCACTTCTCTGGCCGAGGTTTAACAGATGGCAATAAAACCCTTTGGGGCTCTTGGGCTATTAAAGTAAATGACAAGCGCTTTTATTTTAGCGGTGACTCTGGCTATTTTTCTGGCTTTAAAGAGATTGGTAATCGTTATGGGCCGTTTGATATCACTTTTATTGAAACCGGTGCTTACGACAAAGATTGGGCTGACATTCACATGACACCAGAACAATCAGTACAAGCTCACCTCGATTTACAAGGTGATGTGATGGTGCCAGTGCATAATGGAACATTCGATCTGGCCTTTCATGCTTGGTATGACCCACTTAAACGTGTTGCTAAAAAAGCAGGACAAGAGCAAGTATCACTGAGTACTCCGTTAGTTGGTGAGGTATTTAAAATTCAAGATACCGCCATTGATAAAGCGTGGTGGTAAAATTGACAGGATGAAAGGTGCATTATTATCCTTTCATCCTGAATAATTAGTTATTTGTAGACTCTTTCTGGACAGCCCCCTTCGCGTCCCATATAGTGAAACCCTGTGCAATCAACCAGAAAAACTATGACAACTCACCTTAAGTATGCAAGCTTGGCACTTGCAATTGGTTTATTCGGCTGCTCTGAGCAACCAACAACAAGCACTGATGAACCAAGTGCTGAAAGCAATGAAGCCGTAAACATTGCCAATGTACGCTCACATATTAAAACCCTCGCCTCTGATGAATTCTTAGGCCGTGGCCCTTTAACTGAAGGCGAAACACTAACCATTAATTATTTAGCCGACGAGTATAAAAAACTCGGCTTAAGCGGTAGTTTTAATGGCGAGTTTTTACAGCCAGTTACCATGGCAAAACTCACTCCAGATCAAAACATGACCTTACAAGTGGGTGATTTAAGCTTTAATGCTGGCAGTGATTTTACCGCCCGTACCCAACAAATTAACCCTGAAATCAACATCGATGGCTCTGATGTTGTGTTTGTTGGCTATGGTATTAATGCACCTGAATATAATTGGGATGACTTTGCAGATATTGATGTAAAAGACAAAACAATTATCGTGCTTGTTAATGACCCTGGTTTTGCCACCCAAGACGACACGCTTTTCACCGGTAATGCTATGACCTACTACGGTCGTTGGACTTACAAATATGAAGAAGGTGCTCGCCAAGGTGCAAAAGCGGTATTTATCGTTCACGAAACTGCTCCTGCCGCATACCCTTGGGGCGTTGTAGAAAGCTCGAACACGGGTAGCAAATATACCTTAATCGACCAAGATAAGAATGCTTCTGACATCCCTGTAATGGGTTGGATTGATGAGCAAGCGGCAAATGAAATTTTTGCTCAAGCAGGCCTTGATTATCAAACTGAAAAAGCCAACGCACTAAAAGCTGACTTTAAACCTGTCGACTTAAAAGCGAAAGCAGCGCTGACACTGAAAAGTGATATCTCTCAAGCGCAATCGCATAATGTTGTTGCAACGCTTAAAGGTAGCGAAACTCCTGATGAGTACATTGTAATTGGTGCGCACTGGGACCACTTTGGCACCAAGCAAACTGATGACGGTGTGAAAATCTACAATGGTGCTGTTGATAACGCATCAGGTAGCGCAGCAACGGTTGAAATAGCCCGTATTCTTACTGAAATGCATAAGAAAAAACCATTTAAACGCTCTATTATCTTTGCCAACTTTACGGCTGAAGAAACAGGGCTTATTGGCTCAGAACAATTCGCTACTGGCGAAATTGTACCAACTAAACAAATGGTCGCACTGCTTAATATTGATGGTATGAACGTGCTAGACGGCGTTGACTACATATTACAATACGGTAAAGGCATGTCTGAAATGGAAGACTACCTTGCAGATGCAGCGAAAGCACAAGGTCGTCATGTAAAAATGGACCCGCGTCCTCAAAATGGTTTGTTTTTCCGCTCTGATCACTTCTCTCTAGCTAAGCAAGGCGTGCCTAGCTTATTATTTATGAGTTTAGGTGATACAGATCCTGATTACATCGCTCACAAATATCATAAAGAAGCTGACGACTATTCAGCAGATTGGTCTATGGGTGGTGTTGAGCAAGATATCGAGCTGATAGTTGATATTGCTGCCAAACTTGCTGATAACGGCGATTGGCCTAAGTGGAAAGCCGAGTCTGATTTCAAAACTCGTCGCTTACAAGACAAGCAATAGCCTTTGCTTAGATACAAAAAACCGAGCTAGTTGCTCGGTTTTTTATTGTCAGTTTTACTTATTACTCGTTAATTTTAGCCTTAAGTGATTGTGCTTCTTCTTGAACTTCCTCTGGGCCATTGGCAATAACATCTTCAATGGCTTGCAGCGCTGAGTCAAAGTCGTCTATTTCGATATATGCCCGAGCTAAGTCCAGTTTTGCTGAGTAACCACCACTTTCGGCATCAACATCAGTTGGGTTATCGCCTGCTAGTAAGTCATTAAAATCACTCAGCCCTACATCCATATCAACCTCATCATAAGGTTCGTGGTCGAGTGCTTCATCGTCACTTTGTTCAAGTAATGAATCGATATCTACAAACTCATCCGTTGAAGTAGTTTGCTCCTCGGAATCTAATGCCTCTACTTCAGGTTCAACTGGCTGTTCGCTTTCACCCTGTAAGTCTTCATTTAATAGTGCATTAAAATCAACGTCGAACTCACTGGCATCAGCAATATCAGCGTCATCTGGCTCTGCTAGTTCATTTAACAGCGCATCAAAGTCTGTTTGAGTAAGGTCAGCCATAAAATCATCATCGATTTCATCGTCTGACAGCTCACTTAAATCAGCCTCGTCAGCTAAATTAGACTCGATATCAGCTAATGTTTGCTCAGCTTCTAGGGCATCATCAAGTTCAATATCGTCCAATTCGAATTCAGGGAACTCCTCTAATTCGTCTTGGCTATCAGCCACCTCATCGTCAATTGGCGCTTCGCTCGTTAACTCTGTTGTGCCTTCACTCTGTGATTGATCCGATAAGTCGTCCTCAGGATCAAGAATATCATCTTCTGTAAATTCATTATCAAGCAAGATCTCATCATCAAAATCATCGTCTAGCTGATCAAGCTCATTACCCGTTGCTAATGAATTAGCAAGGTCTTGCTCTGCCTGACTTAACTGTAATGGTGCATCTTCATCTAACTCACTAGAAGTGTCTTCATCAGATTCATCCAATTCAAAACCGGCTTCATCTAGCTCAAGCTCTGGGTACTCTTCCAACTCTTGGCTAGGAGTCACGGTATCTTGCTGTAATGGCTCTTCGTCGGCGGTTAAATCAAATTCATCAGTTAGGTCTTCATCTGCTAGCGGATCATCGCCTAAATCAATTTCAACTTCTTCTATGTCTTGCTCTGGTTCATCTATTGACCAGTCTGGTGCTTCGACATAGTCATCTTCTTCACCAATTTCATTTAATAACTCATCGACACTTTTCAGTGATGGATCATCAAACTCGTCAAGGCTATCATCTTCATCTAATAGCTCATCGCTATCTTCATTAAACTCTTGATTAAGCGCTTCATCGATATCAACTTCGTCACTATCATCCGTATCATCAACCAACTCTGATGCAATTGATTCAACATTCATGTCATCAACCGCTTGATCAGCATCGGCTAAATCTTCTAGCGACTCTTGTAGATTCTCATCATGCTCTGCACTGTCACTCTGTTCATGACTTAAATCTGATATCTGCGCTTCAGTGTCTTGCTTCAGCTCATTTGTTTGCTGAATAAGCTCTTCAAGCTCATCATCAACGTCAGAGTCCTGCTCGTCACTAGTGTCTTCATCAAGTAATGAGTCAATATCTGCTACATCGAGCTCATCGTCTTGCTCAGCATTGTCATCAATATCTGAGCTACTTTCATCTGTTAACTCAGGTTCTTCTGACTCTGCATCAACCTCATTAAGTAGTGAGTCTATTTCATCAGTATCAAACTCATCGCTTAAATCATCCGTAATAGGCTCTTCGGTAAGCTCTTCAACTGGTTCTTGTTCTGGCTCTTCCTGCGCTTCATCCAATAATGAGTCGATGTCATCGACATCTAAATCATCATCAAGCTCATCTTCGTCGATTAAATCGTCTGCACTAGGTTCTTCAATTGACTCTTCAACCAGCTCTTCAGATTCAGGCTGTTCTTGAGCTTCATCTAATAGTGAATCAATGTCATCAACATCTAGAGCATCATCAAGTTCATCTTCATCAATTAAATCGTCTGTGCTTGGTTCTTCTGCAAGCTCTTCAGGCTGCTCCTCTACAAGCTCCGTTTCAGGCTCTTGCTCAGGTTGAGCCTCATCTAATAACGAGTCAATGTCATCAACATCTAGTTCATCACCAAGCTCGTCTTCTTCGATTAAATCGTCTGCGCTAGGTTCTTCTGCAAGCTCTTCAGGCTGCTCCTCAACAAGCTCTGCTTCAGGCTCTTGCTCTGCTTGTGCCTCATCTAATAATGAGTCAATGTCATCAACATCTAGGGCATCATCAAGTTCGTCTTCGTCGATTAAATCGTCTGCGCTAGGTTCTTCTGCAAGCTCTTCAGGCTGCTCTTCAACAAGCTCCGCTTCAGGCTCAGCTTGTGCCTCATCTAGCAATGAATCAATGTCATCAACATCGAGGGCATCATCAAGCTCGTCTTCGTCGATTAAATCGTCTGCGCTAGGTTCTTCTGCAAGCTCTTCAGCCCGCTCTTCAACAAGCTCCGCTTCAGGCTCTGCTTGTGCCTCATCTAATAATGAATCAATGTCATCAACATCGAGGGCATCATCAAGCTCGTCTTCGTCGATTAAATCGTCTGCGCTAGGTTCTTCTGAAAGCTCTTCAGCCTGCTCTTCAACAAGTTCCGCTTCAGGCTCTGCTTGTGCCTCATCTAGCAATGAATCAATGTCATCAACATCGAGGGCATCATCAAGCTCGTCTTCGTCGATTAAATCGTCTGCGCTAGGTTCTTCTGCAGGTTCTTCTTGAACTTCATCTAATAGTGAGTCAATGTCATCAACATCCAGCGCATCATCAAGATCATCGTTTTCTAATGCATCGTTAGCTTCAGCGGCTGGCTCTTCTGTTTGTGCATCATCAATTAAGCTGTCAATATCGAAATCATCTTCATCGATGAGCTCATCCGCGCTTGGTTCTTCGGCTGGCGCTTCTTCTTGAGCTTCATCTAATAGCGAGTCAATGTCATCAACATCCAGCGCATCATCAAGATCGTCGTTTTCTAATGCATCGTTAGCTTCGGCTGCTGGCTCGTCTGTTTGCGCTTCATCAATTAAGCTGTCGATATCGAAATCATCTTCATCGATGAGTTCAGCTTCAACGTTAGTTGTTGAGGCATCATTATTTTCATCGAGTAAGTCATCAATATCGTCTAGGTTTACATCTTGATTAGAATCCGTGTTGTTTTGCTCATCAATTAAGCTATCAATGTCAAAATCATCTTCAGCGTCATCTTCTGCAAGCTCTTCACTAAGCGCTGCCATTTCATCATTGGCGTTATCTAACGAGTCATCTTCATCAGTATCAAATAGGTCATCAATGTCATCAGCACTTAAAATATCACCCGATGAATCTGCTGGAGACTGTTCGCTATCTAGGTCAATTTCATCACCTAAACTGTCGTCATCGGTTTGATCGAAATCTTGCTGTAAAAATGCATCTAAATCATCATCGTCAGCACTACTTGAAGACTCATCATTAAACTCGATGTCATCACTTAATAAACCTTCTAGTTCATCTTGATTTAAAACACTGTCATCTTCATCAAAACTATCATCAATGCTGTCGTCAAAAATGATGTCATCATCAGGCAGCATGTCTTGGTCTAAGTCGTCATCTAACCGCACACTCAAGTCATCATTGTCTTCGACCGGATCAGGAACTAGCGGATCAGTTTCTATAATTGGTTCTAAATCATCATCAGCATTATAACTTGGGCTTTGAGGTAAAAATTCATCGTCATCGCTGGCATCTGTATCATCATTGGCGCTGTTGCGTTTTTTCAAAAACATCACAACGGCTGCAATGATAAGTAATGCAGGAATAAACATTAAAGCACCGAGAACAAATGGGTTGCTCAGTAAATTCGAAAAACTAAACCCACTGTCCTCTTCAATCTTTTTTGCTTTTTGCTGCTCTATGATTTGATTTTGTTTAGTGATCAACTCTTTCAGTTGCTTTTGAATTTCACTGTCTTGGCCAAGTTGATCGCGAACGGTTTCAAGCTCTTTAGAAATACCGCTCAGTTGCTTTTTGAGCTTGTTGTTCTCAGCTAAAATCTCTTCAACATTTTCAACCGACGATTTAAACTGCTTTTGAAGCTCTACGAGCTGCGTGCCCTGCTCTGTTTTAATGGTGTTGATTTCTTGCTTAAGTTCTTGTTTTGCTTCGTCTACATCAACTTTACGGGCTTGAGTTACTTTCTTTTGCGATTCATTAATTTCAGCTGTAGTCAGCGTGCCGTTTTTCTTTTTTTCCCACAGCTCATCATCTTGTTCAGAACGCGCTTTTGCTAATGTCGGGTTGACCGCACGCATTTCTGCAATTGTTGGAATTTTTAGGTATGCGCCATCACGCATATGATTTAGGTTTTGGTCTAAAAATGACGATGGGTTTTTGTCATACAGAGCTTGCATGACCTGATAAATACTTACAGAGTTGTCAGGGCGAATTTTAGCGGCAATACGCCATAATGTATCGGTCGGTTTAATTGGACCAATAGAGCGCCCCTGCGCACCGTAATCGACACCTTTAGGGCCTTTAAGTGTGGTGCCTTCATCAGAGTATGTCGGTGTTACCACCAATGCAGACGCTAATATGAAGAGTGTTGCTAAACCGCGCATGCTGATCCTTTATGTTTTAAATGTTAACGCAGCAACCTTGGTTGCTTAAACATCAAGTAATTCTTGCAGAATTGATTCTTAATTATGTTTTCTTGCAAGCTCTATTCCAGCTGCAAACTATAACTTAGTTGCCTTGCAATATCTATTGCAACACCTTGATAGTAAATAGCTTAAATAATAGCGGCTGAGAGGCTTTTTTATTGTTATCGTTAAGTTTATACGCTTTTACAGCGTATGCGGCAATAATTTGGCAGTGAATTCACAAAAAAAGCGGCAAATTGCCGCTTTTCTTAAATTTAGCTCAGCCTAAATCATCAGATTTATAAATAATTTGCGATAAGCTCTTCAGCAATCTGCACACTATTTGTTGCCGCACCTTTGCGCGTATTATCGCTAACAACCCACATGTTTAAGCCATGTGGGTGCGAAATATCAGCACGTAAACGACCCACGTATACAGTATCGTTACCACTTGCGTCTGATACTGCAGTTGGATAATCAGCTAAGTCTTCAATAAACTCTACACCAGGTGCATCGTTTAATAGCTGCTTCACATGTTCGATATCTACTGGCATACGCGTTTCAATATTAATCGCTTCACTGTGACCAAAGAACACGGGAACACGAACACAAGTAGGGTTAACCACAACACTGTTATCACCTAAGATTTTTTGTGTTTCGTTGACCATTTTCATTTCTTCGCGGGTATAACCGTTATCTTCAAAGCTGTCGATTTGTGGGATCACATTAAAAGCAATTTGTTTAGGGAAAACGGCATTATCCATCGGACGCGCATTCATTAAGTTTGCTGTTTGCTTAGCTAGTTCATCAACGGCTTCTTTACCCGCACCCGATACAGCTTGATAAGTTGATACGTTAATGCGGTCAATGCCATAAGCATCATAAATTGGCTTTAGTGCCACCAGCATTTGAATCGTTGAGCAGTTAGGGTTTGCAATGATGTTGCGGTTTCTGAAATCCGCTAAGCTTGATGCATTAACTTCAGGAATAATTAGTGGCACATCGTAGTCATTACGAAAGTGTGAGGTATTATCAATTACCACACAGCCTGCGTCCGCCGCAATCGGTGCGTATTTTTCAGAGACACTGCCGCCTGCTGAAAATAAACCAATGTGAGCTTGGCTAAAATCAAACTCTTCAACATCGATTACTTCAATGCTCTCACCGCGAAATTGGATTTCTTCACCAGCACTACGGCTGCTTGCGAGTAAAAATAATTGGTCTACCGGAAACTTACGATCTTCTAAAGTTTCGATAATCTGACGACCCACTAAACCTGTGGCACCTAATACGGCTACATTAAATTTTTGCGACATGTGTTTTCCTCTTTTGAATAAAGCAAATGGCTTTATTCGTTAATTCTAAATCCCAGTGCAGCTAATGCGCCTTCACATGCACTGTTGGCAGCCACCGACAAAGTACTAAACTCGCGTCGTGGCGGGTAATTCTTGCGTAAACTATCAAAGCCTTCGCTTGCTAATTTACTTCGTAAAATGCCATCGTCGCGACGCACATCATAAATTAAGTGCACTAAGCGACCTATATCATCTAGGTTAAAGGTTTCACCTAGCGTGACAGAGTGGCTAATTGGTTCTGGCAAAAAATCGTCCAGAGACTTAAGCGCTGCGATGCCTTCAAGCTCACATACTTGCTGATACAGCATTTGTGTACCGCGGGCTTTGCCTTCAAGTGTATGCCCTGCAATATGCACACTGGCATAACGTACATAATCAAGCAGAGGTGTCAGTATATTGGGTTCGTTTTCCCAAACATCAAGCACACAATCTAATTTTGCGCCTTGCTCAAACAATGCTAGCAATGCTTGGTTATCAATCACATCACCACGGCTTGCATTGATAATCGTCATACCCGGCTTAAGCGCTTTTAAGCGCGTTTCGTCTAGCATGTGCAGGGTTTTATGCGGACCTTGTTTAACCAATGGCACGTGAAAAGTCACAATATCGGCTTGGGCTAGTAATGTGTCTAATTCAATATGCTCTGCAAGCTCACCGGCTTCATGTTTTGGTGGATCACATAACAATACATTCATACCAAGCAGGCTAAGCTTATCACGTAAACAGCTACCTATACTGCCAACACCCACTATGCCGATGGTTTTACCTTGTAATGAACTAGCATTTTCTTGGCTCAAGGCATACAAACAGCTAATAACATATTCAGCAACCGCCACGGCATTACAACCTGGTGCGCTGCTAAATGCGATATTTCGCTCAGCAAGTAACTCGGTATCAATGTGATCAACACCTATGGTTGCTGTGCCCACAAATTTTAATTTATCTGCTTGAGTGAGTAAGGTTTTATCTACATTGGTAACAGAGCGGGTTAACAAAATATCGACCCCGACTAGCTGCTCGGGTTGGAGATTACGGCCATCAAATCGCTCAACATCACCAAAATCGGCAAAGTACTGCTCAACCAATGGCATATTTTGATCTGCAAGAATTTTCATTTGTGTGTCCGAGAGGCAGAAAGTGGCGCTATTGTAGCGAATTTATCAGTATTCGGATAGGTAACAACTAAGACTTTATAACAAATGAAAAAGCCGAGCTATTGCTCGGCTTTAAACAAATACTGGAGAGGTTTAACCTTTATATTTGCTCATTACTAATGTGGCGTTAGTGCCACCGAAACCGAAGCTGTTAGACATAACTGTATTTAGTTCAACGTCTTTACGCTCAGTTACAATATTTAGACCTTCAGCTTGCTCATCTAGTTCATCAATGTTGATAGATGGAGCAACAAAGTTATGCTCAAGCATTAATAGCGAGAAAATTGCTTCATGAACGCCTGCCGCACCTAGAGCGTGACCTGTCATCGCTTTGGTTGCACTGATCATTGGCGAGTTACCACCAAATACTTC
Source organism: Pseudoalteromonas sp. NCCP-2140 (assembly GCF_023708065.1). Lineage (NCBI taxonomy): Bacteria > Pseudomonadati > Pseudomonadota > Gammaproteobacteria > Alteromonadales > Pseudoalteromonadaceae > Pseudoalteromonas > Pseudoalteromonas sp. NCCP-2140. The sequence goes on along the minus strand of NZ_BRCZ01000018.1, from coordinate 10,306 downwards.
TTGAATAGCGCCAAGCTCTTTCACATCACCAACAGGTGTTGAAGTACCGTGAGTATTTAAATAATCAATACCGCCTTCAAGATCTTGCATTGCTTGCTTCATACAACGTACAGCGCCTTCACCTGATGGAGCTACCATGTCGTAGCCGTCAGACGTTGCACCGTAACCAGTGATTTCTGCATAAATGTGCGCGCCACGAGCAAGTGCATGCTCAAGCTCTTCAACAACAACGATACCGCCACCACCAGAGATAACGAAACCGTCACGGTTTGCATCGTATGTACGTGATGCTTTCTCTGGTGTTTCATTGTACTTAGTAGACAATGCACCCATTGCATCGAATTCCATTGCTAGCGTCCAGTGAAGCTCTTCACCACCACCTGCAAAGATTACGTCTTGCTTGCCTAGTTGAATTTGCTCAACCGCGTGACCGATACAGTGTGCAGATGTCGCACATGCAGAGCTTAGTGAGTAGTTAACACCTTTAATTTTAAATGGTGTTGCAAGACACGCCGAAGTCGTACTCGCCATAGTACGTGGTACCATGTAAGGACCAACACGTTTTACGCCTTTTTCACGTAAAATGTCAGCCGCTTCAACTTGCCATTTAGATGAACCACCACCTGAACCCACTAATAAACCAGTGCGCTCGTTTGAAACTTGATCTTCACTAAGGCCAGCATCTGCAATCGCTTGTGACATTGAGATATAAGCATATGCAGCAGCATCGCCCATAAAGCGCATTGCTTTACGATCAACAAACTCTTTAACATCAATATCGATTTTGCCAGATACGTTACTACGTAGGTTGTAGTCAGCAAACTCTTGGTTGAACGCGATACCACTACGGCCTTGTTTTAATGATTCTAATACTTCTTCTTTGTTGTTACCGATGCTTGAAACAACACCGATGCCCGTAATAACGGCTCTTCTCATGGGTAATTACCTTAGCTCTATACTAAATTGTGTTCTATTTTACGCTGAAATTACTTTCGAAGTGGTCAGCTTTCTAGCGTACACATGTACTCTGAATGTCTAGCTTATAAATAACGCCAGACTATTTCAAAGAAAACACGTAAAATAATGAAAAAAGTTTGTAGTTAATTAGTTAAACCATGATCAAAAACGCACATATTCATTTTAATCACCTTGGTACCCCTGTCGCCGATCAGTTTGACGATGTTTATTTCTCTAATGACGATGGCTTAGCCGAATCACATTATGTGTTTTATCAACAAAACCATATCCCGCAACGATTACAAAATCATGACCGTAACCACTTTGCAATTGCTGAAACAGGCTTTGGTACGGGGCTTAACTTTTTAAATACATGGCAACACTTTGCTGCTCACCTTGATAGGCAGCATGCAGAGCAAGAAGTTCAAAATCAACCCGACCATAGTGGTAAAAAAAGTGTTACCCGCTTGCACTTTATCTCTTTTGAAAAATTTCCTATTAAGCGTGATGACCTTGCTCAAGCACTCAAAGCCTGGCCTAGTTTAAGCAAGTATAGTGAGCAACTAATTACTCAATACCCAATTAATTTGGCCGGCTGTCATCGCCTTGAATTTGCAGGCGGCAAACTAATACTCGACCTTTACTTTGGTGACGTGCAAGACAGCATTGACGCCATGAGCTACCCAAGCGAAGGGGTTGTTGATGCGTGGTATTTAGACGGCTTTGCACCAAGTAAAAACCCAGATATGTGGCAACAGAGTTTGTTCAACAAGATGCGTGCTATCTCAAGAGCAAATGCCACACTCGCCACTTTCACTGCCGCAGGCTTTGTAAGAAGAGGGCTAATCGAAGCAGGCTTCAGCATGAGTAAAGCAAAAGGCTATGGTAAAAAACGCGAAATGCTGATTGGCGAGCTCACTGAGCCTAATGATCAACAATCAGGGCCTGCCTATTTTACTCATCAGCAAAGTGAACTGAGTAATGTGGCTGTTATTGGCGGTGGTATTGCCAGTAGCAGTGTACTGTATTCACTGGCAAAAAGAGGCCTAAAAGCCACGCTTTTTTGCCAAGACGAAGCGCTTGCCATGGGCGCTTCTCACAATGTACAAGGGGCTGTGTATCCGCATTTACAAGCGAAAAATTCACCACACAGTGAAATGTTCGCCCATAGTTTTTTATATGCGATGCGTCTGTACCAACAATTACTTGATGATGGTTTTGACTACCCTCACCAGTGGTGTGGTGTATTACAGCACGCGGTTAAACAAGGTCTAGCTGATAAACATCAAAACCTTGCCGATAAAGAACTTTGGCCAGTTGAATTAATGCGTAATGTAAGCGCCGAAGAAGGTGACGAAATTGCCGGTGTAGAAACAGGCTACTCAGGTGTATTCTTTGCAAAAGGCGGCTGGGTAAATCCACCAGCCCTGGTTACAGCACTATTTAATGCGGCAAATTCGTTAACTGCCACTACCAATAATAAAATGGACAGTCACTTTAATTGCCATATTGAAAAGCTCGAAAAAACCGCTGATGGCTGGTTACTACACAGCAAAGAGCAAACTTTCGGGCCATTTAGCGATGTGATTAATTGTGCAGGTGAACACAGTGACCAGTTTAGCCAAACTCAAGCGCTACCTATTGTTGGTGTGCGCGGCCAAGTCTCGCATGTGCAAGCAAGCGAGCAGTCAAAACGCCTAAAGACCGTGCTTTGCCATAAGGGCTATTTTACTCCTGAATATCAAGGCCATCATTGCATGGGCGCGACTTTTGAAAAAAACTCAAAAAGCCGTGAAGTTAAAGAGCAAGACAACCACACCAATCGCGAACAACTATTAAGTTTTTACACAAACAGCGAGTTTGCAACGACCTTAGGTGAGATAACAGCGGCAAAAGCAGCTGTAAGGTGCACCTTTATCGACCATCTACCTATGGCAGGTGAATGGGCTGAACAAAGTGATTATGTAAGCGCGTTTGCTAATCTACGCTTAGGTAAGCGTTATCAGTACCAAACGTTAACGAAACCTCAGCAAGGCTTGCATGTACTCACAGGCTTTGGTGCAAGAGGCCTGTGCAGTGCCCCTTTATGTGCTGAACATTTAATTGCTTGTTTAAACAATGAACCAAGGCCATTTAGCGAACGTGTGAGTCAGGCTATTCACCCCGCCCGCTTTATTGTTCGCGACCTAATTCGTAATAAAATTTAAAGGGGCTAAAAAGCCCCTTTTGATTGTTAATTACTTAATCGCTCAACTAGCTCTACGCGTCTGTTTAGCTGACGACCCAAATCATTTTTATTATTGGCAGCTGGCGCATAAGGGCCTACACCATAACCAATTAAACGCGACTCTTTAATGCCGTATTGACTCACGAGCGCTTTAACAACTGCTTTAGCTCGCTTAGATGACAGCCCTAAATTATATTCTGGGCTTCCTTTATCATCTGTATGACCAACAACGTACAAATTTAAGCTGTTATTTTTATTTAAAACATCCGCAATCACTTTTAATGACTCTGCTGACTCTGGCTTAATGTCTGATTTATCATGGTCAAAGTAAATGCCATAAATGGCTGCTTTACCTTTTTGCTCTAGCTGCTTTAACACTTGGTCCGGATTGGTTTTAACTAAATCGCCTTGTAAAGGCTCTGTTCGAATTATAACAAGCTGCACTCGCGTAGTGCCTTGGTAATTCCCAACAAAAAATGCGACATAGGTTGTTTGATTTTCTATGGTGTTTTTCATTAACTGATAACGCGGCTGACGATAATAGTTATAAACTTGTTTTACCGACAAGTGATCACCAAGTTCTTGTATTGCCTTACGGTCGTCACCACATGCTTGACGTTCGCAACTAAATACCGTTTCAAAGCCTTCTTTTGTTAAGGCAGACACATAGTTATGAAAAACCTTAAGGGTTGATACTTTTCTAATTTCATAAGTAATACGAGTGATATCGCCTGTCACATCTTCAGCAGGTAGCGTTTTGTTTTTACGGTTAAATAATCCTGTTGGTAGTGAAAATTCCTCGTAATCAATTTGCTCATAGTCTTCAATAAAACTACCAGGATAACGGCTAAGTAATGGATGATCGCTTGAGCCTCTAATATCGTCTTTAGGTGCTTTGGTAACTGGATTTAATTGCTGTTTTGCAAAAGCAGCTGTATTGGCTTTTATCAGACCTGTTTCAAGCTCTTTAATCGCAATTGAGCTACTCATAACACGCGTTTTACTGTTGTACTGGCCAACAAATAACGACACTGCAAACTCAGGCTTTTCACCTTTAGTGGCAAGCAGATAATATGGCTTACGATGATAATTATAGAGCTGAAAGTAACCGACTTCCTCTGCAAAATCACTGCTGTCACCGCAAGCATCTAGCTGACAAGAGTAAACAATATTAAAACCATCGGTGAGTAAAGCTTGTTTATAGTTTTCAAATACTTTGAGAGTGGCAACATTGTTTATTTCGTACAATGTGTGGTTTACATCGTCAATAAAGTCTGTGTAACTAAATCGCTCTGATGACTTTTTACTGTCATCAAACTGGCTCAGTAATTGTGTCTGTTCGCCACTGAGTTTAACCGACTTTTCAACCTCACTATTTGGATAAGGCGATAGCCATTGATTGGCAGATACCGCATTGCAAAATGCTAATGTTACCACCACCAAAAGATTAAAATATATTTTCACTTTAAGTCCTTTTAATTGATTTTGTACCTGATTCAATACTATGCCAAATAATACTTTTTTATTCAAAGTTTGCTTGTACCCCTTTAAAAATAAATCCACACCCCAAGGTCTTTAGTTACACAGCAATTAGAAGGAGTTTGATATGAAAACCTTAATCATTGGCGCAACGGGCCAAATAGGTAAAATGACCACCGAAAAAATGCTGGCAAGTGGCCATGACGTAGTGGCTCTAGTTAGAGACAAAAGCAAACTGACTGCGCTTGAAAGTAATCATTTAACGATTGTAGAGCAAGACCTCGAAAACGATTTTAGTCGCGCCTTCGAAGGGGTTGAGCAAGTGATTTTTAGCGCGGGATCCGGCGGCGCTACGGGTGCCGATAAAACCTTACTGATAGATTTATGGGCCGCTGTTAAAGCGATTAATTATGCGGCAGATGCCAAGGTTAAGCACTTTATTATGGTCAGCTCAATTGGTGCTGATGCCCCAGACAACATTGAAAGCAGTATAAAACCGTATTTAGTTGCAAAGCACATGGCTGACCAACATTTAATCAATAGCGAATTAAATTACAGCATTGTCAGACCTGGCACGCTATTAAATGATGCAGCAACGGGGTTTTTAACCACCACACGCCCTGCAACGCGCCAAGATGCGGTGATCAACCGTGAAGATGTGGCAGATACCCTGCTATACCTCGCTGAACATACACCGAAAAAACCGCAAGTGTTTGAATTGTTTAATGGTGATAAGTCAATCGACAGCCTACTAAGCAATTGAATACGTATGCATAAGAAATAAGATTGAGAAAGCGCGTAAAGCACTTTAGTTTATTGTTTACATAATAATAACAAAGGTGCTTTATGCGTCATTTTGCTTTACTTTTTTGCTTTGCTTTTACGTCGGCTTGTTTTGCCGCACCGGTAAAAGTTCAAAGCTACAGTGGCGATACCTCCCTTCCCCACAAATTACTGATCAGCGCCATCGAACGTGCTGGCTTAGAGTATATTCACCCTTATGAAACCAATAAAGATATCTCTAATGCACGTATCTTAAACGATGTAAAAAACAACCAGCTGGATGTGATGTGGAGCATGACATCAACTCAGTTAGAACAGGATTATCAAGCCGTTTATATTCCCTTGTTTCGTGGCTTACTTGGCATGCGAGTCGCGATTGTGAAAGCACAAAATCGCGAACTGTTTAGCTCGGTAACTAGCTTACAAGATTTAAAACGTTTTACCGCTGGGCAAGGTAAAACCTGGCCAGACACGAAAATATTAAAAGCAAATCAACTGCCTGTTGTTACTACATTAAAATACCCTAATTTGTTCCCAATGCTTGAAGGCGAGCGCTTTGATTACTTCCCGCGTGGGGTGAATGAACCTTGGGATGAAATTGCCAATCACTCAGAGCTTAACCTCACTGTTGAGCCGCACTTGGTCATTAAGTACACCGCACCACTTTACTTTTTCGTCAACAAAAACAACCACACGCTGCATAAACAGCTAAATGATGCGCTAAACGAGATGATTGCTGATGGCACATTTAACGCCATGTTTTTGGCAGACAGCCAAGTACAAACGGTTTTATCAAAAGCCAACTTAAGCTCGCGTCGCGTAATTGAGCTTGATAACCCAACGTTATCGTCGAACACACCTAATAAAAATAGCCCTTTGTGGTTTAACCCATTTCAATGAGCACACAATGAAATCATTAAAATATAAAATAACCTTGGCACTGTCTTTGTGCCTTTTACTGAGCGTGATCTTCGTGATCAGCGCAAACTATCTGCTGGCAAAGTCGAGTCAAACACAGCAATGGCAAGACGACATCACGGCCCTTAATGAGCAAATGCAGGTTATTTTAGCCGAGCCTGTATTCTCTTATGATGAACCGTTAATCAATCAGATTATTAAAGCCTTTTCGCAAAACAAACATGTACATAGCATTTCAGTGACAGATCATCGCAATAAGCCACTGGCCGCTATCACTAAACAAAGCAATAACGCATCGGTTAGCAAAACTATTGATTTGCACTATTTAGATAATTTAATTGGTCACATAAAAATTGGTTACTCACAACAAGCACTGCATAGCACCATTGCTGAGTCGACACGCACCATGTTTATTACCTTGCTGGTCTCATTTATCGCCTTGGGTGCGGTGATTATTTATATCGTGCGGCTTTTAGTGATAAAACCAATCGATAGCGTAAATAACCTTGTTGATGAAATTGTCAAAGGTGAAGGCGACCTTACAAAACGTATTAGCTATCAATCGAATGATGAAATAGGCTATTTGGTTGATGGTTTCAATCGATTCATAGCGCAAGTGCAAGAAATAATTACAGAGCTAGGCAGCACAGCCAGTGAGCTTGAAATGATAGCCAGCACAGTAAACGAAGCATCTGTGCGCTCTAAAAACGAAGCCGAACTTGAATATAACCGCACTGATTCTGCAACCAATGCGCTTAGTCAGTTAAGTGAAGCAACCAAAGAGATTGCGCAAGGGGCTAATCAAACCGCGCAGCAAACAACCGACGTACATCGCTTATGCCAACAGGGCGAACAAAACATGAATGCCAATGGCAACATGGTGGATGAGTTAGCTGCACAGCTCGACCACACATCAAACGTAGTTAAACAACTAAACGCCAGTAGTAATGAAATTAGCCAAGTGCTCGATGTTATAAAAAGTATTGCCGAGCAAACCAATTTACTGGCTCTAAATGCTGCTATTGAAGCGGCTCGTGCAGGTGAATCTGGTCGTGGCTTTGCTGTGGTAGCCGATGAAGTAAGAGCGCTTGCTAGTAAAACCTATGATTCAACGTCTGAGATTGAGTCGATTATTGTATCGCTACACAACAATACCTCTGATTGTGTAACCGCAACGGAGCAAAGTAAGTCACTCAGCGATAAAGTGAGCCAAGCGAATCAAAAAAGCCAAGCAGTGTTTAAAGATATTGCTAAACAAATCAATACCATTAATCAAATGAACGAGAGCGTTGCAGCAAGCTCTGAAGAGCAAACCAGTGTGACCGCTGATATCTTAAATACCATGCAGCTCATAAACCAAGGCGCTAAGAGCCTATCGCAAGAAGCTCAGCACCTCGATAACACCATAGGCCAGCTCAATGAATTAGAACGCGGCATCGTTGCCAAACTGGGTTTGTTTAAATACTAAAAGCCATAATTCCCTGCCACGCAAGTTGCAGGGAAAGCACCGTTAACACTAAACGAAAAATCTTTTTAAATTTATCTGACGAAATGCGGTGCAGTAACTTAAGACCAAGCCAAGTACCTAATGCACCGCTCAATATCATGAGCATAACCAGCGGCAACCACTGCCAAAATGCAAAGCCCACAGCCCCATATAAAACCGCTTTTAAGGTATGTTGTACTGTCATGCAGCTTGAAAAAGTAGCGGTAAATTTAAGCTTATTATAATTATTGACATATAAGCAGCTGCCAACCAAAGGCCCACTTGCCCCTACAAACATCGAGATAAACGTGGTCCAAAGCCCTGCGAGAACACGCCATAACTTTGAGGTTTCTCTGAGCTTTGGCGTCACACCCCAGAGTAAATAAAGCACAAAGGCAGCGACCACTAATTTCATTAATTCAAGGGGAATTGATGTGACAATCGTTGAGGCAACCAGCGCACCTAAGACTCCCCCTATTGAGAAGTACACAAACATAGCGCCATCAATATGCTTAAACGTAAATAAAAAGCGGTTTGCATTAGAGCCTAACTGCACTAACCCATGGACAGGAATAACCACACTCATAGGAAGCATAGATGCCATGATCACCAGCAGCATTAAGCCGCCACCCGCACCAAAAGCCGCTGAAATCATTGAAGTAAAGCCCGCAACCACAATGAGCATGATTGTGCTGATCGGACTTAATAAATCTCCACCCAAAAACTGCCAACTGATCAAATCCATTGTTACGCTTAAAATAGTGTGTTTGAGCTAACGCTACCATGACTCACCACTATTAGCGACATATTGGAAATTAGTTTCGACTAAAAGACCATATCAACCAAAAGAGAAGTGCCCCTAAATTCACAACTGGTCAGACTTGTGGTTTATTTTGTTAAACCTATGGGTTATAACTATGCCCACAACACAATAAAATTGAAGGCACAGCATGACACTGATGAATCTAAGTACACAAGGATCTGTTGCTATCTTAACTATGACAACAGCTGAAAATCGCCATAACCCTGCTTTTGCAGAGGCTTTTTTAAATTGCCTTGACGAAATCGAACATAACCCTGAACACAAAGCACTCGTGATCACTTCAAGCAGCGAAAAGTCATGGAGCTTGGGCATAGATACCGATTGGCTTATGCCTGCATTAAAAGCACAAAAATTTGCTGAAGTAAGTGGCTTTATGCACTCGATGGATGCGGTATTTAAACGCCTATTACTCTTCCCAATGCCAGTAATTGCAGCAATTAATGGCCACGCTTTTGGTAATGGCGCCATTTTATCGTGCGCTTGTGATTTTAGGTTTATGCAAAGCGATCGTGGTTTCTTCTGCTTCCCCGAAGTGGATTTATCAATCCCGTTTTTACCGGGCATGCTCGCTTTCATTAAAAAAGCCATTCCAGACTATCGTTTTAACGAAATGATGCTAACTGGCCGTCGCGTTACCGCAGGCGAACTTGCCACGGATCATGTTATTGAACAAGCTTGCCCAGACAGCGAAACCTTGTTAAATACCGCCCTCGAATTTGCCAGCCAGTTCGATAAAAAACGCGCGATTTTCGCCGAGCATAAAAAGCGCCTACACAAACACATCATCGACACCATCGATACCGAAAACAAACCGATTATTGATGCCGTTCAGTTGGTTGTTTGATTCTAGACTCTGGACTTCTTTAGAGGAGCTTTAGAAAAAAGTTTTAGCAATAAAAAAAGGCCGCTCTGAGAGCAGCCTTTTTCATATTTGGTGGAGCTGGGGTCAGCTGAATTAAATTACTAAATACATGATTTAAAACAACTTACCAAACAGCAAGAGCTTGCGATATACCTACTCGTATACCTTTAGTTATTGGTCACTTAATTATTTTTAAAAAAAGTTACAATTAATTGTCTTTTTATCGGAAATTCGTGCAAATGCTAAACAATGTAGTCACAGAACTTCACCCTGAAGACCCTTAAGTTAGGTCATACGTAAGCTCTGAACAGTTTTATTTATCAAACATAAAGAACGTACATAGTTTTAAAGGCATTAAGTAATAACGTTCTTGAGATGAAACTAATATTTCACGTCCTTTAAACGGAGAGTCTTATGCCATTAAAATCGCGTATGCTTAATCCACAGCTGCATATAAAAACATACAATGATGCTTTATTAATAAAGGCTACAGGGACTAGCTGGTCAGAAGTATCAAGAACCCTTGGTTACAGTTGTCCGAGTAACTTTTCAAGAAAGCTACGAAAGTATAAGAATACTGATACACCACTCCCCCTTCACCTATCATGCCTGATTGAGACTGCACTTTGGCGGTTAGGTAAGATGGAAACATTTATTAATATAAAGAAATTCCGTGAAGGGCCGGAGAGTGTGCATTGGCATTTATTACCAAAGTAAGTGGGGGGAAATTTCTTACTTAGATAAGGCAAATACTGCTCATAGGGGGTGGGG
>NZ_BRCZ01000017.1:0-59242 GCF_023708065.1 Pseudoalteromonas sp. NCCP-2140 | reverse complement strand
CGTATTTATTCGCGACCATCTTAACTGTATCTGTGGTGTCTAACGACTCTTGAACGACTTTTATTTTAAATTCGAGGGAATATCTACGCTGTGACTTTACTTTCATGATTACTGACTCCAAAAAGGTGTCTACTTTTATGGAGTCAGATCATTTAAATACATAAGTTAGCGAGTTAGAAAGGGGAAAGAGTAAAGTTAGATTGTGCCCGCACATTGCTATGGCTAAACCCGGTACCGTAGGCGTGAAATTCATTTCGCGCGAATAAGAATAATAAGTTCTTGTATAAAAGAAAAACTACATGGAAGATTTTCGATAGCTGATAGTTTGCAACTTACCTCCATTTTCCTACCGTTCATCGTCCCCAAATGTCAGGCTGTGTAATGTTATGTAAAGTCTGTTGAGCAAAACTTAACGTGGTGCTTGAATTACACTCATAAATAGATGTTTTTCAGGTTTTTAGAATGAATTGGCAATATAAGCCGAGTTTATTGGCTTTAAGTGTAATTTTGCTAAGTGCATGTGCTAGCCAGCCGACTCACAATGAACGAGTTGCTGAGCTGGAGACTGTACCAAGTGCATGGCAGCAACTTCCTTCTGGCGACAAGGTGCTTGCTGTTGAAGACAACTGGTTACAGCAATTACACGACCCTCAAGTTTTTACTTTAGTTGAGCAAGCATTAGCCCATAACCAAGCGATTTTACAAGCGGGCTATGATGTCGCGATTAAAGAGCAGCAGCTTATTGCTGCTGGGGCTGATTTATGGCCAAGCCTTGATTTATCAACACGTGCGAGCCGTAGTAAAGATAACCGCCCTGTTAGTTATAATAACGCCAGCTCAGCATCATTAGAATTAAGCTACGAAGTTGATTTATGGGGCAAATTGTCGGCCTCAGAACGACAAGCAAATCTTGAATACCTAGCTGAAAAAGCCACATTTGCGCAAAGCAAACAACAATTAGTTGCTGATGTAGTAGCGGGTTGGTTTGATGTTATTACGAACCACAAGTTACTTGAGCTATATAAGCAGCGTGAGCAAAACGCTGAGAAAAATTTAGATATTATTGAGTCAGGTTATCGCCAAGGTTTAAATGAAGCACTTGACGTTTACCTTGCCCGTAATGAGCTAAATACTGAGCGCTCGAATATTGCTGCACAGCAAGCAACGTTAACTAAATCAATTCGTGATTTAGAGCGTTTAACAGGCCAATATCCTGCTGGGGCATTATCGGTTAGTGCCGGTTTGCCACTACTTGAGAACACAATTCCTTCGGGTTTACCTTCAGAGCTTATCACCCGCAAGCCAGCGTTAATGGCAAGCTGGTATCAGTTGTTAAGTACTGATGCGGGACTTGCTTACGCGCACAAACAACGTTTTCCGAGCTTAAATCTTTCAGCATCTATCAGTGATAGCACAGATAGAGTGAGTGATTTATTTTCACCTTCAAGCTTAGCTTGGTCACTGATAGGTAGTATTTCAATGCCGCTTTTTGAAGGTGGTCGCTTAAAAGCCAATGAAGAGCAGGCAAGGCTTAGCGTTAAACGTCAGGAGCAAGCTTACCTTGCCACACTCTATGATGCCTTTAACGATGTTGAAACAGCCATCAGTCAAGAGCAAGCCTTGAAAGTGCGTTATGAGAAAACCTTAGAAGCACAAGAAAATGCAATTGCCGCAGAGCGTTTGTCTTTTGAGCAATATCAAAGTGGTTTAGTAACATACACGACAGTGCTTGATGCGCAAGATCGCTCTTTTAACGCGCAAAGCTCTGTTATCGAACTCAAAAACCAACTTATTAAAAATAGAATCAACTTACACATTGCCCTTGGCGGTGACTTTAGTGAAGCAAATAGCGAAGTAGCAGAGCAATAATCATGAATACTAAGACACGTAAAATATTAATTCCAGTTATTGTCATTGTAGTGACGGTATTACTCGTCATGTTTATTAAAGGTAACCCGCCGCAAGCAAATCGTTTTTCTTCACCACCGAAAGCGAAAGTAAATGTGGCTGTTAAAACTCTAACACCAGAAACTTATCAAGTAATGATTGATAGTTTTGGCACCGTAAAGCCACGTACGCAAAGTATGCTAGTCGCGCAGGCTTCAGGGCAAATTATCGAAATTAGTGAGCAATTTCGTGAAGGTGGCTTTTTCGAAAAAGGCGATGTGTTGTTGCAACTAGATGATAGAGATCACCGCGCCGAAGTAAAATCAGCACAAGCGACGTTATTAACCGCTGAGCAAAGCTTACTTGAAGAGCAAGCTCGTGGTCGTCAAGCAATTACTGATTGGGAGCGCTTAGGCAAGGGGGAACAAGCAAGTAGCCTGGTACTTCGTAAACCACAATTAGCAGCAGCCGAAGCCAGTGTGTTGTCTGCGCAAGCGACACTTGAAAAAGCGAAGCTTGATTTAGAGCGTACAAAGATCACTGCTCCATACGCGGGGCGAGTTTTAAGTCGCAGCGTAGACTTAGGGCAAGTGGTGAGTAATAACATGGAACTTGCTAGCATTTATGCGATTGATCGCGTTGAAATTCGCTTACCAATCAAAAATAAAGATTTGCCGTTCATTAACTTACCAGAGCAGTTTCGTGATGGCGCTAAAAATAGCGCCGGTTCACTCGTTAAATTCAGCTCAGATCTCGTTGGCAAACAGTATTGGCAAGGTCAAGTTATACGCACCGAAGGGGCTATAGATGAAAGTGCACAGCAGCTTTACGTGGTTGCACAAATTAACGATCCTTACCAAGCAACGTCAGCGAATCAATACCCAATCAAAATTGGTCAGTATATCAAAGCGCAAATTACCGGTAAGGCGATAGAGAGTGCCATTGTTATCCCAAACAGCGCAATTTACCAAGGCACGTACGTTTATGTTGAAGAGCAAGGTGTACTGCGTCGTAAAAATATCTCACTGGCTTGGCAAAACGCTAACCAAGCCGTTGTCGCTGATGGTTTGACTGCAGGCGATAACTTGGTGATTACACCGCTTGGTCAAGTGAGTTCTGGTACACAAGTTACCGTTATGGGTAGCGAAGAGTATCAAGCGACTAGAGCAAAAGCACAGCGCCCAAACAATCAACAGCCGCCTAAAGAGCAAGGAGCGCAATAATGATTGCTTGGTTTACAAAGAATCATGTTGCAGCAAACTTATTGCTGATCAGCATATTATTAGCGGGTTTATTTAGCGTTTCGACGCAAATACCACTTGAAGTATTTCCATCGTTTGAGTCTGACCGAATTAGTGTCAGTGTATCACTTCGAGGATCAACTCCTGAAGATGTTGAAAAAGCGGTATCAATTCGCATAGAAGAAGCGGTGCAAGATCTTGAGGGAGTTAAGCGTATCACTAGCCGCTCTTCTGAAGGCTCTTCTTCGGTAAGTATTGAAGTTGAGACTGGGTATGATCCAAGAGAGCTGTTAGCTGATATTAAAAGTCGGGTTGATGCAATTAACACCTTTCCGGTCGATGCTGAAAAACCGATTGTTTCGCTTGCTGAGTGGAAGCGCGAAGTAATCGCCGTGACTGTTTCAAGTATCTATGGTGAAAAAGAAACGCTTGAATACGCCGAGACTGTACGCGATGAGCTTCTACGTTTGCCTAGTGTAACTCAAGTTGAGTTAAGCGGAGTGCGTGATTACGAAATTGCCATTGAAGTAAGTCAAGATACTTTACGCCAATACGATTTACGCTTATCGGACATTTCTTCAGCAATTAGCAATTCAAGTACAGATGTTTCAGCTGGTAACTTAAAAACCGAAGGGGGAGATGTACTCATTCGTTCAAAAGGTCAAGCTTATCGCAAAGACGAATTTGCTAACATAGTGGTAAAAAACCAAGCTGATGGCACTATTATTCGTTTAGGTGACATAGCCCGTATTAGCGATGATTTTGAAGAAACCCCAGTGCGTACTCGATTTAATGGTAAACAAGCGGCGTTTATTGATGTGTATCGTATTGGCCCGCAAAGTGCGATTGAAGTTGCTGATGAGGTAAAAAACTATATTACTGAGCATCAAAGCCAACTACCGGAAGGGTTTGAGTTAAGTTATTGGGATGATGACTCAGAAGTTGTAAAAAGCCGAATAGCAACGCTAACTAGTAACGCAATTCAGGGCGGGATTTTAGTCCTTGCGCTACTCACCTTATTCTTGCGTCCTGCCATAGCATTTTGGGTATTTATTGGCATTCCTGTGTCGTTCATGGGCGCGTTTTTAATGATGCCAATATTTGGTATCACACTTAATGTAATCAGCTTATTTGGTTTTATTTTGGTGCTAGGTATTGTTGTTGACGATGCCATTGTGACCGGTGAAAACGTCTACACCCACCTAAAAACTGCAGAGAGTGGTGAGCAAGCCGCTATTCGTGGAACGCAAGAGGTGGCAACTCCGGTAACATTTGGTGTTCTCACGACTGTTGCGGCATTTTTACCTCTCGCTTTTATTGAAGGTGCTCGAGGCGCTATATTTGCACAAATTCCAGTAGTAGTTATTCCTGTTTTACTGTTCTCTTTGATTGAGTCTAAGTTTGTATTACCAGCACACTTAAAATACTTAAAGTTACGCCATGAAAAGGGCGAACCATCGAAACTAGAGCGCCTTCAACAGCGTTTTGCCGATGGCTTTGAACACGCAATAATGAAGTATTACCAACCATTATTGAATCTAGCTTTAAAGAATAAAATGGCTACGGTTAGCTTATTTGTTGGGATTTTTGTAATTATTGTTACCTTGATCACAAGTGGTTGGACTAAATTTACCTTTTTCCCACGTATTCCAAGTGAAACTGTACGTGCATCCGTAACTTTCCCTGCCGGAACACCGTTTGAAGTGACCAATAAATACGTCATTAAAATGTCAGACAAGGCAAAAGAATTACAAGATAAATACCGCGATGAAGAAGGTCAAAGTGTAATTCTAAATATTTTGGCAACCACAGGTGGCCGTGGTGGTTCGTCAAATACCGGTAGTGTTAGATTTGAGATTATGCCAGCAGAAAAGCGTGAATCAGATATAGGCTCACGGGAGCTTGCCAGCGAATGGCGTGATCTTATCGGTATTATACCGGGTGCAGAGAGTGTAACTTTCCGTGCTGAGTTTGGCCGAACATCTAGCCCGATTGATGTACAGCTAAGCGGTAGCTCAATCGACACTCTCGAAGCTGTTGCTGAAAAAGTTAAAGTACGTTTATCGACCTATCCAACAGTGTACGAAATTGCAGATAGCATGTCAGATGGTAAAGAAGAGTTGCAAATTGAGCTGACAGAGCAGGGGTTAGCGCTTGGATTAAATCGTGTTGATGTATCGCAACAAGTTCGCAATTCGTTCTTTGGAGCGCAAGTACAGCGCATTCAACGTGGGCGCGACGATGTGCGCGTAATGGTACGCTTACCGATTGAAGAGCGTCGCTCGGTTGCAGACTTAAAAGATATACTTATTAAAACACCTGCTGGTGGTACTGTGCCGCTTTCGCATGTGGCGACTTTAGTACCGGGGCAAAGCCCATCGTCTATTTATCGTATTGACCGCTATCGCACATTGAACGTAACAGCCGATGTTGAAAAATCAAATACCAATATGACGGTACTGCAAGCAGACTTAAAAACCTACTTAGATGAGCTAATGGTGCAATACCCAGGTGTTGATTACACACTAGAAGGTGAAGCCAAAGAGCAGCGAGAGTCATTTGGTTCATTGGCTTGGGGCCTCGTGTTTGTATTCTTTATTATTTATGCGTTATTAGCGATACCGTTTAAATCATATATGCAGCCATTAATTGTGATGAGTGTTATTCCGTTTGGCATGATAGGTGCGGTAATGGGTCACTGGGTAATGGGTATGGAGTTAACCATTATGAGCTTACTTGGCATGTTAGCCTTGATAGGCGTGGTAGTGAATGACTCTCTAGTACTGGTTGATTTTATCAATAAGAAGCGTGAAGAAGGCGGTGATTTACTGGAAACCGTTAAGCTTGCAGGGGCAGCACGTTTTCGCCCTGTTATGCTAACCAGTTTAACCACCTTTATTGGTTTAATGCCGCTGTTATTTGAAAAAGCAACGCAAGCACAATTCCTTATTCCAATGGCTGTAAGCCTTGGCTTTGGGATTATCTTCGCAACGCTTATCACCTTGCTATTAGTGCCAGTTAATTATCTATTAATGGAGCGCTTTCAGGGATGGTTTAAGTAGGGGGCGATAGGTTGAAAGCATGTGTGTTGGGTAGAGTGAAGTGAAACCCAACACACAGGAGCTATCAGCTTTCAGCCGTCAGCTATCAGAAAAACAAACAAGTTAGCGAGTTAGCAGGGGGAAAGAGTAAAGTTAACGAGTTTCGAGATGTAGGAGGCGTTTCAACGCCGAAAAAATGGAGATATTAGATATCAGTGGTTAGACGTTAGATTAGATTGTGCCCGCACATTGCTATGGCTAACCCCGATACTGTAGGCGTGAAATTTATTTCGCGCGATATTTCTTAAATAACGGGTTAGTCGAGGTCGAGCTTTAGCCCGTAGGTTGGGTAGAGCGAAGCGAAACCCAACACATAGGAAATATTAGATATTAGTCGTCAGAAGTCAGATAAAAATGAGTTAGCGAGTTAGCAAGGGGAAAGAGTAAAGTTAGTACCGTAGGCGTGAAATTTATTTCGCGCGAATAAGAGTAATAAGTTCTTGTATAAGAGAAAAACTAAGGGAAGTTATTGAAAACTTGAAACTTGAAACTTGAAACTTGAAACTTGAAACTTGAAACTTGAAACTTGAAACTTGAAACTTGAAACTTGAAACTTGTAACTAGATAGAAATGGTGTTCCCCAAGTATGCGGTGCCCGGTGTCAGTCCTGAAACCTTGAGGTTTCAGGGCGGGGATCTGCGGTTTACCGTAGGCTTCTCGGTACATGCCGAGCTTGCACAATAGTAGACGAACAGAAACCCTAACATAAAATTTATCGGCTCAGGGACTTAACCAAGCTCCTGCACCCTAGGGAACACCTTCAGTATATAAGACAAGTTTCAATCCTTAAACCATAGAAGTAAAAAAAGCGGATCGTTCGGGTAGTTTTTCCCCACCTTTAACTGCTTATTTACTTTTCAGATTGCTTTTTGACCTCAATCATACAATTAATTGGAGTTGCGATTTATCGAGTGGTAGCATGGCGTTACTTAGCCGAACAAAGAAAAAGTTATGAGCACGTTACCTGATTACCAACAAGCCCAATTGTTATTAGAAAAGAATGAAATTTTTGTCGCACCAGCTGAAGCCCATGGTGTGATCAGTGGTTTATTAGCCTGTGGCATCAATATCGAAGCCGACGAATACTTAGGTTTATTAAGCGATGTATTCAATGATGGCTTAGCCTTTAATAAAGATTTAAAAGCATTTTTTGCTGACGTGTATTCTCAGGTTGTTGCCAGCTTTAGCGATGAAGAATTTCAGTTTGACCTATTTTTACCAAGCGACGACGAAACGCTGATCGATTTAGCCAATGGCTTAGTATCTTGGGTATCGGGTTTTATGCTTGGTTTTGGTTTAAAACAAAAAGATTACGGCAAGTTATCTGCTGATGTGAAAGAAGTGATCAGCGATTTTAGTGAAATTACCCGCCTAGACACCATGTTTGAAGAGACCGAAGAAGACAGCCAAGCACTGCACGAAGTGATTGAGTATGTGCGTGTTTCTGCTCTGTTATGTTTTGCTGAGCTAGGTAAAGAACCAGCCGATAAAAACCCTAAGAAGACCCTTCACTAATCAAATTACAGAGGTTTAGCATGTCGTCTATTGCAATCGATAAAGCTGAATTTAAAGCCCGCCGCGAGCGCTTGCTTGCGATGATGGATAAAAATAGCGTGGCTATTATTCCTGCGGCAGGAGAAGTAACACGTAGCCGTGATACTGAATATGCATTTCGTCAAGACAGTGATTTTTTCTACCTAACAGGGTTTAACGAACCAGATGCAGTTTTAGTGCTTTGCCCGTCAAGCGATACACCAAGTACGCTTATTTGCCGTAACAAAGACAAACTAGCTGAAATTTGGCATGGCCGAAGAATTGGTTTCGAAAAAGCTAAATCTGAGTACTTATTCGACGCAACTTGCCCACTTAGTGAACTAGATGAACAATTATTAGATTTGGTGAACGGCCAGCAGATTTTATTTTATGCTCAAGGCACTTACGCAAATTTCGATGCAAAGGTTTGGGACTTATTAAACACACTTCGCGGCGCACCTAAAAAGGGCTATAAAGCCCCACATACTATTAAAGATATTCGTGGTTTAGTGCATGAAATGCGTTTGTTTAAATCTGACGCAGAATTAAACATTATGCGTACAGCTTGCGAAATTAGTGCGCAAGGCCATATTCGCGCTATGCAGTTTGCCAAACCTGGCGCAACTGAATACCAATTAGAAGCAGAGCTTCATCACCATTATGCAATGAATGGTGCTCGTCATCCTGCTTATGGCACGATTGTCGGCAGTGGCGACAACGCCAACATTTTGCACTACACACAAAATGACGCTGAGCTAAAAGATGGCGATTTAGTGTTAATTGACTCTGGCTGTGAGCTTGAAGGTTATGCGGCAGATATCACACGTACTTTCCCAATCAATGGCAAGTTTAGCGAACCACAAGCGGCGCTTTACAACATTGTATTAGCAGCTCAAGAAGCAGCATTCAGCCAAGTAAAGCCGGGCGGTAGTTTATCGAAAGCGAATGAACTGGCCTCAACGGTATTAACGCAAGGGCTTATTGATTTAGGCATTTTAACTGGTGAGCTTGATGAACTAATGGCAAACCAAGCCTGCAAAGCATTTTACATGCATGGCCTTGGTCACTGGCTAGGGTTAGACGTACACGATGTTGGCGAATATAAGCTTGATGAAAAAGAGCGCGTATTTGAGCCGGGCATGGTGCTCACTATCGAGCCGGGTTTATATATTAGCAAAGATGCAAAAGCGCCAGAGCAATATAAAGGCATCGGTATTCGTATCGAAGATAACTTACTTGTCACTCAAGATGGCCATGAAAACCTGACCATTTCGGTTCCTAAAACCGTTAGTGACATTGAAGCAGTGATGCAAGCAAACAAAGGCTAGGAGCAAGCGTGGCAAAGCAGTTTGATGTTGTCATTATCGGCGGTGGAATGGCGGGTGCAAGTTGTGCCCTAGGCCTAAAACAGAGCAATAAGCAGTTATCAATCGCTGTAATTGAAGCAAATGAAGTAAGCGCAGACTATCACCCAAGCTTTGATGATAGAAGCATTGCGCTGGCTCAGCAGTCTGTTCAGTACTTAAAATCAATCAATGCGTTTGATTGCCAAGCGCCATTTGCAGCAGCGATTAAAAAAGTAACTGTATCTGACCGTGGCCATTTTGGTAAAACACATATTGATTGCCAAGAATATGGTCATGATGCCCTTGGTTATGTGGTCGAAGTGAACCCATTTGGGCGCAGCCTTCATCAGCAACTTACGCGTACTGATGTTAGTTTGTTTTGCCCTGATACGGTTGCCAAGCTTGAATACCAAAGCGATTTTGCCAATATCACGCTAAGCTCGGGCGAGCAGTTAAGCGCAAAGCTTGTGGTGATTGCCGATGGTGCTCATTCGCAAAGCCGTAAACTAGCTAATATAGAGTTTAATACTCGCGCTTATCAGCAAGCGGCGATTATTGCTAACATCGAAGTGGCTGATGGTCATCATAATCATGCTTTTGAGCGTTTTACTGAGCACGGCCCAATGGCACTGTTGCCAATGAGTAATAACCGATACTCACTGGTGTGGTGTATGGAGCCTGAGCAAATTGAGCACACTATGACGCTTGAAGACGATGCCTTTTTAGCTGCGTTACAAAAAGCATTTGGTTACTGCGGCGGTTCATTTAGTAAAGTGGGTATGCGTGCAAGTTATCCGCTTGTCTATGGTAAAGCAGAATCACTGAGCAGCCACCGTACGGTATTAATTGGTAATGCAGGGCATGCTATTCACCCAATTGCAGGGCAGGGCTTTAATTTAGGCCTGCGTGATGTGCAACTACTGTGTGATATGGCAAATAGAGACGACCTTGGTGATTACGCCTTTACCCGTTATTACAGCCAAACTCGCAGTAAAGATATTACGACCGTGATGACACTCACAGACAGCCTAGTGCGTTTGTTCTCTAACTCAACACGGTTGCTCGCGCTTGGTCGCAGCATAGGCCTTTTCTCAATGGATTTATTCTCCTCGTTAAAAACCCCGCTGGCAAAACAGCTTATGGGTCAGGTTAAGCAAGGTAAACGGATATGAAACAAGCACAAGTTTGTATTGTCGGTGGTGGCTGTGTTGGTCTTACGCTAGCACTAGGTTTAGCAAAAGCAGATATCAGCGTTGTGGTGATTGACGCGAGTAAAAATCAAACCTTACCGGGTGATGATTACGCACTTCGCGTGAGCGCATTAAGCTTAGCTAGTCAGGGCTTATTCGAGTCTTTAAATGTATGGCCAGAGATCATTAAACAACGTGCTACACCGTATACCTCGATGGATGTACGTGATCAAGACAGCTTTGGCAAAATTCATTTTGATCATAACGATCTCGACTTACCGCAACTAGGTCATATCGTCGAAAACGACATTATTCGCTACGCTTTAATTGGCGAACTTGAAAAGCAAAGTAATGCTACCTTACTATTCGAAACTCGCTATCAGCAAATTCATCAAACTGACTCTGATGTGTTTATTACTCTTGAAAGCGGCGAGCCTGTGATTGCTAAACTATTAGTGGCGGCTGATGGGGCTAACTCGGCTATTCGCAAGCAGTTCAATATGCCAATTACCTTCAAAGATTATGACCATCACGCTATTGTTGCCACGGTTAAAACCGCTGATGAGCATAACAACACAGCGCGCCAAGTGTTTTTGCCAACCGGGCCGCTGGCGTTTTTACCCTTGCCAGATAAACATACGCACTCAATTGTTTGGTCAACAAGCCCTGAGCATTGCGACACACTTTTAGCGCTTGATGATAACAACTTTAATAAAGCGGTTATGGCAGCCATTGATGGCCAATGTGGTTTATGTGAAGTGCAAAGTGAGCGCATGGCGTTTCCACTTAAGATGCGTTATGCCCAGCAGTGGGTGTCGGGCAAAGTAGTATTAATGGGCGATGCAGCGCATACCATTCATCCATTAGCTGGTTTAGGTATGAACCTTGGCCTAAAAGACGCCGCTTATTTAATTGAGCTATTAAGTAATGAGCAAGGCGAGTTTGCAAGTGCACGCACGCTGCGTGATTATGAACGTACTCGTAAGCTTGATGCACAAAAACATATTGCCATGATGCAAGGCTTAAAAGAGCTATTTGCGGGCGCTAATCCACTGAAAAAGCTTGTACGTGGTGTTGGTTTAAGCCTTGTAGACAACCTAGGTCCAATTAAACATTTGTTTGCAAAAGAAGCAATTGGTAAATAACGCCTAACTAGTTGTTACTATTTAGTTTAAGCCGCAGCTAAGCAATTAGCTGCGGCTTTTTAGCACTTATATGAATGCAAAATGATAGCGCTGTCATTTTTGTTAGTGTATGATTAAATTTTTGTGATTGGTATGGAAATTAAACAGCTCTGTTGAGTTGTATACTAAATTCCAACCAAATAAAAATAATTAAACTAAGAGAACAATTATGGAAGCAACGGTTGAGTGTGACAACAACACAAAACAAAGCATCTGGCTGCCAATGGTATTGGCCGGCTCAATGTTTTTTATCTTAGGGTGTATAACGTGGCTTAATGGTGCAATTACACCATTTTTGCAGCAAATGCTTGAGCTTTCGCCGTTACAAGCTTCGTTTATCATCTCTTCTTTTTATATTGCGGTAACAGTCGCCGGTATCCCATCGGCTATGCTGATAAAGCGCGTTGGTTATAAGAATGGTATGGCAATTGGCTGTGCGATTATGGCTTTATCGGCGCTGATGTATATTCCTGCTGCGAAACTGCAAATGATCGAAATCTTTTTGTTCGCACAGTTAATGATAGGTGTTGGACAAACCGTGCTACAAACCGCTGTTAACCCATACGTGGTGAAAATGGGCTCTGAAAAATCAGCCGCTGTGCGCGTGTGTATCATGGGCTTATTAAACAAATTTGCGGGTGTTATCGTGCCTGTGATTTTTGCAGCTGTAGTAGTAAGCGGTGTTGTTGATGGTGCAGGTAAATTATCACAAGAGCAAAAAGACATTATGGCAAATAGCCTTATCATGCCTTATGTGTTGATTGCCGCTTTAATTATGTTATTTGCAGCATTTGCGAAATTCGCACCATTACCTGATTTAGTATTTGATGAAGATGAAACATCAAACGGCAAAGGTGAAATTAAAGAAACCCTAGCACACCCTCACTTAGTTTTAGGTGTAGTGGGGATTGCGCTATATGTTGCTGTTGAAGTTATTGCAGCAGATACCATTGGCTCGTACGCTTTACAAATTGGCGTTGCTGATTACTCAGTTATGACCTCTTACACCATGGCGTGTATGTTGATTGGTTACGCGATTGGTATTTTGACTATTCCACGCTTTATGAGCCAACAAACAGCGTTATTAATGTCGGGTATTGCCGGTATTATTACCGTGTTGTTAGTGGTGCTTGGCAGTAATGACTCGTTCATTATTTCAAACCTATTATTAGTGCCATTTGGTGGCCCACAATTACCAGACCCATTGTTATGCATTGCGTTATTAGGTTTTGCTAATGCCATGGTTTGGCCTGCAATTTGGCCACTGGCTTTAGCTGGCTTAGGTCGCTTAACAGGCACTGCATCAGGCTTATTGATCATGGGTATTGCTGGTGGTGCACTCGGCCCATTATTAATCGGTTTAGGAAACGTAGCAGGCCTAGGCGCACAAGGCGCTTACATTGTTATGATCCCTAGTTATGTATTCATTTTATTTTACGCCTTAAAAGGCCATAAGATGAGAAGCTGGAAGTAATCCAGTAGATTATTTTCAAGTTAGGCAAAGCCGCGGTACGCCCATCACCGCGGCTTTTTTGTGTGTAAAAGTTAGCGAGTTTTGAGTTAGCAAGGGGAAAGGGACGAGATACGAGGTGGAGGAGGCGTTTTAACGTCGAAAAAAGAGATATTAGATATCAGTGGTTAGAAATTAGATTGGATTGTGCCAGCACATAGTTAAATTGAAATGCTCATCCGTAGGCGTGAAATTTATTTCGCGCGATGCTTATTTAACCACAAAAGCAACACGTAGGTCGGGCTTTAGCCCGTCAATTTTAACTATTATGTGTCGCTATAAATGACGACTTACAGTGCTTGATTCATTAACTCGTAGGTTGGGAAGAGCGGAGCGAAACCCAACGTTTCACTTTTTTTTGCACAAAGAGAAAACAATGAGAAGTGAATGAGTAACCCAATAAAACTAATAATTACTTTCCTCTAAAGCGTAGTGTCTCTTTTCCTCTTTGTGAGTATTACTTTTTCTATGAAGCGCAGCGTCTCTATAGCTCTTTGTGAGTATTCATTGAATTACGCGATATAAAATCGCGGTTACAATCTTGCTAACTCACACCCACAAAAAAGCCGTGGGATTTTCATCACACGGCTTTTGATATTTCGCTAAGCGTTTTATTAGAACGAGTAGCTGTAACCTAGTTGTAGGGTACGTGGTTTACCTGGTTGAATACCGCCGTTTGCACGGTTTGCAACGTAGGTTTTGTCAAACAGGTTGTCTACTGTTAGATATACTTTTTGTTTGTCGTCGATGAGGTATTTAGCCGCTAAATCCCATACAACGCGGCTGTCGATTGCATTGCGACCTGAGTCTGTTAAATCTGCGTGTGCATCAGATACATAACGCATTTGCGTATCGAATACGAAGCTTGAGAACTCAGCACCCACTGAAAGCGCTAATTGGTTTTCAGGCACGTATGGCATTGCATCGCCTTTTTCTACGCTACCCCAAAGATCCGATTCAAACGCGTTGTCGAACTCAGAATCAGTGTAAGTGTAAGTTAAGCGAATTGGGAACGAAGCTGCATTAGTAGCAAATACTTTACCTGCACTTAGCTCAAAGCCAGACACAGATACTTCACCGTAGTTGTATTGGTCGCCAATGTTGTCATCGCTACAACCTACAGCCGCAGTACAGTTACCGTGCATGTTTGTGTAGTCAGAGTTAAAGTAAATTACTTCACCTTGAATGCCCGCGTAATCGTAACGACCACCTAGCTCAATGTTAACACTCTCTTCTTCTTCTTGATCCGCATTACCTGGGGCTGCTGGTGCGTAACCTTTTTGAATACCAGCAAGAAGCGTTAGGTTATCGCTTACAGTGTAAGTAGCACCTAGTGATGGTACTAAGATCTCAGTGTCGTTGCTGATATCTTTTGTTAAGCCATTTTCACGGTTTGGATCAGACTTAGCCCATTCAACACGTTTGATTGTGATGTCTTCGTAGCGAAGACCTGCGCTAATGACCAATGCATCAAGTGACCACTCATCTTGAATGAATAGGGTCGTTGCTTCTGCGCTATCTAAACGGTTGCTGTTTGAACCTGGAACGCCTTTTTCTGTAAGCGTCATTGATAGGTCTTGGTTAAGCGTGTACTTGTCTTCCCATTGGAAACGATCCATTTCATCTTCATGGTAACGTGCACCCACAGTGATGTAGTGGTTGCCCGCAGGGATATGGAATTCAGTTTGTAAGCCTTTCGCTTGGTAATCACGGTTATTCGCTTTTACGCCAACACCTTCAATACCTTCGCTCGTTGGGTTTGCTTCAAACTCGCTGTATTGCTCAAGGTAGCTGCTGCTTACTTTGCTTGCTTTATACCAGTTACGGTGGAAATCGTTTAGGTAAGCTGTAGCAAGTAGCTCATAACCTTTACCAAAGCGGTATGCATAGTTGATTTGGTATGCATTGTGTTGTGTGTTCATTTCATCGTTTTGTGATGCCGCATAACGACGGTAAGGGTTTGCTTGGTAATCAGCGTCAGTTAAACCCATGTACGTTTCGTCAGAGCGCTCGTCTGAGTACTTTAATTTCATTTCTAGGCTGTGTGCTTCGTTATCACCAAAGTCAAAGCCAAACTTTAATAAGAAATCATTCTTTTCAAAGCCTGTGTTGTCGCTACCTACAGGTAAATCTTTAAAGCCATCTGCACCGTAAGTAAATACTTCTACAAGGCCCGCAGCATTGTTTTTCTTTTTACCGAAATAAGCATGACCTTTGTAGAAACCGTCGCTACCAAGCTCGGCGTTAAGTAAACCTTTAGACCCTTCAGTTGGTAAGCTACGAGAAACTAAGTTTAAAACACCGCCTGTTGTACGCGGGCCATACTTTACAGAAGCTGCACCTTTAAGTACTTCGATAGACTCCATACGACCCATAGTAGGGAAGTAGTAAGCAGAAGGCGCTGAGTAAGGTGCTGGTGCTACAAGTACACCATCTTCCATTACTGAGATTTTGTCGTTACGACCTGTACCCGTACCACGCATACCGATGTTAGGGCGAAGGCCGTAGCCGTCTTCTTCTTGTACATATACACCCGGTACAGCACTTAAAACACGTGAGATATCAGTATATTCAAACTTTTCTAGTTCTTGCTCATCAATAAAAGTAGCAGAGCCAGGAATATCGTTAATTGCAGATGCAGAGCCAATTACAGTGATTTGCTCGAAGTTCTTCTCTTCTTTAGTTACATCTTTTGCAAAAGCATTAGCGCTTAAAGATAAAGCGACCGCAGTCGAAAGCGTAGAAACAATAAACTTAGGTGTCATTGTGTGTCCTGTATATGTTTAGATTTTTTTAATCGGCGCAATTAAAACATGTAAAATAATGCGAATCAATCCTATTTGTAATAAAACAGGTCTGAACTGTAAGTTTATGAAATCAATCAAATATAATGAATATAGTAGTATTGTAATACTAGCCTGAGGTTTTGAGTGGTGTTAAGTAAAACTTAACAGGTCGGAGCCATCAGCTCGTAGGTTGGGTAGAGCGAAGCGAAACCCAACGTTTGGAGCCATCAGCTATCAGCTATCAGATTAAAAGTTAGCGAGTTAGCAAGTTAGCGAGAGTAAAGGGGAAAGTTTGCGAGATGCGAGTTGTAGGAGGCGTTTTAACGCCGAAAAAATGGAGATATTAGATATCATTGGTTAGAAGTTAGATTGTGCCTGCACATAGTTAAATTGAAATGCTCATCCGTAGGCGTGAAATTTATTTCGCGCGATGAACATAAGAGCTATCAGCTTTCAGCCGTCAGCTATCAGATTGAAAAGTTAGCAAGTTAGAAAGAGTAAAGAGGAAAGGTACGAGTTCCGAGGAACGAGATGCGAGTTGTAGGAGGCGTTTTAACGCCGAAAAAAGTCGATTTGGTAGGGAGCCCTCTTTACGAATCTAAAACTAGCACCTAGCACCGTAGGCGTGAAATTTATTTCGCGCGATGATCTATTTAAAACGTGTCATGTAAACAGAACGACTACATATTTCATTTACTACGCGATATAAAATCGCTGCTACAATCTCGCTAACTCGCTAACTCAAACCTACGTCAAACGCAAGGCGATGAACTCGGCGAGTTTGTCTACGGCGGTGCCGGGGTCGTCGGTGCGTTTAATTAAACTAATACCGATTTGACCAAGCTCGGGGAGGTCTTTGGTTTGCAGTTGGTAGTTAAGCTCATTCGGTACGGTGCTTTTTGAGAGTACCGTAATGCCTAAGCCTTCTTTTAATGCTGCTGTTAGGCCGGTTAAGTCGGCATTACTGTAAGCAATGCGGTATTTAATACCCGCACTTTGTAGTGCCTCGATTGCGCGGCGACGATATATACATCCCTCAGGGGCGGTTACAAGGGTTACCACATCGTTCTGTGCAAGGTTTAAATCACCCACCCATACTAGTTGGTCTTGCATAAAAATAGGGAACTTAGCTGATTCGAGCTCTTCGTTTAATGCCAATACTAAATCGAATTGATCTTGGCGCGAGACCGACAATAAATGTTTACTCAAACGAGAGCGCACTTCGAGCGATACGTCAGGATAGAGGGCCACGAAGTCACCTATGATCGAAGGTAAAATACGTGCGGCAAATTCACTGGGGATCCCCAAGCGCACTTTACCGGTCACGTTTTCGCTGGTGAACTGCTGCAAAATGGCATCATTTTGTTGCAGCATTTGCTTAGCTAATGGCATAAGCAATTCGCCGTATTGATTAAGCACTTGGCGCTGGCCTTGCTTTTTAAACAGCTTATGGCCCAGCATATCTTCAAGGCGCTTTATTTGTAAGCTCACAGCCGGTTGCGATAGCCCTAATAATTCACCCGCTTTGGCAAATCCGCCAACTTCAACAACAGTGACTAAAGTACGTAAACTATCGGTAGAAATGTTTTTCATTAAAAAATTCTATTTATAGGGCTATGTATATAAGCATTATTTATCAATTGATAAATAATTACAATTTGTTGTTGCCAGCACGGCGCAATATACTTCAAGCATTAACGATTGATAGGTGTCACATATGACTTTTACGCCAATAATGTTTGCTCGCCACAGCCAAGCTGAAACCCCAGCAGACAACGTGCTACAAGCTAATAGCGATACTGCCATTATGGATTTTAGTGGCACTGAAGCAATCCCATTTTTAACGGCTATTTTAGGTCTTGATATTAATAAGCTAACCGCCAGCGGTTTAGGCTTACGTAGTTCATTAGACGATGACCTAACAAGCAGCTACGCTTATGCCCTGTATTACTTTAACGAAACTGCATTTCGTTTTGTATTAGGTAAAGATGCCAGCGTGCAATTACAGTCGCTTATTAATGAGCAACAACTACGTTACGACATTGATTACGTAATGCGTGACGATTTAAGCGCGCTAACCCTAAGTGGTGAGCAAGCGTTTGATGCCTTGGTCGACAGCTTTAAGCTAACGCCGGGGCTGCGTTTATCAGACATGCGCAGCTGCTATGGTGCACAAAGCGGTGAGGTATTTATTACCGCCATAGATAACCAAGCAACACAGCAATTTCAGCTGGTGGCGCGCCAAGCTGAGCTTGATAAATGGCGAACGCACTTACAGCAGCTCGGCTTTGATTTAGCCTTAGCCAACGTTGCTTAAAAGATAAAATTTTTAAAACAGCTACGCACTTGGGTGTTTAGCTGTTTTTTAGTTACAAAATCGCAATTTGGGTGTGACAACTGTGCAACTAATGTATAATCGCCGCCCATGTTATTCCCCCTCATTAAATTGAGGCCACGCCCCACAACTTGTGGGTTAATTTAAAAGTGAAGGAATATTATGACTTCTAAAACAGTTTTACATGCTAAGCACCTTGAAGCTGGCGCAAAAATGGTTGATTTCCACGGCTGGGAAATGCCAATCAACTACGGCTCACAAATCGAAGAGCATAATGCGGTTCGCACAGATGCAGGTATGTTTGACGTATCTCACATGACTATTGTCGATATTCAAGGCGAGCAAGCACAAGCGTTCTTACGTAAGCTAGTTGCAAACGACGTTGCTAAGTTAACTGTACCGGGTAAAGCACTTTACACAGGTATGCTTAACGAAGAAGGCGGCGTAATCGACGACCTAATCATCTACTTCTTCTCAGAAACGAACTACCGTTTAGTAGTTAACTCAGCAACACGTGAAAAAGATTTAGCGCATTTAGCTAAATTTTCGGCTGATTTCGCCGTAACGGTTACTGAGCGTCCTGAGTTTGCAATGATTGCCGTTCAAGGCCCTAATGCACGTGCTAAAACAGCAACAGTACTTAACGCAGAGCAACAAGCTGCTGTTGAAGGTATGAAGCCTTTCTTTGGTGTGCAAGCAGGTGATTTATTTATTGCGACAACAGGCTATACTGGCGAAGATGGTTATGAAATCGTAGTGCCTAACGATCAAGCTGCTGATTTATGGCAACAACTTCTAGACGCAGGCGTAGCGCCAGCGGGTCTAGGTGCACGTGATACGTTACGTCTTGAAGCGGGTATGAACCTTTACGGCCTAGATATGGACGAAAGTGTTTCTCCACTTGCTGCAAACATGGCGTGGACAATCGCATGGGAGCCAGAAGATCGTAAGTTTATCGGTCGTGAAGTATTAGAGCAGCAACGCGCTGATAAGAGCACAGACAAACTAGTTGGTTTAGTGCTTGAAGAAAAAGGCGTATTGCGTAGCGGTTTAAAAGTCATCGTTGAAGGTGGTGAAGGGGTGATTACCTCTGGTACATTCTCACCAACCCTTGGTCACAGTGTTGCGCTAGCACGCGTTCCGCGTTCAACTGGCGAAACAGCCCAAGTAGAGATGCGTAAAAAACTGGTTAACGTTAAGGTTGTTAAACCTTGCTTTGTACGTAACGGCAAATCAGTTATCTAAACTATAAAAAATTTGGTGTTATCACCCAATATAAACCAAAGGAACAAAAAGATGAGCAATATCCCAAGCGAATTAAAATATGCTACTTCACACGAGTGGGTTCGCGACGAAGGTGACGGTACGTTTACTGTAGGTATCACTGAGCACGCACAAGAACTTCTTGGCGACATGGTATTCGTTGAATTACCAGAAGTTGGTGATGAAGTTGACGCGGGTGAAGACTGCGCAGTAGCTGAGTCTGTAAAAGCAGCATCAGACATCTACGCACCAATCGGCGGTGAAATCGTTGCAATCAACGAAGAGCTTGAAGATTCGCCTGAAACAGTAAATAACGACCCGTACACTGACGGTTGGTTATTCCGTATCAAAGCATCTGACACATCAGAGCTTGATAACCTGTTAGACGCTGAAGGCTACGCTAACACAATCGACGAAGACTAATTAATTAGTCACGCCGACTAAAAGCCCCAGAGATACCCAAACCACTTGAATATACAAAATTCAGTGGGAATTTAAATTGCTTTTGGCAAGGCGACTGATTGAAGATCTAGTGGGCTAAATCGAAATCAGTTAACGCAGAATAAAGCAATTTAAAACCCACCGTTCCGGGGCGTGTGAGCAATATCACTTCATCGTTATATTGATTTAAAAGGGAATGCCATTCCTGCATCAATATGCCTTGAATTGAAAATGCTCACATCGCCCTGAATAAAGTATTATCAAGCGGTTTGGGTATCCAGTTGGGGCTTTTATGATTTTATAGCTTACTTTTCCATACGCTGTAAGTTACTGAATCAACCTGTTTTTAAGTTATTGCCAGTTACCCATTGGCAGTAACCACTTTTTTTTGGATCATAGGAATCTGGACAAATGTCAAACGCCAAATCTCTTGAACAATTAGAGCAAAAGCAAGATTTTATTCGCCGTCACATTGGGCCAAGCCCAGCGCAAGTAAGCGACATGCTGAGCGCTCTTGGAGTATCGAGTGTTGAAGAGCTGATCGGTCAAACGGTACCTGCAAGCATTCGCTTAGAGCAAGGTTTATCAATTGGCGAAAGCCGCACTGAAGTTGAAACACTAAGCTACTTAAAATCAGTAGCAAGCAAAAACAAAGTGTTCAAATCATACATCGGTCAAGGCTACCACCCAACTCACGTACCACACGTAATTTTACGTAACGTACTTGAGAACCCAGGCTGGTACACTGCGTATACACCATACCAACCAGAGATTGCACAAGGTCGTTTAGAATCATTATTAAACTTCCAGACTATGACCCTAGACCTAACTGGTCTTGATTTAGCAAGCGCGTCATTACTTGACGAGTCAACGGCTGCTGCAGAAGCAATGGGCCTTGCAAAGCGTGTTGCTAAAGCTAAAAAAGCTAACATCTTCTTCATTGCTGATGACGTACACACGCAAACTATCGACGTTGTTGCTACACGTGCAGACCAGTTTGGTTTTGAAGTAGTTGTTGGTCCTGCAAGCGAAGCGGCTAATCATGAGATTTTTGGTGCATTATTCCAATACCCATCAACAACCGGTGAAATCACTGACGTAACTGACCTAATCGCACAAGTACAAGACAAAAAAGCGATTGCCTGTGTTGCTGCAGACATCATGAGCTTATTAATGCTTAAAGCACCAGGTAAACTAGGTGCAGACGTAGTACTTGGTTCAGCACAGCGTTTTGGTGTACCTATGGGTTACGGTGGTCCACACGCTGCATTCTTCGCAACACGTGACAAGTACAAGCGTTCACTACCAGGTCGTATTATCGGTGTTTCTAAAGACCGTTTAGGTAACGATGCACTACGTATGGCAATGCAAACACGTGAACAACACATTCGTCGTGAAAAAGCCAACTCAAACATCTGTACAGCGCAAGTACTACTAGCGAACATGGCAGCGTTCTACGCGGTTTACCACGGTCCACAAGGCCTTAAAACTATCGCTGAGCGTATCCACCGTTTTGCAGACATCTTAGCGGCAGGCTTAAAAGCGAAAGGTGTAAACCTTAAGCACGACACATGGTTCGATACACTGACTGTTGTTGCAGATAACAAAGACGAAATCGTTGCACGTGCAGTAGAGCACGGTGTTAACTTTGCGTCTAACCGCGCAGGTGAATATTCAATTTCTGTATCAGAAACAACAACCCGTGCAGACGTAGCTGAGTTATTCGACATCATCTTAGGTGAAGATCACGGCCTAAGCGTTGATGCACTTGCAAACGAAATCGAAGTAAACGGCAGCAACTCAATTCCTGCAAGCCTAGTACGCGATGACGAAATTTTAACGCACCCTAACTTCAACTCGTACCACAGCGAGACTGAAATGTTGCGTTACATCAAGCGCCTAGAGAACAAAGACTTAGCGCTTAACCACTCAATGATCTCATTAGGTTCATGTACAATGAAACTTAATGCGACAGCTGAGATGATCCCAATCACTTGGCCTGAGTTTGCAAACTTACACCCATTCTGCCCACTTGATCAGGCAGCGGGTTACCAAATCATGATGACAGAGTTACATGATTGGTTAGTAAACATCACAGGTTACGATGCAGTTTCACTACAACCTAACTCAGGTGCACAAGGTGAATACGCAGGCTTAATCGCGATTCGTAAATACCACGAGTCACGCGGTGAAGGTCACCGTAACGTATGTTTGATCCCAAGTTCAGCGCACGGTACAAACCCAGCGTCTGCACAAATGGCAAGCATGAAAATCGTGGTTGTTGACTGTGATAAAAACGGTAACGTTGATATGGCAGACCTTAAAGCGAAAGCCGAAGAGGTATCTGAAAACCTATCTTGTATCATGATCACTTACCCATCTACACACGGTGTTTACGAAGAAACAATTCGTGAAATCTGTGACATCGTGCACCAGCACGGCGGTCAAGTGTACATGGACGGCGCAAATATGAACGCGCAAGTAGGTGTTACAAGCCCAGGTTCAATCGGTTCTGACGTATCGCACCTTAACCTACACAAAACATTCTGTATTCCACACGGTGGTGGTGGTCCAGGTGTTGGCCCTATCGGTGTTAAATCTCACCTAGCGCCATTTATGCCTAACCACAGCGTAATTAATGTTGCTGGCACAAACATCGGTAACGGTGCGGTTTCTGCTGCTCCTTACGGCTCAGCAGCTATTTTACCAATCTCGTGGGCATACATTGCCATGATGGGCTCTGAAGGCTTAAAACAAGCAACAGAAATGGCTATCGTGAACGCTAACTACTTATCTGAGAAGCTAAGCGAGCACTACCCAATTTTATACCGTGGCCGTAACAACCGCGTTGCGCACGAGTGTATTGTTGACCTACGCCCAATCAAAGAGCAAACAGGCGTTACAGAAATGGACGTAGCTAAACGTCTACAAGATTACGGCTTCCATTCACCAACTATGTCATTCCCAGTAGCTGGCACGCTAATGATTGAGCCAACTGAGTCTGAGTCTAAAGTTGAGATCGACCGTTTCATCGAAGCAATGGTGTCAATCAAGTCAGAAATCGACCGTATCGCATCTGGCGAATGGTCAATTGAAAACAACCCGCTAGTGTTTGCACCACACACACAAGCAGACGTACTAGGCAATGAGTGGGATCGTGCATACGACCGTTTCTACGCAGCATTCCCTGTACCAAGCGTAGCAAAAGACAAATTCTGGCCTACAGTAACCCGTATAGATGACGTATACGGCGACCGTAACCTAGTTTGTTCATGCCCAGCGGTTGAGACATACCGTGACTAAGGTTTGATTAATGTCGATGCTTAATTAAGTTTGTGAACGTTTTAATATAGTTTGTGACTTAGAATTAAGTTTGTGACAAAACTAAGAATTTAAAAGGTGAGCCTAGTGCTCACCTTTTTTGTTTGTGAAATATTCATATTATCTCATGTCAAAAATTATCGATCTTAAATTTTTTGACTAACTTTTCCTTGTCTATATCAATATCAATTTCATTGATGTTATTTAGGTCACTTGTTAATTCTTCTAATGTAAACGTATTTTCTTTTTCTCCTTTTCCATAACCTTTATTAAGTTTGGAGATGGCTAAGATTATTTGCTTATTAGAAAAAGCCTTTGAGCTTGAGCTATCCAGTAACATTCTCATTGAGTCTAAACTCATTGCATGTTGCCCCGGTTCATCAAAAATTATCAAACCGGGATGAGTTTGAGATATATTTAAAAGAGATAGATAAAACGCCCATTCCGATCTTATAAAGTCACTAGCGGAAGACGCAAGCCTTATTGGTTGATCTGTTTTTGTTGTTGAATTGAAAATACTAGGCATCGCCTTGTAAGGATCTTTATCTTTAATATTCACTTTGTAAATATCATTACTTGTGTAGTGGAACTTAGTTAGGTAATTTCTAAATTGTTTTTGGAAACTTTCTAGTTTTATTTTATCACTTTTAAAAGTTGTATTAATGTCTTTGATTTCTGAAGAAATGTCTAAAATGTTTTTATTGATTAGAAACATATCTTCCTTGAATTTATCGAATTCAAGCATTAATGATTCAAGTCTTTTAACTTCTGTTGATAGTATTATCTCTGAATAAATCTTCTCTCTAGAATTAACCAACAGCGCATTCGAATTCAAATCTCTATCAATACTATTTAATTGAGTTTTAATCTCAAAAATTAAATTTGAGTAGTAATTTTTTTCTTTGATGAAGTCTTCTTCAAAATCAGCAGAACTGGTGAGGTATGAATTGACCATTGAAATTTTACTATCTATAAAATTTATAGAATTTTCAAAGTGTGCATCAGTTATATTATGGCTTGAAATGTCGATTCTTAATGTTGTATCGCATAGCGGACAACTATCAGCAGCAGCAAGCTCTTGAACAACCGAATCTACTTTTTTGGCACCTACAATATTCTGGCGTTCTTCCTTTAGTTTAGCTAGATAAGATTTGTAACTATCTAGTTTTACCTTTTCTGAAGTGTACTCTCGTTCTAAAGTAGACTTAATCCTGTTTAACTTTAATAGTCTAAGTTTTAGTTCTTTTCGTTTAGTATTTAGCTTATCAAGGTCTTTTCGTTTTTCAGATGAACGATTCTCATTTTTCAGTGAAGTAAGTTCTTTCCGTTTATTTTCGAATATTTTCTTTATATCTTCCCATGCTCCATCATTGTTGATCTTCAGTTGAATCTTCTTTGGTGCATTTACACCCATTTTAAAATATTTTTTAGTCAATCCGTCTATTTTATATGAAAGTTGAAAGTCAAATCTTTCGAACTTCTCAACTCTATTGCCCCACTGTTCTATTAATATATTTTTCTTTGTTGTGAGCTTATCTTTTTCTAAATCATTTTCTAAACATTCTAGTTGCAGTAGGTATTCAACAAGCTTTCGTTTAGGATCTTTGATGTTGAATGACGGCATTTGCGAAAAAAAATCAGACCAACCTTTTGTTTGTTCTACGAAGCAAGCAGAAAACAAGTTTTGTAAATATATAGTGTGTTTACCTGTTTCTTTCTCGGTCGGTAGAGAGATATTAATAAAGTTCTCTAACCATCGGTAAAAACCCTTTTGATGGTCGTGGTCTGATACCGAGTGAAGAAAATAGTCTTGAACTTTGTCATTTTCTGTTATTGAAATTCTATTTTTACTTCTATTTTCTTCTGAATAAGCTATGCGTTCGAGTTTTGCTACATCACCTTTTTCGTTTTCAATTGTTAACGTAATAATTGATTCAATGATATTGAAAGATTTGTCAGCAATTGTGAACTCACTAGTGATACACTTATCTAAAAGGCTGTTTTTGCTGCCCATTCCAAGCAATTGTTCCATACCAAGGTTGTAGTATATGCAGGAAAGAACGCTCGATTTACCAGTGGAATTCTGTCCCTTAATTATATTCAAACCCTTTTTGAGTTCATACCTGAAACCGTATGGCTCCAAAGAGTTTCTTACATAAATTTTGGAGGATATTTCATTTATTATTAACATTAGAAAACAATCCTTGATTTTTCGAAGTTTGAGGTTGAAATATTTTTACAAAGCTCAGCAATTTTATTATTTAGACTGTGAAAACTTTCTATTTCTAGAATATTCTTAAGGGAAGACTCACCCTTTTCAGATAGTGAAAATCTAACCTTATTATTTATATTGCTCTGAAGAATAATGCTATTTTGACTCAAGAGAATTAACTTTCTTTTCAGCTCGTTATCAACTTTCCAAGGAGGAATAGTAAACTTAGGTAATCCATTATATGAGCGATTACAAATGGCTAAATCGAAAAGAAAGTGCAATTTATCCATATGAATATACCGAGCTGAGCCAGATGTGGAATGATGAATTAGCATTAGAACTAGTACAACTTGATAGTTATCAAGTTCCCTTAAATTGATAAAGCTTTGAAAAGGTTTTTTTTCTATATGAATAGTCATTTTTTTGTGAACCTTAAGTGACAAACTGCCATCCATGTTGCAACGTTGTGATGGGCTATTTTTTTACGGTCTGTTGCACTAAAGGCAAATTCAGACAAATCTTCTTTGATGACTTCTAAGTGATTGTCACCTACCTTTTTATAATGTTTGAGCGCTTCACTAGCATTAGTTACATGCTCATGCATACAGTCACGTTCTGCTGTTGTAATTACCTCTTTGTATGCTTCCGCGAGCATTGAATCAGTTTCAATGTTGTTTTTGACAATTTCGTCACCGATCATTATTTTTTCAAGTTCGATAGGGATATATTTTTCATAATACTCTCCATGAATTACTTTGAGTTTATCCACTAAGTTCTTATAGTATCCCTTATTTTCTGGTAATTCTTTCCACTGGTTTACCCATTCTGAAAATCTCTCTTTCTTTAACAATTCCTTGTTATAATTAATTAATTTATGATTTCCATCAAAATTATTACTATCTAGCATTTCTAAATTATCAATAATTTCGACTAAAGGCGTAATACTTCGTATGGCAAGTAAACTACCTACACCTTTGTTTGGAACTCTTGTCAAAACTCCATGAATAATGGCTTCCCCGTCATTCGAATTTAATATGATAGGGCTTCCTGAGATTCCCTCCATAGCGGCAGCTCCATGTTCGTCTTCATCAAAGTTATTGAATGAATTATTTGGAGCTTTGTACATGTATTCGTTATCTTTTATGGTGTCACTGTAGCTCAGAGGTTCAAGAAAGTAAGCGTCCTTCAAGAGAGAAGCTTTAATAAAGGTTAAAGAGGTTAATCTTGAATTAGTAATTGTATTTGATAGAGAAAATGAGCTGAATTGCTTTGCATCTTCCCAAATACGAAATAGAGCTAAATCATTAGCTTCTGCAAATTCTTGTGTTGATAGCAGCTCAAACTCTTTAATTGGGATATTTTGTAATGTTTTCAGTGAAAGTTGTTTTTTCTTATTAAAGGACTTCCCAAAAACGACATGACCTGCTGTTATGCAAAATAACTTTTCTTCTATTGCTAACAGTAATCCACAACCCACGTGAATTTCATTTTCCTCAAATAATATAAAGTTGGTTTTGATTTTATTCTTTAGTTGAGTCATTGTATTTCCAGCGATTGGGAATGAATTAAATTAATAGCAAAACCGTTAGGTACGTTTTTCATTTCAATCCTGTCGGCTACTTTTTTGTAGTTGAATATAATGTCGCAGCTCTCATGTCCTTTCTTAATGCATGATTCAACTATTTTTGAAATTGTTGAAGGTGATGGGTGTCCGTAATTTCTTGGACCATTTGTTGAAATAATAAATCTAGTACAGTCAATTTTATCAAGTAGTCTTAAAGTGGTGTTAAATTTACTTCCATGATGCGATATTTTGACACAATCAAATTTCGTAGTGTCTTTTAAGTTATTGCAGATAGAATCTGGATGCGAATCGGATAAAAAAAGTATTCTTCTACCCATATATGACAATATGAAAGAGATGGAACTAGCATTGACTATATCGTTCTCTAAGGATTTTTTGTGCTCTTCATGTTTAACGGAAAAATCAACTATTATCGGCTCTGACGAAACCAAGTCTTCGCTTTTATCTAAGTTGGTATGAAATTGAATTTCTTTCCAGTTGTTAGATAGTGCCGCTGCTAATTCTTTTGTTGGGTTTAAAATTTCAAATTTTACATCTTGTATTTCTAGAATATCGTCTGTGTTTGCTCCGTGTATTTTAAATCCATTTGCATTTAGTATGTCGCTTAGCCGATCACCATCATCATATGACACCATATCTTGGACTGATGCCTTTACATTAATTAAGTCTGGATGATTCATAAAAACAGGAACTTCTTTAGAGATCAATTGCTTATGGTTTGAGAAGAGTTTAACTAAACCTCCGATATGATCTCTATCGACATGGGTTATGAAAATGCCTTTTAATTCTTTATCTGTCTGTTGTAGATACTTCTTTAAATGTTTACTTGTACTTTTTGTACCTCCATCAATTATGAACGCACTTAATCCGCATTCAACAATAAATGAATCTCCTGTTTTACCCTCTAAAAGTATTAATTTTAAGCTTTCTTCCATGTTGCTAAATCCCGATTCCTATGGATGAAAATAAAAGTGCAAATTTATCAAGAGATTACAGTGTTTTATAATTTAAGTCCATTTATGCAGTATCAGAAACTAATTATGTACGTTCTAATGGAGTCACTACTTTTTCATGTTATTGGATTAGTTACTGAATTAATGAAGTGCCCTGTTTGTGATCAAATTGAATCGCATGATCTGCTCTGGCGAGAATCCATTACGTAATAACTCAAAGTCACGAAAATCTATCGCTGCATCTGTTCCAGCACCCTGAAGTACATAGATACTACCGCTGTGTGTTTCAATAATACCCCTGTTAAGATCACACTTTTCGATCCGAGAGGTGGTGACATAATCATGTTGAGCAAACCTACAAGTTTGGTCATCTAGTACAAAGCCATATAAAACTTTACCCACGAACGTATTATCGTCATTTTTATCATAGCGGTCATACACGGAAACAATAATCCAATCGTAAACGGTCGTTGTTGCCATAATAAGCTCGCTCTAGTGTTGGTTTTCGTAAATCCTAGCTCAGTATTTTTTAAAAATATAGGCAAAAGCATGGACGTAATATGGATTATTTGCATTTAGATAATTTCATATCTTTGCTCTGCTTTTTAATTTCAAACACGAATCGAAAAAAATCATAAAAATTTTTATGAGTGGGTTTCTAGTTTATTTTGTTCTGAGTTGCCTCTAATAAATAATTTATATAAAAATATATGTAAATCAAATCCTATTAAAACAATAGGTTAGTGAGTTGTAAAATAATAAACACTAAAATAAATATATAATTTAGCATTTATTAATTATCTTAAAAAACAATGTGTTATGTCATTTGTGTTCTTGATTTTTGTGTTTGTGTGTTCTATTTGTTTTAAGTGATTAAAAACCTAAGGTGAAATCATGAATACACTCAAACTAAGCGAACATTCTTTTTCTAGTCTTAAGCAATTATGCCGAAGCGTTATCACTCACTCTCAACTTAACGTAAAAATGTTACCTCAGTGCTTAGATACTGACATGATCTCGAAAGACACTCTGTTTGATAAAATGCAAAGTGTTATCACCTTAAACCAAATCGATAGCATTTTAGTGCCATACAATTCCGTTTCAAGGGTATTAACAACTCCGCTATATGGGATTTTGAAAGATTTAAACTTAACCATTCTCTATGAAGAAAAAACTGAGGATGGAAACACCTACATCACTACTTTAGACCGTCATATTCCAGTGGTTCTTAATGAAATAACTATTGCTGGACGCATCTATCAGGTAAGACATGGTTTCAATAATCGCTGGGTAAAGTAAATGAAACAGCGAATTATTACAGAAGAGATAGTTAAAAGTATCGACAAGTGGAACGCTGAGTTGGAAAGGCGTGGGCGCCACCATCCTTGGGTAACCGTTAAAGATGTTAACAAGGTTGGTCGTCGTCACTTGCACAGATGCCCGAAGCAAAAACGTGAGATACACCTGTTAAGTGATGGTGAAAAGCGAGCTTATAAAGTTTTAGTTTGGCGACCAGATACCTTGTTAGTCAAAGAGCAAGTCCCGTTGGATCTTAACGAAACACTAGATATTGCGAATGAGCTTGGATTTTTGCATTCGGGAGATTACAAAACTAAAGCTGCACACGTTATGTCCACTGATTTTTATACTGAGCATGTTATTTTTAATAGCGGAGAACTAGTAAAACGGGCATACAATTTTAAGTATTGGAATCAGCTTTGGACAATTGATGACAACGGTAGGCTTAAAAAAAAGCATTACCGAGTATGGCAGAAAATTGAAATTGAGAAGATTTATTGGAAGCGTAGAGGAATAAAACTCTTTCTCATATCAGAGCGAGAAGCAACGAAGTTGATATGTTGGAACCTTGATTGGTTTGCTACTGAAGCTAATGCCATTGTATCTGACAGCGAAAAACTAGAGTTTAGCCAAGCCTTTTATGACTCTTGGTATGAAAATAAATTTCTTAACTGTGTAGACCACATTATTAATGCTGGAAACCAACTTTCGTTAGACTTTAAGCGCAGTCAAACCGTGTTTAAGCAAGCTGCGCTTCACCGCATACTAAAGCTAGATTTAACTCAGCGTATTTTCCTTCGTGAGCCTTTGAAGGTACTGCCATGATCCATGTGAACATGCATATCTTCAATAAACCTTTAAATGTCTCGTTGCGCGTTTGCGCAATCAATATAAGAGACTCACTTGCTGCTGTTGCAGATATGACATGGGCTAAAGAAAATGCTAATGCGAGAAAGCCTAAAATTTACAAATTTGACGACCTTTATAAGCTTGCAGAACAAAGTGGTTATGAAGTTGAAGACTATAAATTGCCTGTGGAAATGGGGTACTCAGAAGACAGACTAATAAGAGAAAAAAAGCAACATTGGATAAAGAAACGAGATGCCCGATTTGAAGTCGTTGAGTCTTTAGTTAGCACGACAAATATAGAGCTATATCTGTTTGGTGATGGTATCGGCATTCAAATACGTGAGTTGATCAACTCAACAGGTCCATATAAAACTGCTGGGGCTTACTACAATATCATCAATCGTTATATTGTATGGGGCTGTAATAAAAATGCCTTACTCCCTGTGGGGTTAAAGAACGTTGGTAGTAACTATTTTTGGCCTGAAGAACACGGTCCTGAAAATGTTAAACGAGGTTGCGGAAAATCAGACAATTCAAAAACAGATTCAAAATCACGTGGAGTTACAAAGCAAGACAAACGTAATTTTTTAACCACTATAAAATTACTAAAAAAAGAGAAGATCAAACTAACACCCGCCAATTTTGATATTGGTTACCGAAAATACTTTGAAAAAATCACCGAGTATATTGAAACACCTTATGGAACTCGTAAACACGTATCAACGGTAGACGAAGAAGATCAACTTTCTGAATCTCAACTTAGTTACCACTTCAACTTATCACTTTCGATGAAAGACAAGCTTAAGAATTGGCACGGTCATGTCACATACGAAAAAGACTATGCTGATAGACAGGGGATTTCACGAGACGGAGTAATCGGCCCGTCATTTCGATATGAAATAGATGCAACCGTTTTAGATATCTACGTTCGTTACCCCTACGATACTACGGGGCGTTTCTCTATGGGGCGGCCTGTCCTTTATCTTGTTATTGATGTCTACTCAACTGTCGTGGTGGGAATGTACATTGGCTTTCACGGCCCTGATTGGACCGGAGCAAGCGAAGCAATGATCAATGCCTTTTCAAATAAAGTTGAGTTTGCTGCACGATACAGTATTGAACTGAAGGACGAAGATTGGCCATG
The DNA here is from genome assembly GCF_023708065.1 of Pseudoalteromonas sp. NCCP-2140. NCBI lineage: Bacteria > Pseudomonadati > Pseudomonadota > Gammaproteobacteria > Alteromonadales > Pseudoalteromonadaceae > Pseudoalteromonas > Pseudoalteromonas sp. NCCP-2140. The sequence continues at coordinate 28,062 of NZ_BRCZ01000017.1, read as the reverse complement.
TCATCATATTTGTTATGAGCTAACCGTTGACAATGGAGTTGAGTATTCTTTAGGTCATATGTCGGGCGTCTTAAAAAGTAGCGTTGCAGCCATTGAAACCGTTAATTATGTTGCTGTTTTCAGAGGCGACTGTAAAGGGATTGTAGAACGTAAGTTTGGCGTAATTGCCAATGAAGTTGTTAAGCATGAACCCGGAAACCTAAAGGATTTCAAGCGCGAAGATATACACCCAAGCAATGAGTCCCTATGGGATATCAAATCTTTATATGCCGCCATTATCTTAGAAATCAAATATCACAACAATAATGCTGACAGACTTCACTTGCATGACTTTCGCATGGCATCTGAGCTTCATGGGATCACTCCGCTAGATATTTGGAAGTCCAATATTGATGAAGAAATGAATGGTGGTCGTCCAACTGTTCCAGAACGAATGTCTGATTATATTTGGCCGTTTATGGCTGAGATAGTAGTCACTGTTCGAGGAGATGGTGTTTATTATAAGCGCGAAGCATACCACTCAGACTATGCTAAACAAGCGAATTGGTACACCAAAGCCAAACTTGAAGGCGCATTCCCAGCAACGTTTAGACGAACATTAGCGTCTGCATCATTCATTATCTATCAAACTACAGATGGGGAATATGTTCTTTTTTTCTTAAAGTCTTCTACTAATAAACCCCACCGCTTTAGCAACCAACCTTGGGAGGTGGTCGAGCATCGTAAGAGTCAAGAAAAGTCAATAAGGAACCGTCTTAAAGTAATGCAACGTCTTGAGAAACTAAAAAAAGACTCCGAAGTTGATGATTTAAGAGACTTAAATCTTAAGCAAATTGAAGAAGCACTGAAAACAACGACTAAGGCTCCACAGAAAGGTGTAAAGGAGCGCAGGGCGGAACAAGGTGAGATAGACAAATTAAATATTGCAATCCAGATAGCCGAGCAATTCAGTGGTGGTATTACTGAGTTTATTGCAAATGACAGTATGGACGAGGATGATTATGAGTTTTGAGAAATTTGCACCTAAAAGGGTGGATGCTAATTATCTGACACATGACGATAAAACCCTAAACAATAACCCCCTAACAGAAGCATTGCGAGTTATTGAAGATGAAAGCGAGATATTAAAACAGCTTACCTATATACCTGAAATGCAGCCTAACTTTTGGCAATTGAATAACATCTACAAGAAAACACAATTGAGTCAATTGCTTGAAATATTTGTACCTCACTCAACTTTAACTCCCTTTTTATATTATGAATTTATTGAACAAATACTATGCAACTACAAGCACAGAAATCCTTTTTCAGCTAACCAAAATAGATTAACAATGACTATTGCAGAGAAAGTGAAAGAGGAAGATTATTTGCCTGTTTTATCAAATATTCCCGGTATTACAACTGCTCAGTCTAGTCTTATTTCAGGAGCTTCTGGCGTAGGAAAAACATTAACTATTCGCAATATATTATCGTTGATCCCACAGGTCATTGACCATACAGAGTATCAAGGTAAGCCATTCAAGAAGCCCCAAATAGTTTGGTTGAGCTTTGATTGCCCGGCAACAGCGTCACCAAAGGCGTTAGCGCTTTCTTTTTTTAGAGCTTTAGATGCTGCGTTGGGCGAGCCTAAATATGCTCCCAAATATCAAAATAGAGATCGCATTGGCGTTGAACATCTTTATGGCGTAATGCAACAACTTGCAACGAAATACCATATCGGTCTTATTCATTTCGATGAGCTTCAGTTTTTCTTAAAATTTATTAAATCGTCGAATTCTCCTAACTTACAGATTATTGAAAGTTTGTTTAATAAATTGGGAATCCCAGTATTTTTGAGTTGTACCCCAGAGGGGACTGTGCTTTTTGATCCGATTGAGGATGAGCCAAATGAAATGCCAAAAATACAAACGCTTAGAAGAATGATTAGTGAGCGAGAGGATCACTTTTCCCCATATAGGATGGGAAGCAAGGAATTCGATAAACTCTTTGAGGCATTTTATCAAACAAGTATATGTATAAATGGCATAAAGCCTAGTGACGAGTTTAAAGCGTATTTTCATTACTTAACTGGTGGTTTGCAATCGATAATCACGCGTCTTGCGCGGCTCCATATAAAGAAAATGATAATTCGTGCAGCCAATGACAAGCATAATGTTGAACGCATAGATGATAGAGCCGTATTGGATGATATATTCAAAAGACAGTTTCATCGCTGGGGACCAGCATTAAAGCACTTACGCAAAAACAATCTAGTTGCATTTGAAAACTCAATACCCACGAAAGCCAATGGGCGACCAGATTACAATGATGATCAAGAACATCCCTCAAGCCAAGCTAATGAAGTTTCGGATAAAAAGCCTGTACGTGCCCCATCAATAAAAGGTACTGAGCAAAGTATAGATATTGATGAAGATGATGACATAAACATTGGGGGAGATCTTTTAAATGACTAATGAAATGTTATCCTTTTTCCCTCTCCCTGCACCCGGAGAACATATATTTAGTATTCTTGCTCGATATCATTATATGATTTTATCCTCACAGGATATGCAATTAACGATTCGAAATGTTTTTGGTGGCAGCAGGCAGATCAATCTAAAAGCAGCATGGAGACCAGAATTTGACAAGCTATGGTCATTTTATGGAGGCATTCTTGATCGTAAAGAGCTATTAACGTGGCACACCCCTTACTATTTTGACGCTAAATTTTTATTTACAGAACAATGTAATAACATCGAAAATAGAAAACTAGACCAAGCTTTAAGTTTTAACGGCACTACAAACATAACGCATTCTAAATATTGGCGCTGGTGTGAAATGTGTGTCGAAGACGATTATGACACACAAGGATTTCGGTACTGGCATACACAGCATCAAATTCCGTCTATGTTGATGTGTGCCAAACATAATTTTCCTTTATCGGGATTGTGCGCTCATTGTGGCTATTTCACTGCCAGTCTAGTCAAAATCCAACTGTCACCAAAAGGTAATGCCTGCCCCCGCTGTAGTATGAGAATCGAACCATCTCGTACTTCATTAAGCGATGAACAACATTGGCTCGAATGTTTTTCAAAAAATCTACTGGATTCAAAACGGTTAGGCTGTCGTGCAACTGTTGCCTCTATTCTTCGCTATGCATTAAATTGCCCAATGACTGAAAGTAGTCTTACAAAGGTTGATAGAACTCAGCTTAGACAAGCGCAGGACTATTTAAATCATTGGGTAGATAAAGGTGCGTACAAACCATATTTTTGCCTTGTGGATCATCAAGGTGGGAGACCGCCAAATCCATACTCGTTAAATCTCATTCACTTGATGTATCGAGACGGAAATTACCATCCTATTTGCTATTTAGCTGCGTTGACAGCTTTCTGTAGTAAAGAGGAAATATCACAGGCTTTGCTATGACTGCCTTTGCATGGGAGCAGATTTTTCCTGACGAAACATTATGCAGTTTCTTGTCACGACAAGTTATGGCGTCAGGGTTTCCTTCATGCCGAGTAGCGCAGCAATCTTTGTGGGGGAATCATAACTTACAGTTAAACACTAATTTTCCTAGTTTAATACCGTGGATTTCTGGCAACTTTGGCATACACCCAGTTGAGCTATTAGACAACCATACATGCCTAAACTACTTCAAGCCATATCTAGGTCAAACCAAATACGAGTTGGTAAAACAGGCATTGCTAACTGGTGATGTTGAGTTCGTACAAAAGTGGTTGGGAATAACATCAAACCGGGTGAAAGAGAGTGGAAGCCTGTACTATTGCCCTGAGTGTGTAAATGACGATTTGGAACAATATGGTGTGGCATATTGGCATCGGAAACATCAACTTTATGGATTGGTAACCTGCCCAGTACATGCTAAAGAGTTGTTGAAGATACAGGTCACGCGAAGAGAAGTATCGTTACCTCCACAACGGCATAATGAGATATTTGATGAAGGTGAGTTGCATCACAATCACTTTTCGAGTTTTAGCTATTGGGCACTTACTCAATCAGATATTGATATGTTTGATTATGAAAGGCTCACAAACTGTTATCGCATTGAGCTATTTAACAAAGAGTTTGCTTGCAAAAGCCTTAGGATTAGGCAGAAGTGTCTAAGAGAAGATTTGCAGGGGTATTATGCCGCAGAATTGAACCATGCTGCATGGCAAACGTTATTCGCAACCAACAAAACCTATCCTTATCCGTGCCAGCTTTTTTATAATTACCATGATTGCCACTTTCATCCAGCAAAACACTTAGCTTTGATGGCATATCTATTTTCTACACCAGATTCATTTCTATCAAAATATTACAGCGCCAACGAAGATTTAGAGGCACACTTTAACTCAAATACTTCAATTCGAGAGCGCAAAAACGATACCTTAAAAAGTAAGTTGATTTTGAGCCTGTTTAGCCAAGGCAAAAGTCTTCGCAACATTGCCAAGCAAGTAAAACTTAGTGTGACTGCCGTGAAATCAAAGGTTGTTGCTGGTGGCGGAAAAGTGAAAAGCCGCGCATCAAAAATTTTTGACAATGACCGCAGAGCGATATTGCACAAACTCATGATGGGCACCCCAACAAAGGATATTGCAAAAGGACTAAACTTAAGTACAGGCGCTATTGAACAAGTGTTGACCCAACACCCAGAACTTGTTGAACAGCGTAAGCACTTTCGTTTTAGAGCAAAACTAGTACATCACCGTAAATCGTTGTCCCTAGCAATGAAGAAGTTTCCTAGATACACACGCAATCAACTTAAAAACAAATTTAACGCCAGTTACATGTGGCTTTTTAAGCATGACAAAAACTGGCTGTATCGACATCTACCAACCCGCAAGCAATACAAAAAACCGGAGAAATAAAATGACCGATGAAAAAAGCGAATTTAATGTTAAAGGCATTCCTAAAGAGTTAACCATTGACAATGGTCCTAGCTTTCCCTTTTTAAGAGGAGATTACAAAAGTAAAGAAGAGCGAGTGGCAGTGCGAGAGAAAATGAAGCAAATGCAAGTACCTCACGAAGCTAGATTAAAGGAATGAAGTAAATTGGTAGTTGATTGGAAAGCAGATATATAAGTGGTAATCTGTTTTCTCTATTAAAACGATAATAATAAAGGGATTTGCATGGAATTACTCATATTTATCGCTGTTTGTTATGTTCTATACAAAGTATTTGGCAGTACAAAGCCAAAACCTAAACCTAAACATGAAGTTAAAGTAACCAATAGAAACCCAAAAGTAGTTCATACCAGTAATTCTAATCGCCATTTTGATGATGAAGAAGGCGAAGACGAACTAGTTACTTTCACGATTTCTTACGGTCATGAAGAAGAAAAGAGTAAAAATAGAACCCCCGGAAAATGGATTTCCGGCAATGAATCTATCAATCTTAACGGGGTTCAGTTACGCGGCAACTTTTACTATGGCGGTACATTAAAAGCTCTTGATAATGAGCGAAGCTATTTTAGCAATCAGGAAACTGAAGCATCACTAGTAGATGACTCTCTTAAAATTACTCCAGCAGATTTCTCTTATACAGATCAAAGTTTGGCTTATTGGCCTAAATTTATTTCCTTATCACCGAAAGCAAGAGGGGCTTACTTAAATTGGTTAGCTAGTGATAGAAATCACCCCGATGCTCCTATTGGTTATGTTTTTATTTATTTTTATGGTATTGAACGTCGAGTCATTCACGATGCAAATAGTAAGCAGGTTTTAGATAGCGAATATTTAGGACTGTTTGAAGAAGTGAGTCGTTTGAAAGAGGTTTACGGAGAGAGTCGATCATTTTTCAATTATGCAACTCGTTTAATTGAGTTCATGTGCCTACAACGCCCTGATGTTTGCAAGATTGATGCTGAAAGTTTTTCCTTCGCAAATGATTCACTATTGTTTAAATTTGAATTATCTAAAGTTGTGGCATCAGGACAACCAATTTCCCCACAACTGGCCTTGTCTTGGATTAAATTTTATCCAGAATATAGGTTTAGAACTCCTGCGAGAAGATGCGCAAAAGAATTTGCAGCTCTATTTAAAACTAGATATGCGGAAAAATATGGAAACGGCTTTGTTGTCAAGCCCAACAAAACAAAGCTAAATATCAGTTATTGGCCTGCCAGTAGCACGTTAAGTAGTGTGCAAATTAATCAAGACGACCTCCCCGATCCAAGCATGTTGAAAGGCCCAACCAATAAATTGATAGCCATCGCAGATGTGTGTACAGAAGAACTAGAACAATACAGCCGTTACCTTGGGAAAAAGGATACATCAAGAAATGACATAGCAGCATTACTTTTATTGCCAGACCAATTAATTAGTAGCAGTTCTTCGTCAGCATTAGCTAGTTTTAAAACTTGGGCAAACGATGCAATTCAGCATAATTCTGGCTTGGTATCGTTGAGTGACTTCTGGAAGATGACAGGTGAAAGTCTTCCTGAAAAGTTGAACAAAAAAGAAATGGAATTAATCCAAAACCTTGCCAGTAAGTCAGGATTTGGCTTTGCTCCTGATCCTCGTTATCACTACGCTAAACCCACACTTGATGGAAATTTGGTTTTATTTAGTGAAGGGCATGGAGACTACTTTGAGCCATCCAAGTCTTTTAACGAAGTAGCGATGGCTCTTAGACTAGGAGCTATGGTCGCGACAATCGATTCTCATGTGGATGAACATGAATTAACAGTGTTGCACCGCCTCATAGAACACGATTCAAAACTTTCGCCAACTGAGAAAAAGTCACTCAAAGCCTATGTTACTTGGCGACTAAATGCTCCAGCGAATATGAACGGATTGAAAACTAGACTGGAGAAGTTGGATGAAAAAGCTAAATCTTTAGTCAGCCATATTTTGGTTACTGTCGCTTTGGCAGATGGAAAAATTGATCCTACCGAGATCAAACAACTGGAAAAACTCTACGCTGCATTGGGTCTAGATAAATCACTTGTTACGAGTGATATTCATAATATTTCGTCAAGGAAATCTCTAGTTTCAACTCAAAAAGAATCAACACAAAGCCACGTTGAATCTTTTGCTCTTGATGAAGAGCTACTTGCTTTACATGAATCTGAAACTAGTGATGTACAAAGTATGTTAAGTGCAATATTTGTCGAGGATGACCCTTTAGTTGAAGAGAATAGTGTCGTAGAACCTGTTCAAGCTCAATCTAAAACAGGACTTGATAATAAGCATGAAAATCTCTACCAAGAACTTGCAACAAAAGATGTATGGGCTAGAAATGATGTTATTGAGTTATGTCGTAAGCTTGAGCTTATGCTTGATGGGGCTATAGAGACGATTAATGATTGGTCATATGAGGCAGTTGAAGCCCCTGTATTAGATGATGACGATGACATATATGTAGACTTAGAAATAGTCGAAGAATTAAAGGGATAATAATATGGTTTCAAAGCGTATTAGATCAAAAGAGCGAGATGCAATCATTCAATCATTGAAATCTGGCGTCACTCCTAAAATTGGCATTCAGCATATTCAAGTAGGTCGCTCAAAAGAGTTAGAAGCCCTTTACAGTGACATCGAAAAGATTTGTGATGGAGGCTCTGCTTTTAGATTAATTATAGGCGAATATGGTTCAGGTAAAACGTTCTTTTTAAGTGTTGTACGTTCAATTGCACTTGAGAAAAAGTTAGTAACTGTAAATGCTGACTTATCTCCCGACAGACGAATCCATGCATCAGCAGGGCAAGCTAGAAATTTATATTCTGAATTAATGCGTAACCTTTCAACTCGCAACAAGCCAGATGGAAATGCACTTACTAGCGTTGTTGAAAAGTTTATTACAGAGGCGGTAAAAGAAGCTGATGCTAAACAAGATAAAGTTTCAAATGTAATCCATAGTAGATTGGCATTGCTGTCTGAGCTAGTAGGAGGTTACGATTTCGCCAAAGTGATAGAAGCATACTGGAGAGGTCATGAGTATGACGACGAGCAGCTCAAAGCGAATGCAATTCGATGGCTAAGAGCCGAGTACTCCACAAAAACTGATGCTAGAAAGGATTTAGATGTTAGGACGATTATTTCAGATGCAACTTTTTATGACTCACTAAAACTTATGAGTCTATTTGTGCGTCAAGCAGGTTATGAAGGATTACTCGTTAACCTAGATGAAATGGTTAACTTGTATAAGTTGAATAGCACACAAGCTCGAACATCAAATTATGAACAAATATTAAGAATCCTGAACGACTGCCTGCAAGGAAGTGCTGAGCATTTGGGTTTCTTGTTGGGCGGGACACCTGAATTTTTATTAGACCCTAGAAAGGGATTATACAGTTATGAGGCTCTGCAATCTCGTTTAGCTGAAAACACTTTTGCTCAAAAAGCTGGTGTTATTGACTACTCCTCTCCCGCACTTCATTTAGCAAGCTTAACGCCAGAAGAGCTGTATATTCTCCTTAAGAATTTGCGCCACGTATATGCAAGTGGAGAGGTTGAAAAGTACCTTGTTCCTGATGATGCGTTGAAATCATTCTTGCATCATTGCAGTCAGACAATTGGTGATGCTTATTTTAGAACTCCAAGAAATACCATTAAAGCGTTTTTAGATATGCTAGCAGTAATGGATCAAAATCCAAATATACAGTGGTCTGATTTAGTTAAGAAGTTAACCGTCGAGGAAGAAAAACCAAGCGATCTAGATATTGAATTTCATGATGAGAGCGATGCAAAATCAGATGACTTGGCTAACTTTTCTTTATGATTGAAGCATACAAATTACTTGATCACAGAGTACAGAAGTGGCTTTTCAAACAAGGTTGGTCGGATTTAAGAGAAATTCAAAAGAAGGCTGTATCGCCAATTCTCGCAGGTAAATCTGATGTTCTGATCAGCGCTTCTACAGCGGCAGGTAAAACAGAAGCATTCTTTTTACCTGCTTGCAGCGCAATCGCTGATGACATCGATGGTTTCGGCATTTTGTATATCAGTCCTTTAAAAGCGCTAATTAACGATCAATATAGGCGACTTGAAAGTCTTTGCGATTTACTAGATATGTCAGTAGTTCCTTGGCATGGGGATAGCTCACAATCCCTGAAAAATAAAGCTAAAAAGAACCCTAGAGGCGTTTTATTAATAACACCAGAGTCTTTAGAATCTTTATTAATTAGAGACCCTAAGTGGGTAAAGAGTGCTTTTAGTAGTTTAAAATATATTGTCATTGACGAATTTCATGCTTTTATCGGCTCTGAAAGGGGTCATCAGTTGTTATCTCTCTTAAATAGAGTAGAGCACTTATTGGGAAGATATAGTAATCCGGTGCCAAGAGTGGCACTTAGTGCTACTTTAGGGGCGTTGGAAAAAGTCCCTCCCTTGCTTCGCCCTAATGGAGCGTTGCCTTGTGAATTGATTACAGATGAAAAGCATAAATCTCAACTAAGCATTAAAGTTCACGGCTATATAGAGTCAATAACTACTGAAGAAGATGACCAGCGTTATTCAGCAGAATACCAAATCTGCCAAAAGCTATTTAAACTGTGTCGGGGAGACTCGCATTTAGTATTCGCCAATAGCAGAAAGCGAACAGAAAGCATCGCGGTGCAGCTTAGTGATTTTTGTGAACAACAACTAGTACCTAATGAATTTTTTCCTCATCACGGGTCACTGGCTAAAGAAAGTAGGGAAGAGCTAGAAGCTCGCCTTCAAAAAGAAACGCTTCCAACTACCGCGATTTGTACAATGACACTTGAATTGGGTATTGATATAGGAAAGGTGAACTCAGTTGTTCAGGTTACAGCACCTCATTCAGTGTCAAGTTTAAGACAGAGAATGGGTCGTTCAGGTAGACGGGGTTCTCCCGCAGTTCTGCGTATGTTGATTGCTGAAAATGAATTAAATGAAAACTCTAATATTGTTGATTGCCTGCGATTAGAGCTAATTCAGTCATTAGCAATGATTAGATTATTGATAAGTAGCAAGTGGTTTGAACCTGCTGACAATCAATTAATGCACTTTTCTACTTTGCTTCATCAAGTACTAGCTTTAGTAGCCCAATGGGGAGGAATCAGGGCAGATCAACTATTTGAACTCCTTTGTAAGAATGGTCCATTTCAACATACAACAATTTCGCATTTCAAATCTTTGTTACAACATATGGGAAGCCAAGAATTATTAACACAAATCTCTAGCGGTGAACTTGTATTGGGGATTAAAGGTGAACGCTTAGTAGATCATTATTCGTTCTATGCCGTATTTAAAACGCCAGAAGAATATCGAATTATAGTCGGCAACAAAACTTTAGGAACATTGCCAATAGACTCTTTGGTATTGGAAGGTCAACATATTGTATTTAGCGGGCGTAGGTGGAAAGTTGCAGATGTCGATACCGAAAAGAAAACAATTCATGTTGAGAAAACCAAAGGCGGAAAACCACCCAAGTTTGGCGGGGAAGGCATGTCTATTCATAACCGTGTACGACAAGAAATGTTGCAAATCCTCACTGAAGGAGATTATAGAATTTCAGTTGGTGAACATAAAGTCGATTTTATAGATCCTCAGGCTAAAGTTCTTTTTGACGAGGCGGTTGACTATTTCCAGCAAACTAATTTAGCTGAAATTTGTGTTTTACAGCATGGTAAAACCACATGCATTTTTACTTGGATGGGCGACAAAGTAATTAATACTTTGGTGGCGCTGTTGAACAAACATGGTTTTGAAGTAGGTGCATTTGGCGGAGTGATTGAAGTTGAAAAGTCTAATGCGGAAGAGGTAAAACAATTTTTGTCCATGTTAAATGCTAAGGCATTACCTAGTGAGTCTGATTTAGCAGCTTCAGTTGTAGAAAAAAATATCGAAAAGTTTGATGAGTTTTTACCAAATGACTTATTGAACATTGGCTACGGTAGTAGAGCATTTGATATAGCTGATACGAAAAGCTGGTTGATTAATAATTGTTGAAGACTATCGAAGAAGTAAATAATGCTAAGTGATTTCTAGACCCAATGTGACAGTAGCTTTTTAGCGAATGGAGCTACGGGAAGTAGAAGATAAATATATTATTTAAGTGGATTCTAAAATTACTTAGAACAGGGAAAAATGAACTATTTATACAGAGGTACAAGCCATTTTTTTGAAGATGGTATTTATCAAAATGAAAATTTAAATAGGCCTAGGCAGCCGAAAACTACGCCTAACTATATCCATACAGCTGCTGATACTTGGTTTAAAGAAAAATTAGGTATTTGCGCTAGAAGCCAAACCATATTTTGTACTCCATGTAGAGAGCATGCGGCAAGTCATTTCGAGGCTGGTGGCTCTCTTCTAGAGATAAGCTTAGAGGGGGAAAATAATGCGTTGATCTATTGTGCAGATGTAAACGATTTTTTGGATCTTATTCCGAAAGAAGCATTTGATAGGGATAGTGGCGTTAAGTTTGATATTGCGGAAAGGCTTGACGGTCTTAAGTACGAATTGGTGAAAAACGTCGATGAAATACCTTCTAACTTTACTGGAGAAGTTATGTTGTTTTGTGAGAAATATAAGGTCAAGAACGTTGGCTGATAATAACTATGAACTATTGTCGTCTTTAGGGTTACTCACAATTGACGGTTATGAATTTTTAGAATCTTTAGGAGGAGGCTCTGCGTTAAGCAGTGTTTACGTAAAAAGTAATAATAAAATTGTCGTTAAATTTCTAATTTCTCCAAGAAATAAAGTTGAGTTAGAGCGGTTTAAACTTGAGTATTCAGTACTCAAGGATAATAAGTTTAATATGGACTTTGGTGATAACCCATCAAGAGAGCCAAAGTACTTCAGAGGACCAGAAAGCAGCTACCCTCTTCCTAAGATAGCACTTGATTTGAAAGAGTATCATTCTGGCATGGTTTTTTGTTTTGGTTATAAATATGAAGAAGGGTCATTGTTGTCAGATATTTCAACAAAAGACTACTCAATTAAAGAAAAATATGAGTTTCTTCATCGAATTGCATCTGGTTTAAGTTACTTTAGTCAAACAGGATATACACATAGAGACCTTCACCCAAGTAATATTTTACTGTTAGATGACTTTGAGATGCCTAAGTATGACCGTGACAGAACCGAAAATGATCCAAGAGTTAAATTTTTAGATCTAGGTAATTGTCAATCCGATGACCTTGAAAATGCCTATATTTACGGCATTGAACGAGATGTTGATGAGCAGTTAGTTTTTCATGATAACAATAAGCGTTTATTGACTTCATTTGTTTCTATGCCTCCAGACTTTTTGGAACATGGTTCAGCGACAAAAAATTATGATACTTGGGCTTTTGGCATTTTTGCTTATAACGTGTTTTTTGGAGAAATGCCTTTTGAGTTAAACGACATAAAAGATGTAACTGAATTACGACAGCTATCAGGATTACCTTCCAACGTAAAAAGTAGACTAAATGAACTTGATGATGGGCCTCGGTTGATAATGCAGCACCTATTGTCGTGGAGAGGTGAAAATCGGCCTGAAATTCACAGCATTGTAAGGTTATTTAGTTGGCTGATATATAGAAGTGAAGAGTTTACTGATATTGCGTTTATCAAGAGGGTAATTCACGAACATGGTTTTGACCCATATCATGATCCAAGGGATGACTATTATTAGCAAAACTACTCACAAACTTTATTAAATTTTGAAGGGAAAGAGTCGATTCAGTTATGGGGATGTTCACAAACTATATTCGGTTTTCGTCTTTAAAAAGCTCTTATAAATCAAATACCCGATTCACAAACTTTATTAGAGTACGACAATTAAATTCAAATGCCAAAAAGCCGTTGCAGCAATGTAACGGCTTTTTTGTGTTTTGGAGAAAGTTAGCGAGGGGAAAGTTAGCGAGAGTAAAGGGGGAAGGGAGCTATCAGCTTGTAGGTTGGGTAGAGCGGAGCGAAACCCAACAAGTTAGCGAGTTGCGAGGGGAAAGATACGAGTTTCGAGGAACGAGTTGTAGGAGGCGTTTTAACGCTGAAAAAGAGTTATTAGATATCAGTGATTAGAAGTTAGATTAAGAATACAAGTTAGCGAGGGTAAAGGGGAAAGAGTAAAGGAGCTTTAAGCTATAAGTTTTGAGTCAGATTGTGCTTTCACACAACCAAGGCTAAACCCGATGCCGTAGGCGTGGAATTTATTTCGCGCGAAGAAGTTAGAGAAAAGTCAAATAGCAATACCTGACCCTATGTGTTTTCCTAGATACTTCGGTTTTACTGTTTAATAGCGAGCCTCCGCGTCATTATATGAACTCTATTCGCGGCCGCGAATTGATAAAGCAAGCAGTTAATAAACTAAAATATAGCTACATAGCGTAATAGACAATTTAACTTTAGATGCCCGAAGTGTAGATACTAATAGGTAAGAATTTCGAAATCTCACTTGTTGATAAATACTGTGAAGCATTAGGAGATTGAGGTAGGCAGAAATTATGCTTTGTACGAGGGGAGACTGGCAGTATTGTCTCGGATTAAATACCATGACTTATCTAGATTTCGTTTAAGAGTTTTCTGGTAATCATAAGGTATTAATTTTTAGTCTAAAATTTAGTGCAATTTCTTTAAAAGTTGTATATTGTTTTTGTAAGGACACAACCTGACCAGCCCAAAGGTTAGGATATACCCAAGGAATTAAGGGGAGTTTTGAACATGGCAGATACGAAGTTAGCCCAAAGGTTAGCCGAATTGTTGAGCATGTTGAATGCAGGGGAGTTACTAAGCCCTTCACATCTAAGCGTTTATTTTAATGTTTCAGCTCGTACTCTGAGAAGAGATATCTATGAGCGACTTTCTTTCCTTGATATTCAATGCACTCCAACAGGTGAGTGGTTTTTAGAAAGGTCATCACCGAGTAAGCTCAATCACAAAGCGATAGCCCTTTTTGCAGAGAAAAGTGGAGTTCGTGAACTTTTTCCTTTTTTTACCAATGAGCTATTAGATTCCTTAATTGGAAATTCTAAGGATGAAGTGTATTTAATTAAAACTAATGATTATGAGTATCATGACACTTCAGCGATTAGCACTAAATTTCAACAACTAGAAAGTGCAATAAGAAACAACAGGAGAATTAGCTTCTCTTATAAAGGGAAGAACTATTCAGATATAGAGCCATATAATTTAGTCCATTTTGACGGTTTTTGGTATTTGGCTGGAACGGATAGCGGTACTTTAAAGTCGTTTCACATCTCATTAATGAAAACAATTTGGCCTAATAATACTGGTCATTTCATTAAAGCTCCCAACATACAAACAAAAATAAAAACCTCTAAAACGATTTGGTTTGGTGGAGAGCAAGTAAAGGTCTTACTTAGCGCTTCTGCCGAAGTGGCTCATTATCTTCTTCGGAAAAAGTCATTCCCAAATCAGCATTTAGAATCAACATCTTCTAATGGAAGTATTTTTTTCTCAGTAATTGTAGCGAATCAAAAGCAGTTATTTCCTCTTATTATGAAATGGCTTCCACACGTACAGATCATCGAGCCTATAGACTTAAGGCATAAACTCAACAACCAACTTTTAAACTACTTGAATAATCAAAAGGATATTTATGGACATTAATCTTAATTTAGTTTTTTTTGCGACTTTAGGAGTTGCCTTAATTTGTATTTTGTCAACTTACATAATACATAGTCGAATTTTAAAGTCAGAGGAAGCAACTGCAAAAAAAGTTGATGAGTCAACAAATCAACTCAGAGATGGCCTTCAAGAGCTAACGGATTTGGTTAAAGAAAAGTTAGTTGCTCTTGAGCAGAGCTCTGTTGATAGTAGTAATGCACAAAAGCAAGTTACAAGAGAAAAAGCTACAGAACTTGAAAATCTCATTACTCGTTTTCATTCTGATTTGACGACAGCACAGAAAGAACAAGTGGGTATGGTTGTTGAGTCAGCGCAGCGAACTGAAGCTTTGATTAAAGACACTAAGTCTGAAATGACACAAGAATTGAATAGAGGCTTTGAAACTTCATTGAAATGTGAAGAGCAAAATCAAAGTACTCTTTTAAGTAATTTAAATAATGTAGAGACGAGTATTACTAAATTATTGAGTGAACAAACTAAAGAACAACGCAAAATAGCATTTGATACGAACCAAAAACAGCTATCGAACTTCGAAAATTTAAGTTCAATTTTGCAATCTATACGAGTAGATAACCTTATTGAGTTAACAAATGAGTTAGCAAAGCATAAAGACTTAACTGTTGAATCAGAAGATTTTGTAAAAAAATTAGGTGATTGCAAGGTATTGACTATTGAGGATAAATTCACTGGTCAAATTACAAATGTTTTTTATGAAAATGGAATAAAAAGAAGTACGGATACATTTTCTGGCGAGCACTTAAAGTATCAAATGTATTTTGATGATGCCGGAAAACCTCAAAAAGGTGTTGAGTTTGATCTCGATGGAAACGTTATATTTGAATATTTATACGATGGTGCTGGAGAAGTGCAATCTAGAGTCGAGCACGTTCGTAACGAGCACGGTACTGTCGAAAAAGTAGAAAAAAGCTATTAGGAGTATTTGAGTGTATTTATCTGAATTAAACATTGGTGAGAAGAAAAACTTTTTAGAGCTAGCCAAATTTTCAATGGGCTTAAATGGGGAGCATAAAGAGGAGGAACAAGAAGTTTTTGCTTCGTTCCTTAATGAGTGTGATTTAAGTGGTTTTAAGGTTCAGAAACAAGACAATATTGATTCTGTAATTAAAGTACTTGGTAAATCGTCTATAAAATCGAAAAGAATAATCATTATTGAACTATTCGGTATCCTTTTAGCGGATGGTGATTTCTGCGAAGAAGAAGAAAAATTTATGGCTAAGTTAGCTAATACTTTTGAAATCGAGGCGTATGAATATAAGCGCTATCAACGATGGGTTGAAGCGATGAATGATATTGTTAGTGAGGGCTATAACCTGATTTTTAAGGGAGAAGAAAATGGGGTGGCTTAGTAGAGCGAAAAGTTGGGTTGCAAGTAAATGTAATTCTCTAAAAAGTACTGCATCTAGCATAGTAGATAAAGTTAAAGAAACCTGCTCAAAGGTTTGGAATGCATTCACTGGTAAGCATTATACTGACGAAGCTGAAGCAATCCATGATGAAATTAATGAACGATATGATAAAGCGAGAGCTAATTATCAAGAGGCTGTTCAACAGATTAGCCAAGAAATACAAGAAAAAGTCTCAAAAATTAATTTAAATAAAAAAGAAATTTATGAAAAGCAATTTGAACGCTTTAAATCTATTGCTAATCGTATTCACAATGTAACGGTAAAAGGCTTACCTTTCGAAGACTTTTTTGACGGCTCAATCTATGAGTTAAATAAGAACCAAGAGATCAGAAGTAAAGAGAATTTGATTCTAATTGATTTCGATCAAATGGGTTTTTTAGAGACTGCTGGAATGATTTTAACTTTGGGCTTTTTTTCAAGAAAAAAGGCAAAAGAATCACTTGAGCGAGTCAAACAAGAGCGCGAGAGAGTATTTGAAGAAATCGAAAAAATGAAAGCTCAACAAACAAAGTTAGAAGTTGTATCTGAATCAATTGATAACGTAGTTAATTATTTTGAACAACTTATTAAAAACTACTCATCTTTATTAGATCGTTTTGAGTTTGGGATCCAGTCTCAACGTGTAAAACAGTCGTCTGATGCTAGTAACGTTTTTAGTTTGAAATTAGATTTTAAATTACTACCTATTGTACATTTAGAAGAGTTCCAAGCATTGTTTAATTTATCGATAGTTCTAAAACAAATGGCTAATTTAGGGTACTTAAGTTCAGAAGGCGAGGTGATCGTCAAGGATGTTGAAGCTTCTGAATTGTTATTTCAAAAAGTAACAGAAGCTAAATTGTCTGCTTAATTTAAAAGGGAAATTATGAGTAATAGCACTAAAAAATATGAGCAAATAAGTCTCTCTAGTGAAGATGTTGCATCAAAACTAAATGGAGCCTCTCCGTTACAAGCCAGTCGTATTTTGATTGATATGGAGTTATTTGAACAGCGCTCATCATTAGACGTTATAGATAATGTATACAAGGACTTTGAATCAAATCAGAATGTAGTAGATGAGTTAGTTACTCCTTTAGGGTTAAGTGTACTTGATAGTGTTATTACTCACAAAGATCTAAAGCTGGATAGAACGGGGCTAACTGCTTCTAGACTTTGGGAAGATATTAATTGCTTTGAATATAAAAATATTCACGCAAGTAGCCATGCATTAAGCACTAAACAACAACTTAAAGGGAGTCGAAAAGTTACACCGGGCAAACGTGGTAATGTACAGAAACATAAATTAGAAGCTCATAAAGTAAAAAATACAAGAAGAGATGGAACTATAAAAAATGACTTGGATGGCAAGAAGTTATATCGTCAAGGACAAGGTTCTTCTACTTTAAATACTGTAAATACTGAGCATTTACAATCATCAGAAAGCTTTCATCGCCAATTTGGTGGAAATATACTTTTAACAAAGGAAAATGGTAAAACGATTGTTAATAGCGACGAGAATTTAGCTAGTATTTCTGAACGTCAAAATAAGATGAAGCTTGATGGAACATTTGCAAATATCAAAGAAAAAAAGGAACAATTATTATCAAAAAAGAAAACAACTAAATTGTCAAAAAGCGAACAAGAGCAGTTAGATCGTATTAATGAGTCCTTTACTGGGAGTAGCCTTGAAGCAGGTGTTGCTATGGAAAAAGAGGCTGCTAAGAGCAATTTTAAAGCAGCTCAAGATGCTGCATTTAATAATATAAAAGATAATACAGCTGAAATTGCTACGCAAGCTTCAACAAAAGCAGGTGAGCAAACAGGCCATCAAGCACTCGGACATGCTGTATTATTGATGTTAAAACCGATTTTTTATGAATTCAATGACTCTTTTAAAAACGGGATTGATGCAGGCGTTGGTGAAGATTCCGCTCTTGAAGGTTTAAAAGTTAGACTTAAACGAGTTATGCAGTATATACGTACGGAAATAGTTCCTACCTTAACAAAAGCACTAAAAGATTTTTTTGATAATTTTTGCAAGGTTATAATAGATAGTATTATTGGCTTAGCTACTGGTATTTTTAAATCAATATTGACTATATTGATAGAAGGTTTTTCGGCTTTAGTTGGAGCATTAAAAATATTAAGCAAATCATCTAATGAAATGAGTGGAGCTCAGAAAGCTGATGCTATTTTGAAGCTTTTCTCTGCTACAGTAGTGACGTTTGTAGTGTTTTACTTTGAGTCGTCAATCCTTCCTGCTATTCCAATTCCATTTTTGCAGGATATAGCTTTGGCATTACTATCTGGTATAGCTTCCTCATTGGTTGTATATGTACTAGATAAAGCTGATATCTTCTCTACTAAATCAGAACTACGAACAAAACGCATTAAAGAGATTTTTGAAATGCGAGTTCAGCAAATCAAAGAAAATACAGATGCTTTTGAAACCGCTAGTTTACAAAAGCTTGCTGAAGACAAACTTAGATTTAAGGCTTTATCTGATAGCTTGAGTCAATCAATTCAAGATAAGAAAGACCCTAATGACGCTGTATTAAAAATAGCTGATTTTTTGAAGGTTGAATTATCAGTAAAATCTACAGATGATTTTTTAAATATGTTGAAAACACAGGATTCCTTGGAAATAGCTTAGTTTAGTGTTTTGATTCCCAAACTATAATAACTACCATGTGATTGGGGGTATTAAATTGTATAAATATTCCCAATCTAAAACTAAAAACTCTGCTATGAAAAATGTGGTCTAAAAAACTGCATTTTCCCAAACTATAACAACTCTGATCATGATTAAACTCAAATGCCAAAAAGCCGTTGCAGCAATGTAACGGCTTTTTTGTTGGAGAATGTTAGCGAGAGTAAAGGGGAAAGTTGCGAGGAACGAGTTGTAGGAGGTGTTTTAACGCCGAAAAAAGAGTTATTAGATATTAGTCGTTAGAAGGCAGATTAAAAATGTAGATCTCGAATAAAGAATGCAACTATCGGAATTAAGTTTGCAACTCAAATAAAGTTTGCAACCGATAGTTGAATTCTGAGGCCAGTAAAATAAAAAAGCGAACCAGAGATGGTTCGCTTTTGTTTATTTAGTCCATGAATTCGATAGCTTTTCAGCTTGTTCTAAAACGAGCTCTACGGCCTCAACAGCTTTATCAGGTGGATATTTGTAACGCTGCAATGTACGCCGCACGAGTATTTTTAATTTAGCTCGAACACTGTCACGAACTTGCCAGTCAACCGTGGTCGATTTTCTGAGTTTGTCAGTAATTTCGACGGCAATTTTTTTAAGGATTTCATCTCCAAGTTCACGTACAGCGCTTTCATTGTTGGCTAGGGCATCATAAAACGCGATTTCATCTGGATTTAACCCCAGTTCAGCCTCGCGCATCATTTCTTCCTGAAACTCTTTCGCCATTTGAATCAGTTCTTCTATAACCTGAGCCGTTTCAATGGCGCGGTTATTGTACTTTCTAAGCGTTTCTTGCAAGCGGTCTGCGAACTTCTTCTCCTGCACCACATTATTACGTGTTTTCGCTTTAATGTCGTCCTTGAGTAGTTTCTCAAGTAACTCAATAGCAAGGTTGCGCTCTGGCATTTGTCGTACGTCTTCTAAAAACTCGTCCGATAGTAAGCCAATATTGGGTTTATCTAAGCCACAAAGTGCGAACACGTCAGCAACACCTTCAGCGATCACTGCGTTATCTAGAATCTGTTTCAGTGCAGAGTTCTTTTCTTCCTGAGTGCGCTTTTTATCTACGCTAGTAAATTTGCTGATAGCGGCCTTAATGGCTGAGTAAAAGGCGATTTCTTTCCTTAACTCTTTAGCCTCATCCAATGTGCTGCATAGTGAGTAGGACTTTGTCGCCGCCAACACTAAATCTAAGAAACGCTTTTTACCATCCTCTAGGCCGAGAATATAGTTGGCGGCAGGCACCAATAGTTTATGCGCTTGTGTTTCATAGCCCGATATGTCTAACCCATCAGACTTTGGTGTTTTACCGAACATGCCACGGATAGCATCAATTTTTTCTAAAAGAATAGAAAACGCTTCTTCTGCATTGAGTGTTGGCTCGCCTTTACCTTTAGAGTCTGTATAGGTTTTTAATGCTTGCTTAAGTTCATTGGCTATACCGATGTAATCAACAACTAGACCGCCTGGCTTATTTTTGAACACGCGGTTAACCCGAGCAATTGCCTGCATCAGGTTATGGCCTTTCATCGGCTTATCGATATACATGGTGTGACAACAAGGCGCATCAAACCCGGTTAGCCACATATCCCTTACAATGACGAGTTTCAGTGGATCGTTAATATCTTTAAAGCGCTTTTCTAAGCGTTTTTTCGTTTGTTTATTATAGATATGAGGTTGCAGAAGTGGCTTGTCCGAAGCCGACCCAGTCATAACAATCTTAATGGCCCCTTTTTCCGGGTCATCCGAATGCCATTCTGGGCGCAGTGCAACAATTTCATTATAGAGATGCGCACAAATATCACGGCTCATGGCAACGATCATGGCTTTACCATCCATGGTGGCATTGCGCGTTTCAAAGTGCTCGATCAAGTCAGCCGCAACTTGGCTTAATCTGGGTGTAGCACCAACCAGCTTTTCAAGTCGGCTCCATTCCCCTTTGGTTTTTTCACGGTTGCTGACGTCCTCTTCGTCCTCGACCACTTCATCAACTTGATCTGACAACTCAGCAATATCAGCGTGGTTCAAATCAAGCTTTGCCAAGCGTGACTCGTAATAAATAGGAACAGTTGCGCCATCATCTACAGCATCTTGAATGTCGTAGATGGACACATACCCACCAAATACAGCGCGGGTGTCTTTGTCTTCTTGTGAAATGGGTGTACCAGTAAAGCCTATAAAAGAAGCAAACGGCAGCGCATCGCGCATATGCTTGGCGTAACCAAACTTATATTGGCCATCGGCACTCAGCGTCGCTTTAAGACCATACTGGCTGCGGTGTGCTTCATCCGAGATAACAACAATATTGTGTCGGTCATTGAGTATTGGATGATGTTTTTCGTCGTCAAGCAGGGCAAACTTTTGTACTGTGGTAAAAATGATACCGCCGGACTCTCTTTCAGCTAATAGCTGCCTTAATGCATCTCGGTCAGATGCTTGAACAGGTGTTTGCTTTAAAAGCTCTACTGCGTTGCAGAACGTGGCATAGAGCTGCCCATCTAGATCATTGCGGTCGGTAACAACAATCAACGTTGGGTTATTCATGGCCTTTTGCTGAAGCAACATACCAGCATAGCAACACATTGAAATACTTTTTCCGCTGCCTTGTGTATGCCAAACCACACCGGCTTTTTTACTACCAGGTACAACCTCATCAGCATAGGTTGCCCGCTTCTCGCTTATACCATCGATTTGCTGCGCCGCAATAACCGTGGCCTTTACCGCTTCACGCACGGCATGAAACTGGTGATAACCAGCAATCTTTTTAATGATTGTCTCACCGTCTGTTTCGAACAATACAAAAAATCGTATGTAATCCAGCAGCAACTCACGATCAAAAAAACCGCGAACCATGGTTTCTAGCTGCCACTCCAGTAGCGGTTTATCGTTTTCATTCTTAATAGTGCGCCAAGGCATAAAACGCTCTTGGTTAGCAGTTAGAGAGCCTACCCGAGCGGTGTAACCATCACTGACGACTAACGCCTCATTGAAGATGAAAAGGTCTGAGACTTCATCTTTATAGGTTTGAAGCTGATTAAAGGCATCCCAAATATCGGCGTTTTCATCGCTTGGGCTTTTCAGCTCAAGCACAGCAATCGGTAAGCCATTAATAAAGCAAATCACATCAGGCCTACGTGGCTGTTTAGTGCCAGTAATCGTGAACTGATTGACGACTGAAAAGGTGTTGTTGTTTAGTTTATCGAAATCAATGATAAACGCATGGTCTGCAATTGGTTCACCATCGTCTTTTTTGTATTCAACCGGCACACCTTCCAATAACAACCGATGAAATGCGCGGTTGTTGGTGATTAAATCCAAACTTTCAGGTTTTAAAACAATCGCTTTAAACTGCTCGTAGCAATGCTCAACCTGTGCAGTAGGAAGGTGTTTATTGATCGTTTCAAATGCGGCTCTAAGTTGACCATCCAATACCGCTTGCGCGTAATCATTACGAAGTGGGTTGTCGCTATCTGGGGCAATATCAGGGCCATGCAAAACATCCCAACCACCTTCTTGGAACCAGCTTAAGCAGAGGTTTTCTAATTGCTCTTCATTCATTGGTCAATCCCTCCACCAACTACATCTAAAATATTTTCAACGATGGTATCTCTCGCATTCACGGGGTAACCATATTTGCGCAATAACACTCGGGTAGTATTTTTCATTTCAGCTTGCACAGTTTCACGAGCTTGCCAGTCCACAACCATGGATTTTGATAAATACTTATTCAACTCATCGGCAATTAACTGAATACGGTTAGGCTCCACTTCTTGGCTTTCGGGCGTGGATTTCAGTAACTCGAGAATGGAACCAACATTTTGACTCAGTGGCAGTGTCGCTTGCGCTGGTTGTTCAGTGTCTTCAGTTGCAGATTCATGTGCAGGCTCAGCGTACTGTTTCTGCAAGGCCTTATCACGTTCAATCTCCGCCATAAATATATTGCAATAGTCCGCTGCGCCAATTAAATCCGGAAATAAGCTAGCGTGATGAACATTCATACGCCTAAGGTGTTTTAAGCACTCTTGCTGTTCTTCGTTTTTGATATACACCTTGCAAATATACGGAGCAATATGAAAGGCTTCTTGTTTGCTCAGTTTCCTTTCGTCTACTTCTTTATTTTCACCTTCACCAGAATAGCTTGATTGAATATTTTCTAGTTCACTTGCTAGGTAATCTGTTAACTTGTTTTCAATCGTGGCGTCATAAGGCGAAAAAGTAAAAAGCCCGGCTTGGCTAACCAAGCGGCCGTGATCGTCTTTTTTCGGCTCAAATACGCGAATATCAGGGCAAAGCTCATCATCCGATATAAAGCTTTTATTTAAGATATACACAGCACGGTAAGGATTGTCTTTTTCGTCTGTTTGATCCTCTTTGGCGAAAGCAAAAAACAAAGCTACATAAGGTGAGTAAGTCCAATCGAGCAACGGCGTCATTAAACCGTGATGCTGACCGATTGACCATAGTTCATCATGCTCACGTTCATTTTCATCATCGAGCAATGAGTGGTCTGCAATACGACCTCTAATGGCCTTACGGAACATGTCTAGCTGCTGTTTAGCAACCTCCTCTGTTACAATGCCATTTTCTGTAACACGCGCGAGTGTTGGCGTCATTTCCCAATCAAAGCGGCGGTGACCGCGAAAAATAGATTGCTCGTCAACACGATTAAAAAACGGGCTTTCCAGCAAAGAAGAAAAGTCGCGCCAATGCTCGATTCTGGTTACTGGGATACGACCACTTACGTGGTCAGCCGTAATTTCGAAACTTTGGCTTGGATTTTCACTATTCCAGAGGGGGATTTCATCCCAATAAGCAGTTGACGTTGTCATGCAATAACCTCACTTGTTAAATCGATTTCGCCGGAAAGCAATTTAGGAAGTAGGGTGTCACGTAGGTCTTCAAGAACTGTATTTTGTGCATTATTTTTCGCTGCCATATCGACTAGATTACTAGCTACAGCACTGTACTTTTCTAGAAGTTCTAGTGGTGGGGTCAAAATCTTGACCTTTCGAAGCTCAGCTTGCTTAATGCCTAATGCAGTTGTACCAGAAGCTCGACCTTCCATATCTGCCTTTGCTTTTGTTGTTTGGAGCCAGTTAAACAAATATTCTGGACTACAAACATCACTGTTAGCTCTGAGACCGTATAGTCTTTGGCTTAAGCAAAAATCTTCTGAGCCATCAAAGAAGTATAGTTCGCCCATAGGCGCTTCAGAAGTCATGATGATGTCACCTTTGATAAGCGGCTCTTTCATCCATTTCTTGTATGTAGCTTCATCGATAAAACGAATTGTGTCTGGGCGAACAATCTTTTTGGATTTAATGTTTTTTGCAGATATCGCTGGGTAACCTTTCTCAACCCAATCACTACCTAACTTCTTAGGTGTTTTGCCACGATGATCGATAATCATAGATGTGTGGCTGTCCAGTGTTCCGACTTTCCACCCTTCAGGAATCAATCCCAACTCAGACTCAACGAGCTTTTCGGGGAATAGCGAGGCAGCCTCAGCTAGCTTTCTAAATGCCTCGGGGTTACTGGCATTTAAACTGTTCAGTTCATCAAGAGTTTTGGTAGAAATCACACGCATGGCAGCGAGCTCTGCATCATCAGCGCTACCACCCGTTGCCAAAGTTTCAATCTTGGCTTTGACGGGATCAAAATCGACAAACCAGCTTTTGAATAGAGCTTGAGCGATTTGCTCTAGGGTTTGGTTGGTTTGAGTGTTGAGCTCGATCTTTTCTGTTAACCCGCTGAAAATAAGTCCTATTTTTTTGCGTTCTTCTTTAGGAGGCCAAGGTAAAGGAATTTTCCGTATATTTTTCATCGGAACTGTTGGCTGACCACTTCCGACCTTAAAGCTATCAAGCAAGTTAGCAAAAACTTTACTTCTTAAGTAAACATATAGGAAATAGGCATCATCATCTTCATTGGCTCTGAGTCGACAAACATTTGGAGCTAAGTGATATGTGTCATTGTTGTCTATCAATGCAGTATCACCTAATTTTGATCCCGTATAAGTTAGTAGCAAGTCATTTTGAAACAGTTTTGAACGAGGAAGCTCCTCAGAAACGGTTCTTGCAATTCGTTTTACATTGGAAAGATCAAGTTGACCATCCACCACATTCAGAGAGCGCAATGCAATAATTTCACCGTCTTCGATATATTTTATATGTTTGGTGAACTCATAACCCGCCAGCTTTGTAACATCTGCGACATCACCTAATTCAGCTACTTCCCAATGTGTAGGTATATTCCCTAAATCTGGATGAGATTGCATTTTCATATGGTATACCCTAACTCAGCCAGATTATCCTTAATCGCCTTTTCTAATCGGTCTGACTCTTCAAACTGGGATTTTAATTGCGCGGTTAATCGCTGCATTTTTTCTGCAAATGGTTCACTATCTTCCTCTGCCTCAGTTGCACCGACATATCGCCCGGGCGTTAGTACATAATCATGCTTTTGCATGTCTTCTAGTTTGGCGCTAAAGCAAAAGCCTTTTTCGTCCTGATAGTCAGTACCCGTTTGCCAAGCGTGAAAAACATCGGCTATTTTGGCAATATCATCATTAGTAAAATCGCGCAGAACGCGGTCTTTCATAAAACCGAGGTTACGCGCATCAATAAACAGGGTTTCACCACGGCGATCACGTTTGCCTTTCTGTGTTGGCGACGTACCGCCTTTTTTGTTTTTGGTTAAAAACCAAATACAGGCAGGAATTTGCGTATTTGTGAATAGCTGCCCAGGTAAAGCCACCATACATTCGACAAGATCAGCCTCGATAAGCGCTTTACGGATCTCGCCTTCGTTGTTGGTATTGGAACTCATAGAACCATTAGCGAGTAGTAAGCCCATTGAGCCGTTATCGTTAAGGTGGTGCAGCATGTGTTGTATCCAGCCGTAGTTGGCATTACCTTGCGGCGGTGTGCCATATTTCCAGCGGATATCACCCTCTAATTTAGCGTGCCACCAGTCTTTGATATTAAACGGCGGGTTGGCCATCACAAAGTCAGCACGCAGGTCGGGGTGTTGATCATCTAAGAAGGTATCGGCATTCTTTTTACCAAAGTTAAAGTCGATTCCGCGAATGGCCATATTCATGGCGGCTAGCTTCCAAGTCGTCGGGTTGCTTTCTTGGCCATAAACAGAAATATGTTTGCGCTGCTCTGCTGCGTTGTAATGTTTATCAGCGGCATGAGCTTCGATGAACTTATCATTGCTCACAAAGAAGCCTCCGGCCCCCATTGCCGGATCATAGACTCGGCCTTGATAAGGCTGGAGCATTTCAACGATCAGTGTAACTATGCTTTTTGGGGTGTAATACTGACCACCTTGTTTACCTTCTGCTAAGGCGAATTGCCCTAGGAAGTATTCATAAACGTGGCCCAAAATATCTTTGCTGTGTAAATCGAGTTTTTGGCCGTTGTATTCAGGATTGCGGAAGCTGGTGTCAGAGAATTTATTGATAAGTTCAATTAAGTTATGGTTGTCGACTTCGTATCTTGAAATGTCAGGCAATACGTTTTTTAGTTTTTCGTTTGCCAGCTTACCATCAATTTTGTACGTTTCGATGGCGTCGAGCGCATTGTCGAGTAGCTTGGAAATTGACGTAAGCTTAAAGCTTTGACCATTTTCGAGCTCAACCTCTGAACCCATTGGTAAAGCTGCTGTACTTTTTAAAAATCCCCAACGAGATTGCTTTGGCACCCAGAATACGTTTTTTTCTTGGTAGTATTCGTGCAGCTCTAACTCTGAGTTTACTGCTTCGTTGTATTCTTCGTCCGAGTCATAATCTTCACGAGGCATGTAATAAATATTGTCATCGCTATCGTCCTGAGTAAACAACTGCCTTAACTCTTGTTGGCGCTCCTCGAAAGCATCAGATACATATTTCAAAAAAATGATACCTAGTACAACATGCTTATAGTTAGCGGCATCAAGGTTATTACGCAATTTATCAGCTGCTGACCAAAGTTTAATGTCTAGTTCTTTTAAAAATTGCTGTTCTGCATTATTCATGTGTGGTCTCGTTATTAATTCTCAAAAAATTCTTCGTCTATTTTCTTCAGGTGCAATACCTGCTCGTCTCGACTGCCGATGTTGTATCGCAGCATGAGCTTGGCTAATTCAGTGCCATTGATAAGTACAATGCGAGTACCTAAGTTTTGTGCTGTTTCGATAGCTGATGTGGTGAAATCCGAGGTAGTAATAAAAATACCTTTCTGCGCTTTTTTAAGATTTAGCGCTCCAAAGAAGTCTCGGATGTCACCAGCACTTACGTTATTGCCTTCGGCATAACGTTTGGCTTGGATATAGATTTGATCAACTCCTAGTGGATCTTGGTCAATTACTCCATCTACACCATTGTCACCGGTTTTACCAAGTGCGTGAGCAGCACCTTCGCCTGTACCGCCATATCCCATGGCGACTAGAAGCTCAATTAATAGGTCTTCAAAAAAAGCTGGGGTGACTTTACGGGTTCTATCGATGATATCTTGAGCAAGTGCATCGTTAATCTTTTTGTAGGCAGCTCTTAGCGCTTCATCAGGGGTAATGTCTTTGTCTGACTCTACATCAATGCTAGGGGCATCTGATTCATTTGTCTTTTGCTTAAATGCGACAAATTCATCAAATTGCTTTAGATAGTCATTGTCTATTTCAACGCTGGGATCTTGCAAAGCGGATATACCACGAGCGGTGATCACAAAATGTGCTCGTCGTGTGGTTTCAAGCAAGCCTGCTTTAGTTAGGTAAGTCCTAGCCCAACCAACACGGTTATCAAGAATTGATTGTTTGCCGCTTGGCAGTGTCTCTTCACGTTCAGCTTCAGATAGACAGAACTTATCAGCTAACTGATTTATCACATCGCGTAACCTAACTTCTTTGCCATCAGCTTGATGAGCAATTTCGAGAAAGGGTCGCATGAATTCTTGATAACTAGGGATCATAAAACGTCCTTATTTTTGTTTTTGTTCTTCAATCCACTTTTCTAAATCGGTCCGCTTAAAGCGCCAACTTCCGCCTACTTTAAAACCAGGAAGTTTGCCTTCACTTGCAAGTCTATATGCCGTCTTTAATTTAGCTTTAGGTAGGTGGCGATCTCTTGAATGGTCAAACTATCATCGACCACGTTTAATCTCTGTATTTGAACAAATTGATAGTATGAGAAAATGGAGCCGTAAGCAATTGATCGCGACTGATCTTAATCGGCTTTTTTGCTGGTTTTATGATTTATGAAATAGGAATTAGCTCTTTCTTTTGTATACCAACCCATAACCAACACTATGCTGCTAGCACCTAGCACCTAGTACTTCATCACACAAGTTCTGACTAGTTGAGGGCACCATAAGCCCTCTCAAGTTTTTCACGAGCTGATTCAACATTAAATAGCCAGTTTATACTTGTTCTTTCTTTATTCCTGCTCCA
>NZ_BRCZ01000016.1:0-62625 GCF_023708065.1 Pseudoalteromonas sp. NCCP-2140 | reverse complement strand
CGACTATTATGAAGGTACTTTATCCACAAGTACAAGATTGATTTTTATGAAAAATATGATCTCAGCAACATAAAAGAATAAAACACTGATTTTTAAGAAAATTATTTTTTAAGCTCGAACAGTGATCATAACAAATTTGCAGCCAGATCGCGATCAAATTCTACGATCGAATTGGCTTTTCCCAAGCTTTTATTCACTTTTTATACAGAGGCTGTGGAAAACTTCTTATTTATGATGATCCTATATGATCAGTTAAAAGGATCCTTTATAATTACGGCCTCTGCAGCGTTTTAATGATTGACTTTTGTTGTCTTCATCTATAATATCTCGCGCTCGCAATGGCACCTGTGCCAGGATCGCGACCTGCATAGGATGTTTTAACCTTAACCGATCGGATGGAATTGTTATGAAAAGAACTTTTCAACCTAGCGTTTTAAAACGCAAACGTACACACGGTTTCCGTGCTCGTATGGCAACAGCAAATGGCCGTAAAGTATTAGCTCGTCGTCGTGCTAAAGGCCGTAAAGTTCTTTCTGCTTAATATATAAGTGGAAGACTTTAGCTTCAGCAGGGAGTTACGTCTGTTAACTCCCTCGCATTACTCTCGAATCTTTAATGAACCAGCACGCGCTGCGACTCCTTTCTTTACCCTATTAGCTAAACGCAATGACCAAACTAATCCTCGATTAGGTCTTACGGTCGCAAAAAAACGCGTTAAAAAAGCCTGTCAACGTAATCGAATTAAACGACTTGCTCGCGAAAGTTTCCGTTTAAATCAACATAAACTCGATAACATTGATATTGTGCTTATGGTTAAAAGTGGTATTGATGAACAGTCAAACGAAGAGCTAACAAAGCAACTAAATAAATTGTGGCGAAAAATTAACGAACGCTGCAAGCCTGGTGCACCTAAACCACCACCATTTAAAAAACGCCCGAATAAATCAGCTAAATCTAATAAACAAGCCTGATAGCAATAGAATTACAGGCTTAATTAAGGTATCTTTAGCTCACCTTTTAATCATGCATTTAAAATTCTACGATGGGAATTTAAATTCATGGTATCCATTGACTAAATTAACGCAGGGGCAGACACATCATGAGGTTACTTAAACCACTTGTTGCTATTCCAAAGCGCTGTTTAGTCATGCTAATACGCGGCTATCAAAAATGGATAAGCCCACTATTAGGCCCGCATTGTCGTTTTAATCCAACCTGCTCTAGTTACGCTATTCAAGCAATTAATTTGCATGGAAGTGTAAAAGGCAGTTGGTTAGCTGTTAAACGCATATTAAAATGCCACCCTTTACATGCTGGTGGGGATGATCCCGTACCGGCAAAAAATCATATTAACCACCAACACGAGAAATAAGAGCTGTTATGGAATCGCAACGCACGTTTTTATTAATCGGCTTGATGCTTGTGTCGTTTTTATTATTTCAAGAATGGAATAACGACTACAACGCACCAAAGGCTGATCCAAGTGCCACAACACAAACACTAGGCGCAACAACACCAGAATCTGATGACTTTATTCCTGCATCATCTGACGGTGAAGTTCCAGCTGTAACGACAGCAAAGCGCTCAGTTATCGATGTAACAACTGACGTATTCACTGTTAAAATTGACACCCGTGGTGGTGACATCATTGAAACAGACTTACTTCAGTACGAAGAAGAAAAAGGCAGTAACACACCTTACATGCTATTAGGTGAGTTCGATGGTAAGCAATACTTCTCGCAAAGTGGCTTAATTGGTTTAAATGGTCCTGACGCAACTGTTGCTGGTCGCCCTGTTTATAAAACCACACAAAAAGCATTTACTTTAACGGGTGATGAGCTAAGTGTACCACTTGAGTTTACTGACAGTAAAGGTGTGACGTTTACTAAAACTTATATCTTCAAAAAAGGCGACTACGCTGTAGATTTAGAGTACACAGTAAACAACGTAACAGCTGATCCAATTCAAGTTCAGTTATACACGCAAGTAAAACGCACAGTACAAGAAAAAGGTAGCTTAGTAGATCAAAACTACTTAGGTGCAGCATTTGGTACTGAAGAAGAGCCATACGAAAAGTACAGCTTCTCAGACATGGCTGATAAAAATCTTAACATCACTACAGCTGGCGGCTACATTGCATTTATTCAACACTACTTTGTAAGTGCATGGGTACCAAAGCAAGACCAACAAAATACCCTTTACAGCAAATTAGTTGCTGGGAATGCGGCAATTATTGGTACTAAAGGTGAAGCAGTTAACGTACAAGCTGGTACGCAAGCAACACTTAGCTCAACTTACTATATGGGCCCGAAAGAGTCTGACGTACTAGAAGCAATTCACCCAGACTTAGACCTAACTGTAGACTACGGTTGGTTATGGTTTATCTCACAACCATTATTCGTACTACTTAAGTGGTTACACAGCATCCTAGGTAACTGGGGTCTAGCTATCATTGCAATCACGGTTATCGTTAAAACGGCAATGTACCCGCTTACTAAAGCACAATACACGTCAATGGCGAAGATGCGTGCACTTCAGCCTAAAATGGCTGCACTAAAAGAAAAGTATGGTGATGACCGTCAAAAATTCGGTCAGGCTATGATGGAAATGTACCGCAAAGAAAAAGTGAACCCTATGGGTGGCTGTTTCCCACTGTTACTACAAATGCCAATCTTCTTAGCGTTATTCTACGTATTCTTAGAGTCAACTGAGCTACGTCATGCTGAATTCGTTTTATGGTTAAATGACTTATCAGCAATGGACCCATACTACGTATTACCGGTTTTATTTGGTTTAAGTATGTTCATCACTCAAAAGCTGCAACCTATGACGGTTACTGACCCTATGCAGCAAAAAATGATGACCTTTATGCCTGTAGTATTCTCTATTTTCTTCTTATGGTTCCCATCTGGCCTAGTACTTTACTGGTTAGTATCGAACCTTATCTCAATCGCACAGATGCTAATCATCTACCGCGGCATGGAGAAAAAAGGTATTAAGGTAAGAGGCTAAACTCTTAACCCAATAAAAAAGGCGCTAACTGCGCCTTTTTTAATGCCTGGAAAAAAGCTAACCGAGAATAGGAGAATAAACTTGATTAGGCACACTGCGTTCAGTAAAGCTCAAACTTGTTGTTAGTAGCGAAGCAACTACCAAACCGATTGCAACCACCCCAGATAAACCAAGCCACTTTACAGCCGTTGTTTTACGCTTAACCCTAAGCCAACTCATATAGATGCCAGCAGCGCTTACAAAGCTCATCAATGCACCAAATAACCCCCAAATAAGCTTGGTACCAATGCCTGCAAAGTTACCAAAGTGCAGCGGATCAGCGGTGTCTTTAATTCGTGGAAGCAGGTTTAGTTCTTCCCCTTTTTGTATACCAAGAACTTCACCGGAACTTGGTTTTAAATAAACCCGGTTAGCACGCAGGCGCAATAAAATATCATCGTTATAACCACGCACTTCAATAGGCTGATCCGCTTTACTCGGATAACGAATATAGCGAATATCAAGGCTAGGAAACGCCTGTTGAGCAGCTTCATAAGCAGCAGATAAACTAATTGGCGATAGACCTTTGCTAGGGCTTTGTTTTTTAAACTCACTCACGGCTGGTGGACTAGAGACATAGTGAGGTACATTCGCAGTTTGCAGCCCATGTTCTACCAGATACCAAACCCCTGTGATGGCCATCACAGCAATAAACCATAAACTCCAAAGCCCTAACAGCTTATGCCAATCAGACCAACTACTACGTTTATCTAGGCTTAGCGCAGCAGGCTTTTTCATAAAGCCTTGCCACCAGCGCCGATACACATAAAAACTCGAGACCAATAAAATAACGAGTAAAATACTCAAACTGGTGACGATTAGTTTACCCATCCAGCCCATCGACAAGTTCATATGCCAGTTACGTAAAAACCGTGATATCCGCCCCCATTCTCCTTCACCGAGTAAGCGACCCGTTGCAGCATCTAAATAAACAAAGCGAAATGAATCACCGACTTTAAGAGCCGCTTCAGTGGCAAGGTAATCTTGCTTATGACGTTGGATATAAAGTAACTGAGCTTGCGGATAATGCTTATTAAGGGTGTTTTCGAGAGCTGGGTAGTTAGTAGAGGCTGAAGAAGTTAAAGCACGGTACTTAGCGTCTGTTAAGTACTCGAGTTCATGACTTAACGTAGCGAGTGTCCCCGATACGCAGGTAACAAAAAACAGGACTCCAACGAAGAGTCCTGCCCAAGAATGTAAGTTAAACCAACTTTTAGCGTTCACACGCCACCATTAAAAACTGTATTTAGCACTTAAATAGACACGGCGTGGCTCACCAGGAAAGTGCCCTGTTCGCTCGATAAAGCCACTGCTTGCGTATTCTTTATCAAATAGGTTCTTAACTGATAGCTGCCATTGCCAGTTATCAACGGTTGTTTGCCACGCCATGTTGTAAACAGTGTAAGGTTTAACACGTTGACCGCCTAAACTAAGCTGTTCATCAACATAATCTAAGCCAGCAGAAATAGATGACGATAAGCTAGGTAGCTCATAGCGTGTCCATATACCTAGAGTATTTTGCGGCGCGTTAGCAAATTTATCGCTATCTGGAATTTGGTTACGAATGCTGTCGTTGGCTTTAGTTATACGGGTATCATTATAAGCGTAGCTTGCAGTAACTACCCAGCGCTCAGTGATGTCACCAACCACTTCGAGTTCAAAACCCTTACTTTGTACTTCACCAACGGCAACTAGGTCATCAACGCCGTCACCTGCAACATCACCTAATAAGCTAGGCTGCAGGATGTTTTCGCGGACAATATCGTACACAGCCATATTAACAGCAAGTGTGTCTGCTAATAGCTTGGTTCTTAAACCTAACTCGTTAATGCGGCTAGTTTCCGGCGAGAACGGACCGCCCTTTGCTGTTTCTTGATTACTCGCACTTTGCGGCACAAAGCCAGTGCCATGTAGCGCATAAGGGAAGAACATATTATTAATGTTATAGCTGGTACCAATACGGTAGGTTAAGTCGCTATCAGAAAACTCGGTTTGATTTAACAGATCTTTATCTTCAAAACGATCATACCTTAAGCCAGCTGTCACACTCCAATTAGCGGTGATATCTAGTTGATCTTGCAAGTAAGCACCAAAGCGGGTGCTATTCGTTTTACCAAGCCGTGGGGTAATACTATCAAGATCATAATCATCTGCAGAGGTTAAACCATACTCAGGGTTGTTAAGATCAAGTCCTGGTACTGGGCCACCTTTACTTTGTTGCGTAGCTGTACGGTAGACGCTTTCAAAATCATGTTCATACCAATCACTACCAAACAGCACTTGATGCTGCATGTCTGCAACTGTAAATTCTGCAATCGCATTAGCTGTTAAGCTAAAGCCTTCGTTCTCACGTACTTGATCACGAAACTCACGATGGCTCCAATCAACAATACCGTCGTCATCTGTATCAACGAGGCCTCTTGGTTCATGGTAGTTTTGCACTTCTTTGTTATCAAAATAACGTGCTGTGACATCTGTGCGCCAAACATCATTAAATTCATGTTTTAAAGTTGCCTGATAGACATGGGCTTCAACATTTTGAAAGTCTGTCGCCTCGTTATGATTCCAGCTAATATCAGTTAAAAAATTGCCATTATCATCAGCAGGTACACCACGTAAACGTGCCCCACCCAACTCTTGCTCTATATAGGTATACTGAGTGGTCAATTCGGTTGCACTATTGATAAGCCACGTATAACCAAGATCAACAATGGTATTATCGCTGCTAGTATTAGCACGGAATGGCTTTTCAGTATCACGGTAAAGACCAACACGGTAAGCATGATTATCAAGTGATTCACTCAATGTTCCAGTGCTTTCTAATGCACCACTGAAGAAGTCATCATTACCTACTTCAACTTCAATACTGTGTTCACTGGTGAATTTAGGCTTCTTAGTTACATAGTTAATAATACCACCCGGATTACCACTACCGTATATAGCGCCAGCAGGTCCTTTTAAAACCGCAACTTGTTCAATATTAAATAATTGCGGTACAGCAAAGCCATTGAAAGGGTCGCCCTTTACACCATCATATAAAATCTCATCTTGGCGGAAACCACGGAATGTCACGCCTGAATAACTAAAGGCATTAACGCCAGCAATATTGCTATAAAGGTCGGTAATTTGGCGAGCAGCCTGATCGCTAATCAGCTCCTGCGGCAAAATTTGAATTGACTGAGGAATTTTCTCTAAAGGTGTATTGGTACGAGTAGCAAAACTTGACTCGGTTGGGCGATATAAAGAGAACGCACGGCCAACAACTTCTATTTTTTCGAGTTCTTTAGAATCACTTTGATCCGGAGTAGTCACTTCAGTTTGAGCATGAGCAACGCCCGAAAAACCAGCAGCAAGTGCAATAAAAACAGCAGAAAGACGCATAATAAAAAACAATAAGATTTAGAATGCGCAACATGGTAATGAATATAATTATCATTTGCAATGGCCGTTTATTATTAATTAAAGCTAAATAAAGTATTACTTACATCAGACTTTTGCTACTTCATTACTCAAACAGCTATTCGCATGAAATTAAGCCATAGGTTACAATAGAGCCAGCATTCATTCTTTTATTGGCATTATTTCATCGCATGATTAATCAAGACACAATTGCAGCACAAGCGACCGCACCAGGACGTGGTGGGGTTGGTATTATTCGCGTCTCTGGCAGCTTAGCTAAAACAGTGGCAGAACAGATTATTGGCCGTTGTCCTAAAACACGTTACGCAGACTATGTACCATTTAAAAGCTTGAACGGTGAACAGCTTGACCAAGGTATTGCTATTTACTTCCAAGGGCCAAATTCATTTACCGGCGAAGACGTACTAGAACTACAAGGTCACGGCGGCCCTGTCGTATTAGATATGCTATTAAAAGAAATTAGCCAAATTGACGGTGTACGTTTAGCAAAACCAGGTGAGTTCTCTGAACGCGCATTCATGAATGATAAGCTTGATTTAACTCAAGCAGAGGCAATTGCCGATTTAATTAATGCAACCAGTGAACAAGCAGCAAAAAGCGCCCTCCAATCACTGCAAGGTGAATTCTCTAAACATATTGAAACGCTGGTGGAGAAAGTCATTCACCTACGTATGTATGTTGAAGCTGCAATTGATTTTCCTGATGAAGAAATCGACTTTTTATCAGACGGTAAAGTATCCGCAGATCTCAATGCCATTATTGATCAATTAGAGAATGTAACTCAGCAAGCTAAACAAGGTAGCATCATGCGTGAAGGTATGCGTGTTGTTATTGCGGGTCGCCCTAACGCTGGTAAATCAAGCTTATTAAATGCGTTAGCTGGCCGTGATGCAGCCATCGTTACCGAAATAGCAGGTACAACACGTGACGTATTACGCGAACATATCCACATTGATGGTATGCCACTACATATTATTGATACCGCAGGCCTGCGTGAAAGCCCAGATAAAGTAGAGCAAATTGGTATTGAACGCGCATGGGATGAAATTAACCAAGCCGATCGCGTACTATTTATGTTAGACGGCACAGATACATCAGCCACTGATCCTCATGATATTTGGCCAGAGTTTATGGCCAAGTTACCAGAGGGGATGGGTGTTACTGTCATCCGAAATAAAGCCGATATTTCCGGTGAAAATGTCGGTATGGATGAACATGATCAATATCCGGTGATCCGTTTAAGTGCCAAAAATGCAGAGGGTATAGAGTTAGTTCGTACTCACTTAAAGGCATGTATAGGTTTCCAAGGTGCCACAGAAGGTGGATTCATGGCACGCCGCCGTCACTTAGATGCACTTGATCACGCAGCCTATCATTTAAACACAGGCAAAGAGCAATTAGAGATGCATATTGCTGGTGAGATCTTGGCTGAAGAGTTACGCCTAACTCAACAGTTCTTAAATGAGATAACGGGTGAATTTACCTCTGATGACTTGCTAGGGAAAATCTTTAGTTCGTTCTGTATCGGTAAATAAATTCCGGTCATCAATATTATAAAAAAGAGTCGCAAGACTCTTTTTTGTTTTTAGTCTAGTGATCAATTATCGGTTCAGGGCCGAAACCAGCCAGTAATTAACCTCATATCAATTAGTCTAGCGATGTCATTAAACGGAGGACATCATGGACAAATATCAACTCTTTCACCAATTACACCACCAGCAAAGCGGCTTTATACTTGCTAATGCGTGGGATCTTAGTTCAGCACAATTCATCCAAGCTGCGGGAGCTAAAGCAGTAGCAACAACCAGCTGGGGAATTGCTGCCAGTTTAGGGTTAGCTGATGGTGAAAACATCTCTTTTAAAACTCAATTAGCACTGGCTAAAAGCTTAACCGAACACCTTCATATTCCACTTTCTGTGGATATAGAGTCAGGCTACAGTAATGATCCGCTGAAAATTAGCCAAAACGTTTTAGCGTTAGCAAGATTAGGAGTTGTAGGCATCAACATAGAGGACTCAGATAAAGACACTAACGCACTGAGATCTATCGAACAACAATGCACTATTATTAGTGAGATAAAAAAAGCACTTAACGAAAATGGCTTCGGTGGTTTATTTATAAACGCCAGAACCGATACCTACTTTGTTAGTGACTCCCCTTTTCTAGCAACATTAGAGCGAGCAAAAGCGTATCAAGATGCAGGTGCAGACGGTCTGTTTGTGCCCGGCTTAACTAATATAGAGCACATAACCAGCTTAGCTAACACAATAGATATGCCATTAAATGTTATGGCAATGAGCAATTTTAACTCAGCAAAAGCCGCTTTCGCTGGTGGTGCAAAACGGTTTTCATTGGGTAATTCACTCTATGATCTAGTCGGAAATACGATAAAAACCAGTTTAACTCAGATCGAAAACTAACTTAGCGAGCTAAAAAATTAGATCAAAACAGCTTTTAAGATCGAATTTAGCTAAAAATGTTATCCACATTTGGGGCTTTTTTAGATCTAAAGGCTGATTTGATCATAAAAAAACGCGGAAATTTGAATTTATTTTCATACAACAGCCCTTTTTGATAACTAATTTTCTTAAAAACAGCCTTTATTAGCGCTTATTTAAGTTTTTTTCGATCTATTTTATTGATCGCAAATTGCAAACCGATCGTTATCAACAAGCGATCTATCCACAAAACGATCATACTCACTACTTTTATCAGATCTGAAAAATTAAGCGCTTACACATAATTAAAGATCAACAACTTAGCAAAGTTATACAGTTTCAAATATTTAGCTTGATCAGAACTTTCCCCAAATTTATTAACAGCTTGATCAAAGGGTTTGATTTATGAATAAAAATAAAAAACCATTAAAAACAGTAGATTATAAAAAGCATTGAATTAAAGCTGTCATTTTAAGCAGAAAAACTTATTCAGATCGTAATTCAACGCTTTACTCACACCCTAACTTAGTTATCATGTGGCCACTTATTTCTATACATGATCAATCACATGCAATCAGTAAATATCATCGTTGGCAGCCAAATGGGATCTGCAGAATACGTGGCAGAGCAACTAGCAGAAGCCCTTGAACAACAAGGGATCCAAGTGCAGCTTCATGAACAGCCTGTATTTGATGATATTGATCAGCAAGATACTATTTGGTTGTTATGTACTTCTACATACGGCGCGGGAGACTACCCAGAGAACCTACTGCCATTTGTTGAGTCTATTAACCAACAGGCTGATCTTAAAGGATTAAACTACAGTGTGATCGGATTGGGTGACACTAGTTACGACACCTATAACTATGCAGGCCGTAATCTAGATGAGTTATTAGCTAATAAAGGCGCAAACCGCGTGGCAGAACGCTTAGAGCTAAATATTCTTGATGAAGCATTGCCAGAAGACACGGCATTAGCCTGGTTACCAAGCTGGATCGAATCAGCAGGGCTCAATTAAGCCAATCGGTGTTGATCGTTGTTATAAAAGTTACCCACAATTTACCGATAATTTAGATCGGATTGTGGATAAACACTGATCTAACTGCGATTTTAACCTAGTTTATCCCTTGGATAAGATCCAATCGATATTGCCCTGTGTATAAATAGCCCTTTTGATCAAAGCTTTTACGCGGGAAGATCCGATCATATTAACACCTTTAGATCTGCGTTAAGATCATGTTTTAAATAGTAAAGCGAACATTATCAACAGATCTAGCTGTTACTAGTAGTAAGAGTAATAAAAGATCTCTTTAAAAGATCCTTTATATTATTAGAGATCACCCACTTAGATCTTGAGCACTGTTTAATCATTTATCTTCTCTAAATTTCTAGGTAGAATACGCTCCCTTTACAAAGTTTTGCTGGTCGATTAAGTAGGATCCCATAAATGATTTTTCACGAACGTTTTGATGTTATTGTTGTAGGTGGTGGACATGCAGGTACTGAAGCTGCATTAGCATCTGCTCGCATGGGCATGAATACCCTATTGCTAACTCATAATATGGATACCCTTGGTCAAATGTCTTGTAACCCGGCAATTGGCGGTATTGGTAAAGGCCATTTAGTTAAAGAGATCGATGCACTTGGTGGTGCAATGGCTCAGGCTATTGATAAAGGCGGTATTCAATTTCGTACTTTAAACTCATCTAAAGGCCCTGCAGTTCGTGCTACACGTGCACAAGCTGACCGTGCTTTGTATAAAGCAGCTATTCAACATACTTTACAACATCAAGAAAACTTAAAGATCTTCCAACAATCATGTGACGATCTAATCGTTGAAGGTGATCGAGTAATCGGTGTTGTAACGCAAATGGGTCTTCGTTTTAGCGCGCCTTCAGTGGTTCTTACCGTAGGTACTTTCTTAGGTGGTCAGATCCATATTGGTTTAGAGAACTTCAAAGGTGGTCGTGCCGGTGATCCACCTTCAATTGCACTTGCAGAGCGTTTACGTGAATTACCTTTCCGTGTTGATCGCTTAAAAACAGGCACGCCTCCTCGTATTGATGCGCGTACTGTTGATTTTAGCAAGATGCAAGAACAGCCAGGTGATACCCCAACACCTGTATTCTCATTTATGGGTAAACAATCGGATCACCCACAGCAGATCCCGTGTTACATCACTTATACAAATGAAAAAACACATGATGTGATCCGCAATAACTTACATCGCTCACCTATGTATTCAGGTGTAATTGAAGGTATTGGTCCACGTTACTGCCCTTCAATCGAAGATAAGATCGTACGTTTTGCTGATAAAGACAAACATCAAATCTTTGTTGAGCCTGAAGGTTTAACATCATACGAATTATATCCAAATGGTATTTCAACGAGCTTACCGTTTGATGTACAGCTTGAAATTGTGCAATCAATCACTGGTTTTGAAAATGCACATATTTGTCGTCCAGGTTATGCAATTGAGTATGACTTCTTTGATCCGCGCGACTTAAAGCAATCATTAGAAACTAAGTTTATTAATGGTTTATTCTTCGCAGGCCAAATTAATGGTACAACCGGTTACGAAGAAGCCGGCGCGCAAGGTTTAATTGCGGGTATGAACGCCGCATTACAAGTACAAGGCAAAGAGTCTTGGACACCTCGTCGTGATGAAGCATACACAGGTGTACTAATTGACGACCTAGCAACATTAGGTACTAAAGAACCGTACCGTATGTTTACTAGCCGTGCTGAATACCGTTTATTACTTCGTGAAGATAATGCCGACATTCGTTTAACTGAAAAAGGCCGTGAACTTGGCTTAGTTGACGATGCTCGTTGGGCTGCATTTAACGAAAAAATGGAAATCATCGAAAAAGAAACGCAACGTTTAAAAGAAACATGGATCCACAAAGATCACGTTGCTGTTGATCAAGTAAATGCATTATTAAAAACACCACTGACTCGTGAAGCGAGCCTTGAAGATCTGATCCGTCGTCCTGAAATTCGTTATAACGACTTAATGGCGATCGATGGTTTAGGTTCTGAGTTTGATAACCAAGCTGCACTTGAGCAAGTTGAGATCCATACTAAGTACGCAGGCTATATTGCTCGTCAGCAAGATGAGATCAATAAGCAGCTACGTCATGAACAAACTGTATTACCAAAAGACTTTGATTATTCAACTGTTTCTGGTTTATCAAATGAGGTTATCGCAAAGCTTACTGATAGTCGTCCAGATACAATTGGCCAAGCGTCACGTATTTCAGGTATCACCCCTGCTGCTATTTCGCTATTATTAGTCTATCTGAAAAAGCAAGGCTTACTGCGCAAGACTGCGTAGTTGGTGAGGAATACAGTGTTACAACAACAATTAACTTCGCTGTTAGCGCAAACTGATATTGCGCTAACAGAAAAACAGCAACAACAACTTGTGCAATATGTTGAATTATTAGACAAGTGGAACAAAGCCTATAACTTAACCTCTGTTCGTTTACCTGAAGAAATGATGGTTAAACATATTATGGATAGCTTAGTTGTTGCACCACACCTTAAAGGCAAACATTACATTGATGTAGGTACCGGTCCTGGTTTACCGGGTATCGTATTAGCCATCGCTTTACCTGATACACAATTTGTATTGTTAGATAGTTTAGGTAAACGCGTGCGCTTTTTGATGCAGGTAAAACATGCACTTGGCCTTGAAAGTGTAACCCCAGTGCAGTCTAGAGTTGAAGAATATCAACCAAGTGTTAAATTAGATGGTGTATTAAGTCGTGCATTCGCCTCTTTACAAGATATGGTTGACTGGTGTGCGCACTTGATTGATCATTCAGGTAAATTTATCGCCTTAAAAGGCGTATTTCCAAGCGAAGAACTAGACTCATTACCTAAAGGTATTAAGTTTGATGAAAAAATCAGCTTGGAAGTACCTGAGTTAGATGCGCAAAGACATCTAATCATTCTATCTAAAGACTAGGGATCAGAGCACTGTGGCAAAAGTCATCGCATTAGCAAACCAAAAAGGTGGTGTTGGTAAAACAACCACCGCTGTGAATCTCGCGGCATCGATGGCCGCGACGAAGCGTAAAGTGTTATTAATCGATCTTGATCCGCAAGGAAACGCTACTATGGGTAGTGGTGTCGATAAATACGGTGATGTTGCGACTATTTACGATTTATTGATTGAAGAAACACCAATCGATGAAGTGATCAATAAAGAAACCTCAGGTGAGTATCACTTAATTGCTGCTAATGGCGATGTGACTGCCGCTGAAGTTAAACTAATGGAATTGTTTGCTCGTGAAGTGCGTTTACGTAATGCGCTTGAACAAATTCAAGATCAATACGATTTCATTTTTATCGACTGCCCGCCTTCACTTAACATGCTTACTGTTAATGCAATGGCTGCCGCAGATTCGATTTTAGTTCCGATGCAATGTGAGTATTATGCCCTTGAAGGTTTAACGGCATTAATGGATACCATTACTCAGCTATCTAAGCTAGTAAATCCAGCGTTAACAATTGAAGGGATTTTGCGCACCATGTATGATCCGCGCAATCGCCTTGCAAATGATGTATCAGAACAACTAAAACAACATTTTGGCGATAAAGTATATCGTACCGTTATCCCACGTAATGTCCGTTTAGCAGAAGCGCCGAGTTTTGGTGCCCCTGCCATGTATTATGACCGTGCATCAAGTGGTGCTAAAGCTTACTTAGCCCTAGCCGGCGAAATGTTACGTAGAAAAGAGAAAACATCTTCAGCAGTAGCCTAACTTCGAGGTAAAAAAATAACATGTCTGCTAAAAAACGCGGTTTAGGCCGAGGACTCGACGCTTTATTAAGTTCATCAAAACCTGCCCCAAGTGCAAATAATCAGCAACAAGCGACAGCAACACCAGAGCAAGTCTCAGAAGTTGTTGCAGAGCAAAGCAAAGGTGAGCTGCAAAAATTAGCGATTGAGTTTTTACAATCGGGTAAATATCAACCGCGTAAAGACATGTCTGAAGAAGCGCTAGAAGAGTTAGCCAGTTCAATTCGTGCTCAAGGCATCATTCAGCCAATTGTTGTGCGCCAAATTGGTGCAGACAAATATGAAATTATTGCTGGTGAACGTCGTTGGCGTGCTGCTCAACTTGCAAAATTAGATGCTGTTCCATGTATCATCAAAGATGTACCAGATGAAGCTGCCGTTGCAATCGCATTGATTGAAAATATCCAACGTGAAGACCTAAACGCGATGGAAGAAGCGATTGCATTGAATCGTTTACTTAACGAATTTGAACTCACTCA
The DNA here is from genome assembly GCF_023708065.1 of Pseudoalteromonas sp. NCCP-2140. Classification (NCBI taxonomy): domain Bacteria; kingdom Pseudomonadati; phylum Pseudomonadota; class Gammaproteobacteria; order Alteromonadales; family Pseudoalteromonadaceae; genus Pseudoalteromonas; species Pseudoalteromonas sp. NCCP-2140. The sequence goes on along the minus strand of NZ_BRCZ01000016.1, from coordinate 48,426 downwards.
TCAACAAGTCGCCGAAGCTGTTGGTAAATCGCGTACGACTGTGACTAATTTACTACGTCTAAATAATCTTAACGAAGATGTTAAAATCCTGTTAGAGCATGGCGACATCGAAATGGGTCATGCACGTTGTTTATTGGCACTTGAAGGCGAAGCGCAGTCAGATGCTGCTAGATTAGCGGTTGCTAAAGCGTTGACTGTTCGTGAAACTGAGAAATTAGTTCGCTCTATCTTAGAACCAGCTCCGAAAAAAGAAGTGCAAGAAAAAGATCCGGATGTCAAACAGTTAGAACAAAAACTTGCTGAAAATTTAGGCGCCAAAGTAGAAATAAACTACAATAAAAAAGGCAAAGGCAAACTGGTTATCTCTTATACAACTCTTGATGAGTTGGATGGCATTTTAAGCCGTATAAATTAAGACTATTCCCGTCATTAATTAATAACATGTCCAAAAAGAGACATTTGTGGTGTTTTTGCACTACAAAGGGTCGACTCAAGTTGCAAAACTGGTAGGAATCAGTATAATTTCGCCAGTTTTCATACCCTGACAATTTAACGTTCTAAAGGTTAACAAAACGTGACTAATAGGTTAGCAAGGCCGTATAGGCTTGCCGCATTTAAATTAATTTGTCTTCAGGGTATCGTAGCATTAATCGCTGCAGTAATTGTTTTTATAGGTTGGGGAGTCAATGCCGGCCAGTCAGCGCTTGCTGGCGGAGCTGTTGCACTACTCCCTAATTTTGTATTTGCTGTCTATGCATTCCGTTATATGGGTGCAAGTCGAGTAAATCAAGTGTATGCCTCGCTAAAGCGCGGCAACGGATTAAAATTTATGCTAACAATCGTTTTGTTTGCACTGATACTGAAGTCTTACACGGTCGTTTTATTACCGTTTTTCTGTGTTTATGTATTGGTGTTATTTAGCGGATTGTTTGCGCCCGTTTTTTTTAATCATTAACTTTTGGGATATAACATGGCTGCAGAAGAAGTAACTCTATCAAGCCATATTCAGCACCACTTAACTAACGCTAAGATGTGCTCGACCGACGCTGGTCTTGCCTTCAACAAAGCGTGTGCAGACAGTGGTTTCTGGACATGGAATATAGATACCCTCGCATGGTCAATCGGTCTAGGTCTTGTATTTTTATGGATCTTCCGTAGTGCCGCTAAGAAAGCAAATACCGGTGTACCTGGTAAATTTCAGTGTTTCATTGAAATGATCGTTGAGTTCGTTGGAGACAACGTACGTGACACATACCACGGTAAAAGCGCATTAATCGCTCCATTAGCTCTAACGATTTTCGTTTGGGTGTTCTTAATGAACTTAATGGACTTGATTCCGGTTGATTTCCTACCTGCATTCGCTGGCTTCGTTGGCGAGCAAGCATTTGGTATGGATTCTCACGACGTTTACATGAAGATTGTACCTACAACAGACATCAACATGACTGCTGCACTTGCTATTGGTGTATTCATTCTGATGATCGGTTACGCAATCAAAATCAAAGGGATTGGCGGATTCTTAGCTGAATTAACGCTTCACCCGTTTAGCTCTAATAACAAGCTAGCAATGGTGTTCTTAATCCCATGTAACTTATTACTAGAAACAATCGCTTTAGTTGCTAAGCCGTTCTCGTTAGCACTGCGTTTATTCGGTAACTTATATGCTGGTGAGTTGATTTTCATCTTGATCGGCGCAGTTGGTTTAATGCAACTACCGTTGCACTTTATTTGGGCTGTATTCCACATCTTAGTAATCGTACTGCAAGCATTCGTATTCATGATGCTTACAATCGTATACCTAAGCATGGCAAGCTCAGATAATCACTAATTTTTTACACTTTTAAAATTTAATTTTAATTTACAATTGAAACTTTGGAGAAAAAAATGGAACTAGTATTAGGTCTTAAGTATATCGCTGTTGCTCTACTTATCGGCTTCGGTGCAATCGGTACTGCAATCGGCTTCGGTAACATGGGTGGTAAATTCCTAGAAGCTTGTGCTCGTCAACCTGAACTTGCACCTTCATTACAAGTTAAGATGTTCATCCTTGCTGGTCTAATCGATGCCGTAGCTATGATCGGTGTTGGTATCGCAATGGTATTGTTGTTCGTACTTTAATATTATTTTTTGAACAGCTTACTATTTTAAGGAGGAGCGGTCGTGAACTTAACAGCCACTCTTATCGGTGAATTAATTGCATTTACGGTTTTCGTACTTTTCTGTATGAAATACGTATGGCCACCACTAAATGGTGCAATTGAAGCTCGCCAGAAGAAAATCGAAGATGGTTTAGCTGCCTCTGATAGAGCCGAAAAAGACTTAGAACTTGCGCAAAAGAAAGCTGCTGAGCAGCTTAAAGAGGCAAAAGCTCAAGCGGCTGATATCATTGAACAAGCTAAAAAGCGTGCCACGCTAATCGTTGACGAAGAAACTGTTCGTGGTCAACAAGAGCGTGAAAAAATTATTGCTCAAGGGCACTCTGAAATCGAAGCAGAGCGTAACCGTGTAACAGAAGAACTACGTAAACAAGTAGCGACGCTGGCAGTGGTTGGTGCTGAGAAGATTTTAGAGCGCGAAATCAATCAAGCCGCACACAGTGACATCGTTGAAAAACTTGTCGCTGAGCTGTAATTAGGAGGGTATGAGCATGTCTGAATTGGCTACTATCGCTCGCCCATACGCTAAAGCGGCTTTTGAACTTGCCGTTGAAAAAGGCACTGTTGAAAGTTGGAACGACATGCTGTTCTTTGCTGGCCATGTTGCCAGCAACGAGCAAGCCGCTGCCGCGCTAGCTGGATTGCCTACTGCTACTGAACAAGCAGATCTGTTTATCAAGATCTGTGCAGAGCAGCTCAACGAACAAGGTCAGAACCTAATCAAGGTGATGGCTGAAAATGGACGTTTAGTTGCACTGCCTGCTGTTGCTGAGTTATTCGCTGAATTTAAAGCGGACTACGACAAAGAAATCGACGTTGACGTGATTTCTGCAACACCGCTTGCTGCTGAGCAGCAAGCAACATTGGTAGCGGCACTTGAAAAACGTTTCGCACGCAAAGTTAAGCTGAATTGTAGTGAAGATACTACAGTTGTTGGCGGTCTTATCATTAAGGCGGGTGACACTGTAATCGACGGCTCAGTACGTGGCAAATTAGCCCGCTTAGCTACATCACTACAATCGTAATTGGGAAAAAGAGCATGCAACTTAATTCCACTGAAATTTCAGATCTGATCAAACAACGTATTGAGCAGTTCGAAGTTGTAAGTGAAGCTCGTAACGAAGGTACTATCGTATCTGTTACTGACGGTATCATCCGCATCCACGGTCTTGCTGACTGTATGCAAGGTGAGATGATCGAGCTTCCTGGCAACCGTTATGCTATCGCACTAAACCTTGAGCGTGACTCAGTAGGTGCTGTAGTAATGGGTCCTTACGCTGACCTTAAAGAAGGCGTAAAAGTTAAATCAACTGGTCGTATCCTAGAGGTTCCTGTTGGTCGTGGTCTACTTGGTCGTGTTGTTAACACACTAGGTGCACCTATCGACGGTAAAGGCGCTTTAGATAACGACGGTTTTGAACCTGTTGAGAAAATCGCACCAGGCGTTATCGAACGTCAATCAGTAGATGAGCCAGTACAAACTGGTTATAAATCTATCGATGCGATGATCCCAGTAGGTCGTGGTCAACGTGAGCTTGTGATCGGTGACCGCCAAACTGGTAAAACTGCATTAGCAATCGATGCTATCATCAACCAAAAAGGTACAGGCGTTAAGTGTGTGTACGTTGCAGTTGGTCAAAAAGCATCTACTATCGCTAACGTAGTACGTAAATTAGAAGAGCACGGTGCATTAGAAAACACGATTGTTGTTGTTGCATCTGCTTCTGAATCTGCGGCACTTCAGTACCTAGCACCATTCTCTGGTTGTACTATGGGTGAATACTTCCGTGACCGTGGTGAAGACGCGCTAATCGTATATGATGATTTATCTAAGCAAGCTGTTGCTTACCGTCAAATCTCATTACTACTTAAGCGTCCACCAGGCCGTGAAGCATACCCAGGTGACGTATTCTACCTTCACTCACGTCTTCTAGAGCGTGCATCACGTGTAAACGCTGATTACGTTGAGAAGTTCACTAACGGTGAAGTGAAAGGTAAAACAGGTTCATTGACGGCATTGCCAATCATTGAAACTCAAGGCGGCGACGTTTCTGCGTTCGTACCGACAAACGTTATCTCTATCACCGATGGTCAGATCTTCTTAGAAACTGACTTATTCAACTCAGGTATCCGTCCAGCTGTTAACGCTGGTATCTCGGTATCTCGTGTTGGTGGTGCAGCGCAAACTAAAATCGTTAAGAAACTAGGTGGTGGTATCCGTCTAGCGTTAGCTCAGTACCGTGAATTAGCTGCGTTCTCGCAGTTCGCGTCTGACCTTGACGATGCAACACGTGCTCAATTAGAGCATGGTGAGCGCGTAACAGAGCTAATGAAGCAGAAACAGTACGCACCAATGTCTGTTGCTGAAATGTCTCTGTCGCTATTTGCTGCTGAAAAAGGCTACCTAAAAGACATCGAAATCGCGAAAATCATGGATTTCGAAGCTGGCCTAATTTCTTATGCAAACAGCACATACGCAGAGCTAATGGCTCAAATCAATGAAACTGGTAACTACAACGCTGAGATTGAAGCTCAACTTAAAGAACTTCTAGAGAAGTTCAAGTCGACGCAAACTTGGTAATTTAGTTATGAATGGTGAGCTTTAGGCAACTAAAGCCCACCTGATTCGGAGAGAGAGTCATGGCCAGCGGAAAAGAGATTAAAAGCAAGATCGGGAGTATCAAGAATACTCAAAAGATCACCAGCGCAATGGAAATGGTTGCTGCGTCTAAAATGAAAAGAGCGCAGGAACGTGTGGCGTCAAGCCGTCCATACGCTGAAAACTTACGCCAAGTGATTGGTCGTGTTGCTCAAGCAAATCTTGATTTTACTCACCCTTTCTTAGAAGAGCGTGAAGTAAAACGAGTTGGTTATATTGTTATCTCTACTGACCGTGGTCTATGTGGTGGCTTGAACTCAAACGAGTTCAAAAAAGTTGCCCTAGATGTTAAAGCGTGGAAAGAAAAAGGCGTTGAAGCTGAATTTACTACTTTAGGTAGCAAAGCAGCTGGCTTTTTCCAACGTTTTGGCGGTAAGTTAGTCGCTAAAAAAGCGAACTTAGGAGATACACCTTCACTACAAGACGTTATTGGTCCTGTAAAGACAATGCTAGATGCATACTCTGAAGGTAAAATTGACCGCTTATACGTAGTATTCAACAAGTTCGTTAATACTATGAAGCAAGAGCCAACAATCGATCAGTTACTCCCTTTGCCAAAAGCTGAAGAAGAAGTATCTCAACATTCTTGGGATTACTTATATGAGCCAAACCCAGAAGCGATTTTAGAAGCTCTGTTAGTACGCTTTATTGAGTCTCAAGTATACCAAGGTGTAGTTGAGAACGCTGCCTCTGAACAGGCTGCCCGTATGGTTGCAATGAAAGCTGCAACTGATAACGCAGGCGACCTTATGGATGAGTTACAGCTTGTTTATAACAAGGCTCGTCAAGCTGCAATCACACAAGAAATTAGTGAGATTGTTGGCGGTTCGGCAGCAGTTTAACGCTTCGGCAAAGTTTAATGAGAGGAATAGACATGAGTTTAGGTAAGGTCGTCCAAATTATCGGCGCCGTTGTGGATATCGAATTTCCACAAGACAACGTGCCAGCCGTATATGACGCACTAAAAGTAACAGATGGCGACTTAGCTGGTTTAACTTTAGAAGTTCAACAACAGCTAGGTGGCGGTGTGGTACGTGGTATCGCACTTGGTACTACTGACGGTTTACGTCGTGGTACTGCAGTAGAAGGTACAGGTCAGCCAATCCACGTTCCAGTAGGTACGAAGACACTAGGTCGTATCATGGACGTTTTAGGTAACCCTATTGATGAAGCTGGTCCAATTGGTGAAGAAGAGCGTATGTCTATTCACCGTGCAGCACCTTCTTATGAAGAACAATCAAGTTCAGTAGAACTTTTAGAGACTGGTATCAAGGTAATCGACCTTGTATGTCCATTCGCTAAAGGTGGTAAAGTTGGTCTATTCGGTGGTGCCGGTGTTGGTAAAACCGTAAACATGATGGAACTTATCCGTAACATCGCAATCGAGCACAGCGGTTACTCAGTATTCGCAGGTGTTGGTGAGCGTACTCGTGAGGGTAATGACTTCTACCATGAGATGAACGACTCAAACGTACTAGATAAAGTATCTCTAGTATACGGTCAAATGAATGAGCCACCGGGTAACCGTTTACGCGTAGCGTTAACTGGTCTTACTATGGCTGAGAAGTTCCGTGACGAAGGTCGTGACGTACTTTTCTTCGTTGATAACATCTACCGTTATACTCTAGCGGGTACAGAGGTATCAGCACTTCTAGGTCGTATGCCTTCAGCAGTAGGTTACCAACCAACTCTTGCTGAAGAAATGGGTGTACTTCAAGAGCGTATCGCATCTACTAAGACGGGTTCAATCACTTCAATCCAAGCGGTATACGTACCTGCGGATGACTTAACTGACCCATCTCCAGCAACAACGTTTGCTCACTTAGATGCAACAGTAGTACTTTCTCGTGATATCGCTTCACTTGGTATCTACCCTGCGGTAGACCCACTTGATTCATCTTCACGTCAACTTGACCCACTAGTAATCGGTCAAGAGCACTACGATACAGCGCGTGGCGTTCAAACAGTTCTTCAACGTTATAAAGAACTTAAAGACATCATCGCAATCCTAGGTATGGACGAGCTTTCTGACGAAGATAAGCAAGTTGTATCTCGTGCACGTAAAATCCAGCGTTTCCTATCTCAGCCGTTCTTCGTTGCTGAGGTATTCACAGGCGCGCCTGGTAAATACGTGTCACTTAAAGACACAATTGCTGGCTTCAAAGGTATCTTAAACGGTGAGTTTGATGATATGCCAGAGCAAGCGTTCTACATGGTTGGCTCTATTGAAGAAGCTCAAGAAAAAGCCAAAAGCATGTAATTAGGAGGGTAGTATGGCGGCTATGACTGTACATCTTGACGTAGTAAGCGCAGAAGAGAGTTTGTTCTCTGGTCTGGTTGAATCGATTCAAGTGAGTGGTAGTGAAGGTGACCTTGGTGTTAACTATGGTCACGCTCCATTATTAACTGCCCTAAAACCTGGTATGGTACGTTTAGTTAAGCAATTTGGTCACGAAGACGTGATGTATATTGCTGGCGGCACGCTAGAAGTTCAACCGGATCGCATCACGATTCTTGCAGATACTGCAGTACGTGGTGAAGATCTAGACGAGCAAGCGGCTGAAAAAGCTAAACGTGATGCTGAAGAGCAAATGGCGAATACGTCAACTGCTGAGTTAGATTATCAACAAGCTGCAGTGCAACTTGCTGAAGCAATCGCTCAACTTCGCGTAATTCAACAATTACGTAAAAAGTAAGCCTACTCGGTTTTCGAAAAGCCCACTTAACGTGGGCTTTTTTGTGCCTAAAATTCACCGCTAAGCACCCTACTTTATATTTATACTTATATCCTTCATCAAAGCTCGCTACAATAGTGTAAATTAATAGTGAATAGCTGTTTCATTCAAGGTTCAGTCCAACACATTAGGATTGCGTATTTACACATGATGTGACTTACACAACTTTGTATGTTTCCCAGAACTCACAAAATATTGCACACCTAAAACAAAGAAAGAAGGATATTGTTTTAATGTCTCTGACTACCGTTATTCTTGCTGCGGGTAAAGGCACCCGTATGCGCTCTGCTCTACCTAAGGTATTACACAAAGTTGCTGGCAAACCTATGGTGCAGCACGTTATTGATAATGCCACTGCCCTTGGCGCTCGTGAAACAAATCTTGTTTACGGTCATGGCCGTGAGCAGCTTCAAGAAGCCCTATCGCACAACCAAGTAAACTGGGTATTACAAGAAGAACAACTCGGTACGGGTCATGCTGTCGCTGTTGCTAAAGAACATATTGCCGATGATGACACCGTATTAATTCTCTATGGTGATGTGCCACTAACAAAACGCGCAACCTTGGAAAAGCTACTTGCTGCGACTCCAGAAAAAGGCTTAGCAGTATTAACGGTTACCTTAGATGACCCATCAGGTTATGGTCGAATGATCCGTGAAAATGGCAAGCTAGTCGGTATTGTTGAACAAAAAGACGCTTCACCTGAGCAACTTGCGATTAAAGAAATCAATACCGGTATTATGGCTGCTAATGGTGCGCTACTTAAACGTTGGTTAGGTAACCTATCTAACAATAACGCCCAAGGTGAATACTACCTAACAGACATTGTTGCGATGGCACACAGTGAAGGTGTTGAAATTACCTCTGCACAGCCTGAGCATCCGATGGAAGTTGAAGGTGCTAATAATCGCGTACAACTTTCAGCGCTTGAACGTGCATACCAAGCATGGCAAGCAGAAGAGCTAATGCTAAACGGCGCAACACTTGCTGATCCTGCTCGTATTGATGTACGTGGTGAAGTAACGACTGGCGAAGATGTTCTCATCGACGTTAATGTTATTTTCGAAGGTAAAGTAACTCTGGGTAACAACGTACAAATTGGGCCAAATTGCGTACTTAAAGATTGTACTATCGGCGATAACGTTGTTATTAAAGCTAACTCACTTGTTGAAGAAGCCAGTGTTGCTGCTAAATGTACTTTAGGCCCATATGCCCGCCTTCGCCCTGGTGCGATTATGGAAGAAGACTCGCACATTGGTAACTTCGTTGAGATGAAAAAGACTCGCTTAGGCAAAGGTTCAAAAGCAAACCACCTAACCTACTTAGGCGACACTGAAGTTGGCGAAAAAGTTAATATTGGCGCAGGTACTATTACTTGTAACTATGATGGTGTAAATAAATCAAAAACCATTATTGGTGATAACGCCTTTATCGGTTCTAACTCATCACTGGTGGCCCCAGTGAATATTGGCTCAATGGCAACGATTGGCGCAGGCTCTGTTATCACTAATACTGTTGAAGATGATCAGCTTGCAGTCGCTCGTGGTAAACAGCGTAACCTTACTGGTTGGAAGCGCCCAACTAAAAAGTAATGAGCTACCCTACTAATTTATAAATAAAAAGCGAGTTTATACTCGCTTTTTTTATGACAAAATTTTGTTCTCATAAAAGTGCCATATAGTTGTAATGCCTGCGTGTTGTAATTGCCTCAATACAACTCCAAGGAAAAATAATAATGTTAAAAAGATCAATTATTGCGCTATCACTTTTAACCATTCTTTCTGGCTGCTCATTAGACGGTGACGACGGCAAAGACGGCCTACAAGGTGAACAAGGTCCTGCAGGTCAAAATGGTACTAATGGAACTGATGGGGTAAATGGCACCGATGGTGCAAACGGAACTGACGGAGCAAATGGTACAGATGCAAACGCTGCTTTAACTATAAATCTTATCGGCCGTGCAGTGCTGAATGCAGAAAGCCCTGAAGGTGCTGCGGAAATTGTTGCTTATCAAGCATCTAAACAACGAATTTTTGCTATCAATAGTTCCGGTGATTCTGCGGTCGTTAATATCATGAAAGCCGATAGCTTTGACCGCGCAGCTTTAGTTAAAGATAACGAAGGGGTTATAAACGGCACTAATTTAAGCTCAGAGATTACCCTTGCACTTAATGAGCACAGTGTGGGCGATGCAAACAGTATCGCTATTGATGCTAATAATGAACTTTTAGCAGTCGCTATGGCTGCAAGTAATACCGGTGATGCCGGTTTAATCGCATTTTATGATATTAGTGGCGACGAGCCTCAGTTTATTAAAAATGTCACTGTAGGTGCCCTGCCCGACATGGTTACTTTTAGCCATGATGGCAATAAAGTATTGGTTGCAAATGAAGGCGAACCTAATGGTGATTACAGTATTGACCCTGAAGGCTCTATCAGCATTATTAATATTAATGATGGTGTAATTGCAGATACTGCTATTAGCATTACTTTTTCGGCTTATAACGACAAACAAGCAGAACTTGAAGAACTTGGGATTGTATTTGCTAACCCGACAGGTCGAACAATCAACGGTAACTTGATTAATACAACCGTAGCAATGGATTTAGAACCTGAATACATCAGCGTTTCGAAAGACAATAAGTTTGCCTACGTGTCACTACAAGAAAATAACGCCCTTGCTATCGTCAATCTTGAAGATAATAGCCTAGAGCTTAAAGGCTTAGGATTTAAAGATTGGTCTAATTTACTTTTTGATGCATCAGATAAAGACGGTGGTGTTAACTTTAAATCGTACCCTGGTCTCTATGGCATGTATCAACCTGATACGATTTCAAGCTTTACTTGGAAAGGTGCTAACTTTATTGTCACAGCGAACGAAGGTGATGCACGAGAATACTTCTTTGATACAACCGACGAAGCTGATTGTTTAGCAAAGGGTGGTCTAGATTATGATGAAGATGATGGTTGTTTATCATATATAGATGAAACCAGAGCTAAAGACTTAACACTGGCAAGCAATTTTGACTACCTGAACAATGACAACAGCGATATTGGCCGTTTAAAAGTGACCACTGTTAAAGGTGATGAAGATAATAATGGCGAATATGAATCACTCTATGCATATGGTGCCCGCTCTTTTACCATTTGGGATAGTAACGGCATGGTGGTTTTTGACTCGGGCGATCAAATCTCACGTATTACTGCATCAGTTCACGGAGCAGCATTCAATAATAACGAAGATGAAAATGACGGTGATAGTCGCTCTGATGACAAAGGTGCAGAACCAGAAGCGTTAGCACTGGGTACGATTGGCGAACGTACATTTGCATTTATTGGTTTAGAGCGTATGGGTGGCATTATGGTGTTTGATATTACTAATCCATACAATGTGACATTCCAAGATTACTTTTTTAATCGTGGCCTAGAAGCTGATGCAGATATAACAGGTGATCTTGCTCCTGAAGGTATGACATTTATACCTGCAGAACAAAGTGCAACGAATGAAGCATTGCTAGTTGTTGGTAATGAAATTTCGGGGTCAATCGGTGTTTGGGAAATTTCTACTAACTAATCCGCCTTATAAAAATAAAAAGCGACATACCTAATTTAAAGTATTTCGCTTTTTCTATGCCATTTTATCTTCACATAAATGACTGCTTTTTGAGCTAAACCCCCTCTGCAGCCCTTTATTTGTATGGTTATTGTACTAATTTGAAAATAATCAAAAAAACCTTCAAAAAGTGCTTGCGTTAATTCTTCGTATCCCTATAATGCGCATCCACTGACACGGTGGGCAGCAATGAAAAGCGCTGAACAACGTAACAGAGAGTTAAGTAAAACTTGGGTTTGAAACGGTCTAAAAAGAAAGTTTAAAATTAAGTGTTGACTCGAAAAATTAAGGATGTATTATACGCATCCCTAGCGACAACGTCGCAACGTTCTTTAACAATATAAAGCAATCATCTGTGTGGGCACTCGTACAGATTGAGTTCTAAAGGTGCAAGCACCTCTTCGTTTCCGCTCGACTTGCATGTGTTAGGCCTGCCGCCAGCGTTCAATCTGAGCCATGATCAAACTCTTCAATTAAAAGTTTTTTGTTTGAAGTAAACTTCAAACCACGCTCAATGAATTCTGATTGTTTGTTTCTACTTTTAAAAAAAGTAAAATCAAAACGAATTGACTATATAGTCACTCAGTTACATTTGAGACTCTAAATTTGTTTGCATCATCTAGCGAACTAGAATCTGCTGTTAGAACTCAACCTGTACGAGTGCCCACACAGATGATTGCTTTATATTGTTAAAGAACGTTGCGACGTTGTCGCTAGGGATGCGTATAATACATCCTTAATTTTTCGAGTCAATACTTAATTTCAAACTTTTTTCTATTATTTGAAACCGAAGTTTCACTTAACTCTCTGTCACGTTGCTCAGCGTCTTGCGTTGCTGCCCGCCGTGTCAGTGGGGTCGCATTATAGGGAGATGGATTTTTTACGCAAGCACTTTTTTAAATAAAATTTAAAAAAACGTACTGTTCGCTCAGCTTTTGAACTAAACACCTTAAAACTGGGTGTTTTGCAGTCAATTTAGGCCTGTTTTGGTGTATTTATTTGCTTCGCTGTTACACTAGACTGAGCGCATTTTAAAATTAAAAGGTGAATTTATGACTATCCGTTCTTATAAAGGGATCACTCCGACATACGATAATAGTGTTTATATTGATGAGTCATCGGTTTTAGTAGGTGATATATCGCTTGGTAAAGATTCAAGTGTATGGCCTCTTGTTGCTGCGCGAGGTGATGTTAACTATATACGTATTGGTGAACGTACGAACATTCAAGATGGCAGTGTTTTACATTTAACTCGTGCCTCTAAGTCAAACCCCGATGGCTACCCTCTTATTATTGGTGATGATGTCACTGTTGGTCATAAGGTTATGCTACACGGTTGCCAACTTGGTAATCGTATACTTGTTGGTATGGGCGCAATAGTAATGGATAACGCAATTGTTGAAGATGATGTGATCATTGGTGGTGGTTCACTGGTACCACCTAACAAACGTTTAGAGTCTGGTTACCTTTATGTAGGTAGCCCTGTTAAACAGGCTCGCCCTTTAACAGAGCAAGAGCGCGCCTTTTTAAAAATCTCTGCTGATAATTATGTTCAGCTTAAAGATGAATACTTAGCTGAGGGCTAAAACACTTCGGTTAATTCAATTTGTCCTGCCGAGTTATACTGCTCATCGTCGATCAGTTGCTCGGCGAGCTCTTCGTAATCGAAACGATAAGATTCAAAGTAATTAACCGCACTGTTTTGATCTGCAAAATCATACTTGCTGGTATCAATAACACACTCCACCATCAAGCCACTTACTTGTGCGAAGAATACCAACTGCTTTTCTTCAGGCTTAAATTCGAGTCTGTCTATAAATTGAATAGCTTGATTCACGCAATTTCTCCTGCTTTAAGCGCGGTAACAACGGGAATAATTTCTGGCATTTTATTGCGCCATACAAAATAAGCTTGTGCTGCTTGGCCAACTAGCATGCCACAACCATCGAGTGTTAAACATGTTGGGTTAATCGACTTAACCCAACTAATAAATGCGGTATCGTCATTAGCGTAAAACATATCGTAAGCGCACTGACACGTAGCAACATGGTCTTCAGCTATACCCGGCAGGTCTCCAGTTACACTACTTGAGGTTGAATTAATCACCACATCATAGTTGTTTGCTGGGATATCATTTAAAGCAAAGCCCTGTACATTTATTTCACCATTAAAATGACTCGCTAGCGCCTTTGCTTTTTCGGCGGTACGGTTGGCTATTGTTAAGCTTTCGATATGCTCATTCAATAATGGCTGAATGACACCTCGCGCTGCACCACCGGCGCCAATAAGAAGAGCTCGCTGCCCTTTTAAGGTGACATTATTGGCTAATAGATCTTTAACAAGCCCTACACCATCGGTGTTATCACCCAGTAGGCTGCCATCTTCAAGCTGTTTAATCGTGTTTACTGCTCCAGCTATTTTCGCTTGCTCTGTTAGTTCATCGACCATGACAAACGCTTGCTCTTTAAATGGCAAAGTGACATTAGCCCCTTTACCACCCGCAGCGAAAAACTCAGCGACAGTTTTTTCAAATGCATCTGTTGGTGCTAAAATGGCGCTGTATTGTATTTGCTCGTTTAATGATGCAGCAAATTGTGCGTGTATTGCGGGTGATTTCGAATGTTTTATTGGATTTCCAAAAACCGCGTATTTGTCCATAGTGAAGCAACCTCTTCGCCCTGTAGAGCTTTATTAATATTATGATTAAACGACTTTTTTCTAAATCGAAACCAACGCCTGAAACACCTACCCCAGAAAAAACACCTTACGAAATTATTGGCGGTGAAGCAGGAGCTCGAGCAATTGCAAATCGATTTTACGACATAATGGCCACAGATGAATACGCCAAACCATTATATGATATGCATCCGCAGCCTTTAGATAGAATTCGCCAAGTATTCTTTGAGTTTTTATCGGGCTGGCTGGGCGGCCCTGACCTATTCGTTGAAAAATATGGTCACCCAATGCTAAGAAAGCGTCACATGCCTTTCCCTATTGATCAAGACCTACGTGACCAATGGATGCATTGTATGAATAAAACGCTTGATATCGAGATTGATAATCCACTACTTCGCGAAGGGTTAAGACAGTCGTTATCGCAACTCGCCAGCCATATGATCAATCAAAACTAACTAAGCTTTGCGCTATATCAATGTACGCTTTTTCTAAATAAAGATAATAAATTTTCCTTAATTTAGAAAAAGCGTCGTCGAATGAAGTCTATCCAATTTAAAATTTATGCCTTGTTAGCACTAACAGGCGTATTGGTATTATTTGCCAGTATATTTAGTAGTGCCCAGCAACAACATGAATTAGCAAGAGATACTGTTGAAAGTAACATAAAACTGCTTGCCGATAATTACTTTGATTCTATTAATACAATGATGCTGACAGGCACTATGGCTAATCGTGAAATTCTAAGTACTAAATTAAGAAGCCACCCTAATATTGAAGACGCTCATATCATACGTAGTCCAATCGTTAATAAAATTTATGGGCCTGGAAATGCCAACCAAGTTGCGACTAACGATGCTGAGCGAAAAGCACTAACAGGCACTGAAGCACTATTTATTGATAATCAAAAAAGTACGATGACTTATCTAAAGCCTATGTTTGCTCGCAGTGATTATAAAGGAACAAACTGCTTAGGCTGCCATCAAGCACAAGAAGGCGATGTGTTAGGTGTAGTAAAAATTAGTTACTCGCTGGCTGATATCGAGCAAGAAGTATCGCAAAACACCTTAGTGAACACGCTACTATTAGCGGCTATTTTCATTTCGGCTTTCTCACTACTAGCAGTGATGTTTAGAAAAATTTTCATCAAACGCTTAAAAGTCATTAGCCATACCATGCACTTGGCAACCACCAATAAAGATTTAAGCCTCACGGTAGATGACAGTAATAATGACGAGCTTAGTTCTCTTGCCACCAGCTTTAATCACATGATTGGTGCGTTTAAAGATAATATTGCCCAAGTTTCTCATTCTTCTAAGGTATTGATCCACTCTGCCGAAAGCATTTATGCCTCAGCGGATGCTACCGAGCAAGCGATCTTAAAGCAAAAGCAAGGGACAGATTCGGTCGCTGCCGCCATTAATGAGCTTGAAAGCTCATCAAGCGAAGTTAAAAACACCACCCATTTTGCATCTGAAAAGTCAGAGCACAGTAATCAACTTGCGCAGCAAAGCTTACATGTTGCTGAGCACACTGAGCAAAGTATTAATCAACTTGCGGCAGATGTTAGAGCAGCTGCCGAGCAAGTAAGTCAACTGCAAACCCAAACGTTAGACGTTGGTAAAGTACTCGAGGTGATCAGTAGCATTGCCGAACAAACAAACTTACTTGCACTTAATGCAGCCATTGAGGCGGCTCGTGCTGGTGAAGCTGGCCGAGGCTTTGCTGTGGTAGCCGATGAAGTACGTACTTTAGCGACCCGCACCCATGACTCAACCGACGAAATTCGCCGCACTATCGACAAGCTACAAAGTGAAGCGGCACAAACCGTTAATACCATGAATAACTCTTGCGAAGAAGCAGACGAAAGAGCTGTGCAAGTTAAGCAAGTAGCTAAAGCATTACGTGATATTTCTTCACAAATGAGTGAGATAAACCAACTTAACGTGCAAATTGCTGATGCTACTGAACAGCAAAACCTCGCGGCTGAAGAAATTAACCAAAGTGTTATCGCAATTAGTGACAATGCCGAGCACTCATTAGTCGACGCCCATGAAAACCAAAAAGTCAGTGAAGAGCTGTTGTCGTTAGCTCGTTCACTGGATGAACAAGTAAGACGCTTTAAATTAAGCTAAATTGCGCGCTTTTCGTGCAACTGCTAGAGTTGTTATATGCATTTCATAGTAAATAAGGATGTTTAAATGAAATTTATAACAACTCTTTTAGTCTGCATTGGGGTTATTGCGGCGCTACTATTTACCTATCAACACAGCGTGAATGATTCTGCTGTTCAACAAAGCACTATTAATAAATATATTTATCAGGATGATATTCAACAGATTGCTCAATCACTTCTCAGCCAAGATAAAACCTCACAAAGCGATAAGTATGAACAAAGTATTGTTGATGGTTTTGATAAGCTAATTCAGCACCCTGAATATTTTCAGGTGAAACTTGATTTCTATGCCTGTGATATCAGTCAGTGCTTAGTTCAGGTTAGCGCACCTATTGATACAACACCTGATAACCTAGAGATATTAAAAGCAGAAGTGCTATTTAGTGTCTTGGCAGAGCAGCCTAGCAGTGACAGTGTTGCCACCCTCGTAGAGGGTGACAACGCAATGTTGGTTCGAGTGGTTTCAATACTTGATTAAAGCTGCCATTGGCGTGCAACTAAATCAGACTCTTTGCTATTTAACCAATCTTGCGGGCGTAAATAGTACTGATACAGCTTAGCTTCTGGGCTATCTGCAGCAGGTACATAGTTATACTCCCAACGTGCTAATGGTGGCATCGACATTAAAATCGACTCAGTACGTCCGCCGGTTTGTAAGCCAAATAATGTGCCGCGGTCCCAAACAAGATTAAACTCAACATAACGACCACGACGATACAGTTGGAAATCGCGTTGCTGTTCGGTTGTTGGCGTGTCTTTGCGGCGCTCAATTATAGGAAGGTAAGCATCTAAATAGCCATTTCCTACCGCCTGCATAAAGGCAAAGCTTTGTTCAAAGCCCAGCTCATTTAAATCATCAAAGAACAAGCCACCAACACCACGTGTTTCACTGCGGTGTTTTAAATAAAAGTAATCATCACACCAGTTTTTATATTTATCGTAAACCTCAGCACCGAATGGCTGACATAAATCGCTAGCCACCTGATGCCAATGTTGTACATCTTCAAAAACAGGGTAATAAGGGGTTAAATCAAAACCACCACCAAACCACCAAATTGGCTCTTCGCCTTCTTTTTCGGCAATAAAGAAACGGACATTGGCATGGCTAGTTGGAATATGTGGATTATTAGGGTGGATCACTAATGACACACCACATGCATGAAAGCTACGACCAGCGAGCTCTGGACGATGTGCTGTTGCTGATGCTGGCATCGAAGCACCAAACACATGCGAGTAGTTTACCCCACCCTGTTCAATGACATTACCACCTTGGATAACACGAGTACGGCCACCGCCGCCTTCTGCACGTTGCCAATTGTCTTCAACAAATTTTGCTTTGCCGTCAGCATTTTCAAGGCCCTGACAAATTGTATCTTGTAAGGCCATTAAATAGGTTTTAACTTGTTCGAGTAGCTCGCTTTGCATGTTTATCCTCTAAATACTTTACCGGTCGCTGCGTCTTTGATCACACTTGGTTGGCTGTTGCCACCTAACGGCTCATCAACATAAAAATCTACTGTGTCTGCAAATTCGCTTTTCGCTTGTGCGACAGTCATTACCGTTTCTTGACCGGTTAAGTTTGCACTTGTTGAAACCAACGGCTTACCAAATTGCTGACACAGGGCTTTTACCGTTGGATGATCAGTAACACGTACCGCAATAGTATCAAACTGGCCTGTTAGCCACTTTGGCGTTTCTTTTGCTGCTGGCATCACCCAAGTGATAGCACCTGGCCATTGTGAAAAGATATCAGCACGTTTATCCATCGGGATTTTGGCATCATCTACATACTTTAATAACTGGCCATAATTGTCAGCAATTAAAATTAAGCCTTTTTCTACAGGGCGTTGTTTGATGGCTAAAAGCTTTTCAACCGCAGCTTGGTTATCAGGATCGCAACCAAGACCAAAAACAGCTTCGGTTGGGTAAACAATTACACCGCCTTGCTGCAAAGCGTCAATTGCATTGGCTGGTTGTGCAACAGGATCAGACAAAGAAACTCTCCTAAATAAACAAATAACAAGTGCATTAAGATTTGACTAACTTATGCATACACGACTTCTGCGGGCATTGTAACACAACACCTGAAGCTGTTTTCTTTTCGGTCATAATTGGCCACTGGCAGGCCGGGCACTCAGTCGCCACAGGTTTGTGATTAAGGGTATATTTACAACGCGGATAGCCATCACAAGAATAAAAGGTTTTGCCAAACTTATTATTACGCGCAACCAGCTGGCCTTTTTTGCATTTAGGGCAAGCAGGTAATTGAGGGGCATCGTCAGGCTCTTCATCATGAGCAATGTAATGGCACTCAGGATAGCCGGTACACCCAATAAACATACCGTAGCGGCCATTTTTAATTACTAATGGCTTACCACACTCTGGGCAGGCACTGTCTTCGAGTACTTTTATTTGTTGGCTATCGTGATGAGCTAATGGGCGGATAAAGTCACACTTTGGGTAACTGGCACAGCCTAAGAACGGCCCTGACTTTGAGTTGCGCATAACCAATTCAGAACCGCATTTAGGGCAAACCTCATACTCTTTTTCGAGTGCATGTTTATCTGCAGAAAAAAGAGAATGGTCGATTTTACTCATAAGATTCCTGTGGGGTTGGCTAATTTTCGCCTAATATACCCAAACTCAACAAAGATACAAGCAAAGTCGAATTAATGTAATACATCGGCTGGCTCGTCAAATATTAAGTCTTCCATTTGTGCGTAAGCTTGCTCTGACCCTGGTACATTAAATAACACCATAAGCACTACCCACTTTAGATCTTCCAAAGAAATAAATGGTTTATCTAGAGCACAAAGCCTATCTATCACCATTTCGCGAGTTACGGTGTTAATTACACCTATTTGCTCGATAAACATTAAAAAGCCGCGACACTCAACACTTAACATTTGGCATTCACTATCAGTGTAAATACGCATAGCATGTTGTGGTTGGGCATTAAGGTACGGGTAGATATCGCTTTGTTGTAAGTCAGCAAGTTGCTCTAGCCAATCAAGGGCTTTGTAGATTTCAGGTTTATTGAAGCCAGCACGAACCAACTCATCGGTAAGCTCGTTCTCTTCAGTAAATATTTCAGCTTCACTATGGATATAGTTTTCAAAAAGATACATGAGGATGTCAAACATGTTTATGTCCTCCTAGTCTTATATAACCATCTAGTACTCGTTCGATTTTATCTGCGAGCTCTAGGTCGAGTAACCGAGCTTGTACTTCGTCTACAGGTAATTGGCTGCGCTGTGTTATTTGATCAACACTTGTTACCTCATACCCTATACTTTTGAACACTGGGCAGTCGGGTTCATCTGCAATAGGCTGTTCTATACTATATAGACTGTTTTCACAGAAAAAGCTCACTTCATCAAGAATATCAGTAATATTTTCTGTCAATTTAGCGCCTTGCTTAATTAAAAAATGGCTTGCCTCTGATAGTGGGCTTTTTATCGAACCCGGCACGGCAAACACCTCTTTATTTTGCTCAAGCGCATAGCGCACTGTCACCAATGAACCACTTTTAATTTGCGCTTCGACAATCAATACACCTAATGACAACCCAGAGATAATGCGGTTTCGGCGCGGAAAATTAGCGGCATTAGCAGCCGTTCCCGGTAAGAACTCAGAAACCAACAAGCCCCGCTCAGCAACCTGTTTAATGAGTAAGCGATGGCGTTTTGGATAAGCAATATCGATACCCGTACCAAGTACGGCAATCGTATTGCCTGACCCTGCTAATGCGCCTTTATGGGCTGCACCATCAATTCCCATAGCCATACCTGATGTCACCGTCATGCCAACAGCAGAAAGTTGATGGGCAAACTCAGCAGCGACTTCAAGCCCTGTAGGTGTTGCATTACGGCTACCGACAATTGCTATTTGCGGTGACAGTAGTAGATCCGTATTACCTAAACAAAATAATAAGATAGGTGCACTGGCTATTTGTTTGAGTAAAGGCGGATAGCTGCTATCAAAATAGCTTATGACTTTGATTTTAAGTCTTGCTATTAATTCTTGGTAGTGGGCTACTAACTGCCAGTCAGTATTAACTAAGTTATCGGCTTGGCTTTGTGATAAACCCAGCTGCTGAAGCTCTAAACTAGATAGCTTAAATAGCTCATCCAGTGGCTGTCTTTGACTTAATGCAACAAGGCTTTTTATTCCAAGCCCTTTACATAAATAAAAGGCAAGCCAATGGGATAGCTTGCCTGAAACCTGTGCCATGCTCCCTCCTTAGAGCGCCCAAATTGTGAGTTAGTTTATAACTGCATAATCTCCAACTCGGATCGGGTGCTGATTCTTAACAATCAATGCATAGCTAACGTTGTCATATACCTTAAACACCATTAACTCACCGACTTTTTCCTTTGGCATGTGCCATACATTACTGTCTTCGTCGCTTTCAATTCCTAACACATCATTTGCATCAGTCATGAATTTCTCAAGACTGTTAGAATCTTCGCGGTAACGCGGACCATTGCGGCCGTCATACACTTCAGGTGATTGACGCTGAATATCAAGTACAAAACCTGGTTTCACTTGGTCTGAACCTAAGTTTAGTACAACAATGTCCATGGTACTAAATTCACGCATTTCATTAGCTGCGGCGATAATAGTGCCATCTAAAGTAGCTTCAGGGCGTTTCATAGTGAAATAGGCTGGCAACATTTGCCCTTCCATCGCCGGCATTAAAAAGTCATGCGGCTTAATTTCTTGTTTTACCAGTTCAACTTTAACTGAGGCAGGTACGCCGTTTTCTACGTCACCGCTTCTAAATGCGCGAACAATCGCCACTAATTCCGCTTTATTCGCTAGTACTTCATTGGTATTTGGATCAACAAGATCATTGCCTTTACGGTATACGCCATAAGCTTCGTTAAGTGTTAAGTCACCTTTAACGTAAAGCGTATGGCCCATAGTATTCATTTTGGTATTAACACTGGCACCCAAAATATATGGTTTTTGTGCAATAACATCGGCGCTAATCGCTTGCTCATAACTCAAATATGGGCGCAGCAACTCCAAAGGCAACGTCGGCACTGCTTGCTTGCCTTTTGGTGTAATTCGCCCTTCTGGAGAGAGTTTTTTATAACGCGCATTTTTAACTAAACGAGGATTTCCGTCTTTATCGTAAATTAAAGTGAGCGCATCACCCGGGTATATTAAATGCGGATTCGCAATTTGCGGGTTCATTTGCCATAAATCAGGCCATTGCCAAGGTTCATCAAGATACACGCCCGAGATATCCCAAAGCGTATCGCCTTTTTTGACAACATATTGTTTTGGTGCATCTTTTTTAATTGTTAAAACATCAGCAGCTACCGGAAAAGCACAGCTAATGGCTAACAAAGCCGCAACTAGTGGGTATCTCATTTGGCTTCCTTGAGTTGTTTTTAGATTATTATCGACCAAAACCTGTTAAAGGTGAACACGAATGGCTAAAATAAGAGCATACAATACCCTAAATGAATCACAAGTGTAAAAGGTAACTATGGCTAGGTTAGAAGTTTTGAGATTTCCGGATGAGCGTTTACGTACAATCGCGAAAGAAGTACCAGAAGTAAACGATGAAGTTCGTCAAATCGTCAAAGACATGCTTGAAACTATGTATGACGAAAACGGTATCGGCTTAGCAGCGACGCAAGTAGATATCCACCAGCGAATTGTGGTGATCGACGTATCTGAAGAGCGCGACCAACCGTTAGTGTTAATCAACCCAGAAATCACCAAAAAAGATGGTTCAACTGTGAGTGAAGAAGGCTGTTTATCTGTTCCTTACTCATACGCAAAAGTTGACCGCGCAGAAACAGTTACTGTTAAAGCGCTTAATGAAAACGGTGAAGAGTTTAGCCTTGACGCTGACGAGCTATTAGCGATTTGTATTCAGCATGAGCTTGATCACCTTAAAGGCACCCTATTTATTGATTATCTATCGCCTTTAAAGCGCCAACGTATCCGTAAAAAGCTTGAAAAAGAAGCTAAGCTGGCTGCTAAATCATAAGTTAATCAATAGGAATATCTGTGACACAACCATTACGCATTATTTTTGCTGGTACGCCGGATTTCGCTGCGCGCCATTTACAAGCACTGATTGACTCAGAGCACGAAGTTGTTGGTGTATATAGCCAACCGGATCGACCCGCGGGCCGAGGTAAAAAGCTAAAAGCCAGTGAAGTTAAAGAACTGGCACTTGCTCATGATTTACCTGTATTTCAACCGCAATCACTAAAATCAGATGAAGCACTTGCAGAGCTTACCAGCCTGAACGCCGATATTATGATTGTGGTGGCGTACGGCTTACTGTTACCAAAAGCGATTTTAGATGCACCGCGCTTAGGCTGCTTAAACGTGCATGGCTCTATTTTACCGCGCTGGCGTGGTGCTGCACCGATCCAACGTGCTATTTGGGCTGGTGACAATGAAACCGGTGTAACAATAATGCAAATGGATGAAGGCTTAGATACCGGCGATATGCTGCATATCAGCCGTTGCCCGATTGATAGCACAGAAACCAGTAGCTCTTTATACGATAAATTAGCTGCACTGGGTCCTGATGCACTGATCAGTACAATCAATCGTCTTGCTGCAGGTGAAATCACCCCAGAAAAGCAAGATGACGCACAAGCAAATTACGCCAAGAAGCTATCAAAAGACGAAGCCAATATTGATTGGTCAATGGATGCTGCGCAAATTGAGCGTAATATCCGTGCCTTTAATCCATGGCCTGTTTGCTTTACTGAAATGGCAGGACAAACGGTAAAAATTTGGCAAGCCGAAGTTGTATCGCAAACTGCACAAGCCGGTAAAATCATTGCTGCTGATAAGCAAGGTATTACCGTTGGCTGTGGGCAAGATGCACTTAAAATCACCCTTCTTCAACCACAAGGTAAAAAACCAATGGCTGTTACTGACTTTTTAAATGGTCGCAGTGATTGGGTTGAACCTGGCTCAGTATTAGGTCAAAGCAATGAGTAATGTAAGAGCACTTGCTGCTGAAACCCTCTATAACGTGGTCGATAAAGGTGCATCGCTAAATCAAGAACTACCTTTTGCAAGCCAAGGATTATCGCCGAAAGATAAAGCCCTACTACAACAAATTTGCTACGGTGTGCTGCGCTATTTACCTAGCCTAGAAAATTATTGTCAGCAACTTTTAGATCAACCACTAAAAGGTAAGCGCCGTATTTTCCAGTTCTTGTTGTATGTGGGTATTTACCAACTTCAACACATGCGTGTACCGCCTCATGCAGCAATCAGCGAAACGGTTAATGCGCTTCAGCAAATGCGCGCACTGGGTTTAAAAGGTCTGATTAACGCTATTTTACGCAGTTTCCAACGTGAACAAGTTGAGCTTGAAGAAAAAGCAAAGCAAATTCCTGTTTGCAAATTTAACCACCCAGGTTGGTTTATCAAACAAGTAACCGCTGCTTACCCTGATAACTGGCAAGAAATCCTTGAAGCGAATCAGCTGCAAGCACCTATGTGGTTACGTGTAAACCAAGCGCAATATAGCACCCAAGAATACAGCGAGATGCTTAAAGCAAATGATATTGAGCATACCCTTAATGCTGATTTTCCTGATGGTATTAAACTAGCTAAACCGTGTGATGTATACGCACTGCCAGAATTTGATACCGGTGCCTGCTCAGTTCAAGATGCTGCGGCACAATTAGCAGCACGCTTTTTAGATCCACAAAATGATGATGTCATTTTAGATGCGTGTGCAGCGCCAGGTGGTAAAACGTGCCATATCTTAGAGCTTGCTGATGCCGACGTATTAGCACTTGATAGCGACAGCGAGCGCCTAGAACGCGTTAAACAAAACTTAGTGCGTATTGGTTTAGCTGCCGATTTACAATGTGCCGATGCTTCACAACCTCACATCTGGTGGGATGAGCAGCAATTTGACCGTATTTTGCTTGATGTGCCTTGTTCAGCTACTGGCGTGATCCGTCGTCACCCTGATATTAAATGGTTACGTCGTGCATCTGATATTGAAGATCTGGCTAATTTACAAGGCGATATCTTAAATAGCATCTGGCCTCTACTTAAGCCAGGTGGTACGTTAGTTTACGCGACCTGCTCAGTATTACCGCAAGAGAACCAACAACAAGTTGCTAAGTTCCTTGCCAATAATCCAAGTGCTGAACACATACCTTTGCATGAAAACGACACGCCTACTTTACCTGGTCTGCAATTATTGCCTGGTGAAAGTGACGGTTTCTATTATGCAAAGCTAGTTAAAAAACACTAATAAGAACAAGCTATGAAAATAATCATACTCGGTGCCGGACAAGTTGGTGGCACACTGGCAGAAAACCTCGTAGGTGAGCAAAATGAGATCACCGTTGTCGATATCGACGGTAACCGTTTGCGAGAGCTACAAGATAAGTACGACTTACAAGGTGTTAATGGCCACAGTGCGCATCCCGATGTATTGCGTCGCGCAGGCGCAGAAGACGCCGATATGATTATTGCCGTAACCAGTTCAGATGAAGTGAACATGGTTGCTTGCCAAGTTGCTTATAGTATTTTTAACACACCAACCAAAATTGCCCGTATTCGCTCAGAGCAATACTTAAAGTACCGTGAAAAGCTATTTCATAATGACGACTTACCTGTTGATCACTACATTGCTCCTGAAGCGCTGGTAACTAAGTATATTCGTCGCTTAATCGACTATCCGGGTGCTTTACAGGTATTACAATTTGCCGATGGCATGTTATCGCTGGTTGCGGTGAAAGCCTATTACGGTGGTTTGCTGGTGGGTTATGCACTTTCAGCCTTGAAAGAGCACATCCCGAATGTCGAAACCCGGGTAGCGGCTATTTATCGTCAAGGTAAAGCGATTAAACCACTTGGCACAACCGTTATCGAAGCGGACGATGAAGTGTTCTTTATCGCTGCAACAAAGCATATTCGAGCAGTCATGAATGAGCTTCAAAAGCTCGAACGTTCATACAAAAAGATCATGATTGCTGGTGGTGGTAATATCGGTGCGGGCCTTGCGCGTTCACTTGAGAAAAACCACAGTGTGAAGCTGCTTGAGCGCAATAAAGAGCGCGCAGCACAGCTCTCTGAAATGCTTGATAACACCGTAGTGTTCTGTGGCGATGCCTCTGATCAAGAGCTGTTATCTGAAGAACATATTGAACAAGTGGATGTGTTCATCGCAGTAACTAACGACGATGAAGCAAACATTATGTCTGCGATGCTGGCAAAGCGTATGGGCGCACAAAAAACCATGGTGCTTATTCAGCGTGGCGCTTATGTAGACCTAGTTCAAGGTGGTGAAATTGATATTGCTATTTCACCTCAGCAAGCCACTATCTCGGCGCTGTTAACACACGTTCGCCGTGGTGACATTGTTAATGTTTATTCGTTACGTAAGGGCGCAGCAGAAGCCATTGAGGCTGTCGCTCATGGTGATGAGCATACTTCTAAAGTTGTTGGCCGAGCAATTGCTGATATCAAACTACCAGCTGGAACAACCATTGGTGCAATTGTGCGTAACGATGATGTACTGATTGCCCATGACGATACGGTTATTCAGTCGGGTGACCATGTAATCATGTTCTTGATTGATAAAAAGCACATTACAGTTGTTGAAAAGCTGTTCCAAGTAAGTGCTATCTTCTTGTAAAAAAGCTTATAAACGAAAAAAGCAGCCATGACAGCTGCTTTACGACTCTTGAAGTGAAAGTACCTAACTTTTCTAAAAGATTCTATTGAATTTGAGCGAACTCTTCTTTTGAAAGTTCGCCATTACCATCACTATCTAGCTCTGGAAATAACTTTTCAAGCTGCATATTTGCAGACGCTTCTTCTTTGCTGATCACACCATCACCGTCAGTATCGAATGTTGCAAAGCTTACGCCTTGTGCAAAGGCTGCAGATGACGTTGCTAGTGCTAAAATTGCGATTGTTGTGCTTAACTGTTTCATAATAACTACCTTAAATTTGAAAAGAGTGAAATCCGTTTCTGAGATCCCTGTTTAGTGGAAATTGGTATAACTACTTATTAATTCAGTTATTCGGCTTCAGAGAACTCAGCTTCTGTAAGAACGCCGTCGCCATTCACGTCTAATGTTTTAAACTGCGACATAATTTTTGCGTCAACGGCTGCTTCACTTTTGCTAACCACGCCGTTACCGTCTACGTCTAAGGTGTCAAAATCAGTTGCTGCAAAAGCTGCTGAAGAAGATGCAAGTGCGATTAAAGCTAATGTTTTGTTTACTGTTTTCATAATCATATTCCTTCAATTTTAAGAGTGTTAGCTGATCACACTTCCAGTGTTGTCCTTTGTCATGGATTCCCTTATCCATTTAGGCTGTCTTTGGCAGCTCAGAACTAATCAGCTAAATAAACTGATTTGCTTAATCACATTAAGCTTTTGAAAATTCTTGTTTCGATAACTCACCGTTACCGTCAGTGTCTAATTCACTGAATTTGCTCATTAGCTCTGCATCTACCGATGCTTCGCTTTGGCTGATAACACCATTGCCATCAACATCTAGAGTATCGAAATCACTCATCGCAAACGCTGCAGATGAAGATACAAGTGCCATAAGTGCTAGTGTTTTATTTACTGTGTTCATAATGTCATTCCTTCAAAATGTGTTGTCTTGAGTTAGAAGTCCTTTTCAGTGTGTCCTTACAATGAAATTAAGCTTTTGAGTACTCTTGTTTAGACAGCTCACCGTTGCCGTCTGTATCAAGCTCTTTAAATTGGCTCATTAACGTTTCGCTTACTGATGCTTCGCTTTTGCTGATAGCGCCATCGCCATTAACATCCAGTGTGTCAAAGTCAGCGGCAAACGCTGCTGATGAAGTTGCAAGAGCTACAAGTGCTAAAGTTTTGTGTAACGTTTTCATAATCACTATTCCTTCAATGTTGTCTCAACTGTGATAAAGGATATGTTCCTGAATCAGTTTTTCTCTGTGTTCGCTAAGACTATTTCAACTTCGATGCCAAAGTTAAAAAGAACAATAAAATCAGTGCATTAAATTAAAATAGCGAGAATTAGGGGTAAATAACGCGATTTATTTGTTGCTGTTTTGCAACAAGCTCGGTGGTTGGTTTTACGCTTCTTTTAAAATCAATAAGTTACAAAGATTAAAATGGAGACAATAGTGATTAACTCGGATTAAAAAACAGAGAAATTAGGAAATTGAAAATAAACTCTATCTGAACAGCAAAACTTAAAGAAAAAATCGAAATTAATTTAAATTAATAAAACATTGATTTAATTGGTTATTTATATTTATTTATAAATTAATTTTGATATTTATAGGGTTAAATTGGGGAAAATAGCCATTTTGTTGCAAAATGGCGAATTGGTATTAGTTATCCAACACAGAAAGGTCAATTAAGTGCTCTTTCATAAACACTTTCATTTCATCCTCACTCGTATCAAGCTGCACACCGAGCATAAAACCGCCTGCTCTTTTACGTACGCTACATACTGTGCCATTAAACTCACGTTTACTAAGGGTGATTTGGCAGCTTTGTCCTTTAAAAGCGCTTAAGTCCTTCTTGCTATCAAGATCAAACTGAACGCCTGTGAGTGAAATATCTTTAATAAGCCCCGCCAGTTTTTGCTCTGCAATCACTAAGTTTGCAGGGAATAACGTAGGAATACGTGCTTCACTACGCAAACTATAAAGCTGTACTTGCTGAGGAAAGTCGAGAAAAATTAAACGGTGAGGATGCGATGCCAAGGCGTTTATTTGCTGGCGAAAAGCAATCACTTGCCCACCGCCCGCTTCAAGTACCGCGCGTATAACAACCATCACCCCATCTTTGATGAAATCACTGCTATTCGCTAAACGCTTTACTGATGGATAGTTAAGAATTATGTACTGATCATTCATCAGTCCAATAAATTCTGTTTTTACGCGTTTACTGTCGGTTGGTGTAGTAATTTCAACATCCACCAAGCTACCTGCAGGGATACAGGTTAGCTTCTCAAGATTACGTTGTTTTTGAGTTTTTGGCACAGTAATGCCTCCACTTCTAGATAATCACCTTACTATGGTTAGCCCCGCCAGAAGGTTGGCGTAAACAACACTAATAGGGTGAATATTTCTAAACGACCAAATACCATCGCAATAGTAAGTAGCCATTTTGCCGTATCAGAAATCGCTCCGTAATGAGCAGCGACTTCACCTAAACCTGGGCCTAAGTTATTTAAGCAAGCAGCTGTTGCTGAGAATGCACTGATGTTATCCATGCCGGTGCCCATCAGCGCCAACATGATAATGACAAACACCAAAGCATACGCAGAGAAGAAGCCCCAAACGGCTTCTACAACTTTATCTGGGAGTGCTTTTCGGCCTAATTTAATTGAATAAATAGCCCTTGGATGCACAAGACGATTGAGCTCACGAATACCTTGTAAGTAAAGTAAGAACACTCGCACGACCTTCATACCACCACCGGTAGAGCCGGCACAGCCGCCAATAAAACTTGAGAAGATAAGTAAAATAGGTAGGAACAGTGGCCATGCTGAGAAGTTATCAGTCGCAAAGCCCGCGGTGGTACTCATTGATACCGCTTGAAACATAGCTTGGTCGAGAGTCTCATCACCATCGGCATAAATATTATTTGATGACAGCACAGTAAAGCAGACAATGACCAATGCTAATTGAATCAATAAGAACACTTTAAATTCAGGGTCGCGTAAATAAACACGAATATTGCGTGAAGCTACCGCCGCATAATGTAGCGAGAAGTTAATGGCTGCGATCAGCAAAAACACGACACAAATAAAGTTAATTAATGGGCTATCAAACTGCCCCATTGATGCATCGTAGGTAGAGAAGCCGCCTATCGCAATCGTAGAGAACGCATGACAGATTGCATCAAACCAATCCATTCCTGCAGCCCAATACGCAAGCGTACAGGCTATCGTCAGCGATACATAGATATACCAAAGATGCTTTGCAGTATCGGCAATACGCGGCGTCATTTTTGAGTCTTTAACCGGACCAGGTGTTTCTGCACGGTATAGCTGCATGCCACCGACCCCTAGCATAGGCAGTACCGCGACCGCGAGTACGATGATCCCCATACCACCTAGCCATTGCAGTTGCTGGCGATAAAAGAGGACTGATTTAGGTAGGTATTCTATGCCCGTAAGTACGGTAGCCCCTGTTGTTGTCAGCCCAGAAAAGGCCTCAAATACGGAGTCAGCTAAGGAAAGATTAGGCTCTTGTAAGAACACTAAAGGCACCGCAGCGAAGGTACCTAGTACCAACCAGAACAAGACTACAATCAAGAAGCCTTCACGGGCTTTAAGATCACCATGCTCATGACGGTTTGGATAATAAGCCGCTAAACCAATCACAACACTAAAGATAAAAGCGAGAACGAATGGCACACCACCACCGTCTTTGTAGATCAAAGACACCAGTGCCGGTGGCACCATAGTGATACTAAATAACGCCACCAGCTGGCCGAGAATTTTTATTATGGTACGAAATTGCATCTAGGCGTATCGCTTTCTTATTAAATGTTTAGCTAATACAGTTTATTGTCTTACAGCCTTAATTGTAAGTAAACGGAATGTATTATTTTTACATTTCAAACTTTTCTGACTTTTAGGCTAACTTCGCCATGAGTCAATTCATGGATATCATCAATCGCTTGCTCTGCCTGACGGCTATCGATTTCAATTTGCCATGTGATGTTCTCTGCAAATTGTTTTTCGATATTAAGCACCTGATACTGATTTTTTAATAGCTGCTCAATTGCACCTTGTACGCTGTAATCGCTTTGACCAACTAGTTCAACACTCGGTACCTTGGTAATGGTTTTAAGCTCTCGCATGGCATTATTTAAACTACCGCCGTAAGCGCGAACTAGCCCACCTGTACCAAGCTTGATGCCCCCGAAATAACGGGTTACCACCGCTGTAATTTCACCAATACCAGAGCCTGTTAATACATTAAGCATTGGCTTACCTGCTGTGCCATTGGGCTCACCATCATCAGAAAAGCCATACACATGACTACCACCGGGGTTACCCGCAACATGTGCCCAGCAATTATGACGAGCATCGCTGTATTTATCTTGAATTTCTTTGATAAAGGCTTTTGCTGACGCAAGATCTGGGGTGTGGGCAATATGCACAATAAAAGTGCTTTTTTTGATTTCTTCTTGGTAAAAAACCGGCTCAGCCGGATATTGGTATTCAGACATAATTGCTTATCTAAAAAAATGGGGCCTACTGGCCCCAATATTCACTAACCTTTATCGTTAATCTAAGTGTAGATCACGAGTCATGTTTTCTAGGCTATCTTCATGAACGATAATATTATCTTCAATACGGATACCGCCAAATGGCTTAAACTCTTCAACTTTTTCCCAGTTAATAAACTGTTTGTTGTCAGTTTGCGCAAGGTCACCTAATAACGAGTCGATAAAGTATAAACCAGGTTCAATAGTAAATACTTGGTTCTTTTCGATTAAGCGAGTGCAACGTAGGAACGGATGACCTTCAGGTGGTGCTTGGTGCGCACCTGTATCATCAGCCATAAAACCACCCATATCGTGAACTTGTAAACCAAGGTGGTGACCAAGACCATGCGGGAAGAACGTCGACGTAATACCACGCTCAACAATTTCAGCGGCTGGTAACTTCACAATATTAAAGTCGCTTAGTACTTGCGCTACACGCTGGTGACAATCTAAATGCAATTCACCGTATAACAAGCCAGGCTTTAATGCTTTACCTAAAGCGATTTGATGCTCAGTCATTACTTTAATTAAGTCGCTAAACTCACCTGACTTTTTAAAGTCATAAGTACGTGTGATATCAGCAGCATAACCATTAAAGTTTGCACCTGCGTCAATAAGGAAAGAGTGATGCGTTTGCGGCGCTTTAGGTTCAAAATGCGTGTAATGCAAAATTGCACAGTTCTCATTTAGTGCAACGATATTGCCGTAAGGCATCTCGTTTTCACTCTGGCGGGTAGCCATGAGGTAAGCTTGTTGGATATCAAACTCTGAACCACCAGCAAAAAACGTATCACGTGCTGCTTTGTGGCCATCTACCGCGATACGGTTAGCTTGGCGTAAACACTCAAGCTCGTACTGTGTTTTATAAGCACGATGAAAGTGCAAGTAGTTCATCACTGGCTCTGGGTTCATAATACTAAAGCCCAGCGCTTGCGCTACTTCTAGGTATTCACCGATATAAGCAAACTTTTCTTTATCGTAAGGAAGTAGCTTTTCTACCTGATCTGGCTGTACTAATAATTCAATATCAAAATATTCAGCCCAAAAATCACGTGGTTCGTCAGGTACTTTATGCCAAAAGTCCACTGGACGATAAAAAATCAGTTTCGGCTTAGATGCACCATCAACCACAATCCAACAATGTGGGTTGTCGATCACTGGTAACCAAGCTTTAAATTGCGGATTCACCTTAAACGGATAATACATGTCATCTAAAAACTGACGTTTAGCCTGACCTGAGTGAATTACTAACCCTTCTAAACCTTCACGCTCTGTAATTGTTCGAGTGCGTTGTTGCAAGGTTGCAATATGTTCGGCGTATAACACCGCTAATTTATCCATAGTAAACCCATCTTTAGTAAATTTAACTTGTTAGCAGTCTATCATAGCCAGCACTATCCCCCAACTGAGGGAGGATAGTGTGACAAATCGAGTTTAACCACCCATCGACATATCAAGAATTGGCGCTAGAACATTGCCATCGCGTCCTAATCGAGTGTGATAAACCTGTCTGTAAGCAAATACATTCTTAACGTAGTTTCGTGTTTCTGTATAAGGAATTAACTCAATCCACAGCTCAGCTGGCATAGCTTGCTCTGGGATCCAGCGTTTAATGCGATGATAACCCGCATTATAAGAAGCAGTTGCCAGGATTTCGTTGCCATGATTTTTCTTTTTCAAATACTGTAAATACTCACTACCAAGACGAATATTAGTGCGAGGCTGGTATAACTGCTTACGCGACACTGAACTCTTATTCATATACTTAGCAGTGCTTGGTAACAACTGCATCAAACCATGGGCATTGGCATGAGAACGCGCATCGGGCGCAAAAGAGCTTTCACGGCGTGAAATTGCAATGCTCCAAGCAACATCAATATGGCTGCGACTACTATAAGTGGCAAACACATTCTTAAATGCAAATGGGAAACGTAAGTCGACATAATCCCACTCTTTTATTTGCGCCAAGGTGTAGATAGTACTGTCGTACCAATCAAGTTCAGCAGCAAGCAAAGACGCGGCGAGCTTTTCTTCTTTGGTTGATGTATCCGTTAAATAATTCCACTCACGACGCGCAGATGTAAAGCGCTCAAGTTCGTATAAAGCACGAGCTCGTTTAAAGCCAGGGGCATTGGCCACTTCAAGTTTTAGCTTATTACTAATATTAATGTCTTTGTTATTTAAGCTAACCGGAACACCTAAGCGTGCAGATGCTAAAAAGCCGTAATAATCACGCTCTTTAGCCACTGTTTGCCAGATTTCACGAGCGCGCTCGACTTCACCACGTTGATTTAAGCTATATGCCAACCAATATTGCTGACCCAGGCTCAAGTTTTCTTTGCCTGTAAAAAACGCCACAATGCCAGACCAATCTTGTCTCTCTAACATATTGCCAAGTTGCCATTGCATTAACTTACGAGTTTGACGGTCTTTAGGCACTTTATTTAACCAAAAGCGCGCTTGTTGATGGCCACTTGAGGCAAGCGACAAGGCAAAGCTGTAGTAAACATCCGCTTTTTGCTCATCAGTGTAATCGAACATGGTTTCGAGCTTTTCCCAAGCGCGTAGTGCAAGGTCTTTATCTCGCCATACTAAGCGCTTCACGCCATAAATCGCGATTTGCCCTTCTTTAGCTGATTTTTTCTTATAGCGATAAAGGCCCGCTGAAGCACTTGGATCTCTTCGAACAGTTAAATATAAATCAGCTAAATATTGATCAGCACGAGGCAATAATGTTTTTAAGTATGGAATTAAACTTGATGAGCCCCCTTCAGCAGCTAAGCTAATGCGCTGCCAAACCCGCTCTTCGGTCTGGTAACCTTTTTTCTTCCAAAGAGAGAACAACTTATCGCACTCTTTTGGTTGTGATTTTCCTACCACCCATAAATCAGTCACTTGATTCATGATGGCTTTTTCAGGCGCACCTAAGTCCAATTGAAAACTTAAATAAGGACAGGTCAATTCGTTATTGCTTGTTTCACGATAGTTACGAATATAAGCCGCTTTTTTGTTGTACTTTTTTAAGTAATTAAGCCATGCCTTACGTACAGGCCACTCTAGTGGCGTGTTTTGGTAAACATTGAGGTAGTTTTCGATTTCTGTCTGGTGTTTAAG
Source organism: Pseudoalteromonas sp. NCCP-2140 (assembly GCF_023708065.1). Lineage (NCBI taxonomy): Bacteria > Pseudomonadati > Pseudomonadota > Gammaproteobacteria > Alteromonadales > Pseudoalteromonadaceae > Pseudoalteromonas > Pseudoalteromonas sp. NCCP-2140. The sequence continues at coordinate 15,049 of NZ_BRCZ01000016.1, read as the reverse complement.
GCTCGGATTACGTTGCCAATAAGCCTTTTCGACATAAGGCTTCAAAGGGTGATCAAGCCCACTTGCCGCCTCTTTCATGTCTTGATAATCACCGTAACGCGCCTTTTTTTCTGCTTTTAAAAAAGCGTCATGTTTATCGTTGGCTTCAGCTGCAAAAAAAGGAAAAAGTAATGCGGCAGCTGTCCAACCAAGGAGTTGTTTTTTCATGATGACCTTTAACAAAAATTAAAGAATTAATAACAAAAAACTTCTCCTACACCTTAGCACCAAACCAGCTATATTTTAACCAATCGCGATAAAGCGCAGTAAATTTTTCGTTGCATTTTCATTTTAAAGCAAGCACACTGATTGAAATGCAAACTCATCGTACCAGTCTTAGTTAATAAACTAGGGAGAATAATAATGTTATATAAAAGCGATTCATTTGAAGTTGCTTTCATCAAGGACAACATCGCCGAGTTTAAGTTCTGTGCTGACGGCTCAGTAAATAAACTTTCGCAGCAAACCTTGCAAGATTGCGCTTTAGCATTAAAAGAATTGGCAACAAACTCAGATATCAAAGGCATGGTGTTCACCAGCGATAAAGATCATTTCATTATCGGTGCCGACATTTTCGAATTTTTACCTACCTTCACTAAACCTCAAGAAGAACTTGTTGCATGGATCAAAAATGCAACTGACGTTTTTGATGCAATTGAAGATTTACCTTTCCCAACGCTAAGTGCTGTAAACGGCATGGCGCTTGGCGGTGGATGTGAGTGGGCACTTGCTACCGATTACCGCGTTGCTAGCTCTAACGCTAAAATTGGCCTACCTGAAGTTAAACTAGGCATCATGCCTGGTTTTGGTGGTACAGTTCGCCTTCCACGCCTTATTGGCGCTGATAATGCGATGACATGGATCACTACAGGTAAAGAAAACCGCGCTGCTGATGCCTTAAAAGTAGGTGCTTTTGACGCAGTAGTTAGTGCTGACAAACTTTTAGAGTCAAGTATTGCAACACTTGAGCAAGCAATTGCTGGCAAGCTAGATTGGCAAGCAAAACGACAAGTAAAATTACAGCCACTGAAAATGAACCGTGTTGAGCAAGGTATGAGCTTTGCGATGGCTGAAGGCATGGTAATGGGTCAGACAAAAGGTCACTACCCAGCACCTGTTATGGCTGTAAAAACAATCAAAGCTGCAGCAAACTGTGAACGCGCTGAAGCAATGGCAATTGAAAACGCTAACTTTGCTAAATTAGCAGCAACAAGCGAAGCTGCTGCGCAAACAGGTATTTTCTTAGCTGACCAATACATTAAAGGTAAAGCGAAGAAGCAAGCTAAACACAGTGAACTTGAAATTAAACAAGCCGCTGTATTAGGTGCAGGTATTATGGGCGGCGGTATTGCATATCAGTCGGCTTATAAAGGCACACCTATTATCATGAAAGACATCAACCAAGATGCACTTGATTTAGGTATGGGCGAAGCATCTAAGCTACTTGGCAAAAAAGTACAACGTGGTCATATGGCGATGGATAAGATGGTTGCTACATTAGGCAAGATCAAACCAACGCTAAACGATGCGGACCTACAAAGCGCAGACATCGTTGTAGAAGCCGTGGTTGAAAACCCTAAAGTGAAGCAAGCTGTTCTTACTGGTCTTGAAAAAGACTTACCAGCGGGCACTATCCTAACTTCAAATACCTCAACAATTCGTATTGACGAGTTGGCATCGGCACTTGAAAAGCCAGAAAACTTCTGTGGTATGCACTTCTTTAACCCAGTGCCAAAAATGCCATTAGTAGAAATCATTCGTGGTGAAAAAACTTCAGAAGCAACAATTAATGCCGTTGTTGATTACGCATTAAAACTTGGTAAATCACCAATCGTTGTAAACGACTGCCCTGGTTTCTTTGTAAACCGCGTACTATTCCCTTACTTTGCAGGTTTCAGCAAACTTGTTGTTGAAGGTGCTGACTTCACTAAAGTTGATAAAGTGATGGAAAATGTATTTGGTTGGCCTATGGGTCCTGCATACCTTCTTGATGTTGTAGGTATCGATACAGCTTACCACTGTACTGGTGTAATGGCTGACGGTTTCCCTGAGCGTATGGCTCGCCAAGATAAAGACCCTGTTACTGTATTTGCAAACGAAAAACGCTTTGGTCAGAAAAATGGTGCAGGTTTCTACCAATACGCGCCAGACCGTCGTGGTCGCCTGAAAAAAGCAAAAGATGCAACAGCAACAGAGTTACTAAGTGCTATCACTGATGCACCTAAAGATTTCGACAAGCAAGAAATCATTGACCGTTGTATGATCCCTATGATCAACGAAGTACTACTTTGTTTACAAGAAGGTATCGTAGCGTCACCACAAGAAGCTGACATGGCGCTAATTTACGGCATTGGTTTCCCTCCATTTAGAGGCGGTGCATTCCGTTACTTAGATCAAACTGGTTTAGCGAACTTTGTTGCGACAGCAGACAAATACGCTCACTTAGGTGCGATTTACCAAGTATCAGATGAAACTCGCAAGTGGGCCGAAGAAGGCCGTGTATTCTATAAGGTGGAAGGATAAGAAACATGAATAATCCAGTAATCGTAGATTGTATCCGCACACCAATGGGTCGTTCAAAGAACGGCGTATTCAAAAACAAGCGTGCGGAAGATTTAAGTGCTCACTTAATGAAAGGTTTGTTAGACCGCAACCCAGCCGTTGATCCAGCATCAATTGATGATATTTACTGGGGCTGTGTACAACAAACTTTAGAGCAAGGTTTTAACATTGCTCGTAACGCAGCACTACTAGCCGGTATCCCTCACTCAGTACCAGCTGTTACAGTTAACCGTTTATGTGGTTCATCAATGCAAGCATTACACGATGCAGCACGCGCTATTATGACTGGCGCTGGTGATACCTACATCATTGGTGGTGTTGAACACATGGGTCACGTACCTATGACTCACGGTAATGATTTTCACCCTGGTTTATCAACGTCTGTAGCACAAGCTGCTGGCGTAATGGGTTTAACTGCAGAATACCTTGCTACGCTGCACGGCATTAGCCGCGAGCAACAAGACGAATTTGCTTACCGTTCACACCAACGTGCACACGCAGCAACTGTTGAAGGTCGCTTCCGTCGTGAAATCCTGCCAATGGAAGGTCACGATGCAGATGGTTCTTTAATCTTAGTTGAAGACGATGAAGTAATCCGCCCAGAGACAACTGTTGAAGGCTTATCGCAACTACGCCCTGTATTCAATCCAGCATCAGGTAGCGTAACGGCAGGTACTTCTTCTGCACTGTCTGACGGCGCGTCAGCAATGCTTGTAATGAGCGAAGAGAAAGCAAAAGAACTTGGTTTACCAATTCGTGCGCGTATTAAATCAATGGCTGTTGCAGGTTGCGATCCATCAATCATGGGTTACGGCCCAGTTCCAGCTTCGCAAAAAGCACTTCAACAAGCAGGTATCACTATTGACGATATCGATGTTGCAGAGCTTAACGAAGCGTTCGCAGCACAATCTCTACCAGTGTTAAAAGACCTAGGTCTGATGGATGTGGTAGATGAAAAAGTTAACCTAAATGGTGGTGCAATTGCACTTGGTCACCCACTTGGTTGTTCTGGTTCACGTATTAGCACAACGCTTGTTCACCTAATGGAAGACAAGAACGCTAAATACGGTCTAGCAACTATGTGTATTGGTTTAGGCCAAGGTATTGCAACTGTATTTGAGCGCGTAGAATAACGAGCTCACACCAAACATCTTGGTGATAAAAAGGCGCACTGAATTGCTCAGTGCGCCTTTTTTATTTGCTTTGCTTTCGGTTATTGAAACTGGCAGCAATAGAAAGTTAAAATAGCCGCTTATTAATCGTCTCTTTCACCTAAAAGGTCAGCCATGAGTTTTGATAATCCCGATCACCAATTAGATGCACTTGGCCTACGTTGTCCAGAACCTGTCATGATGGTGCGTGGCGCAGTACGTAAAATGAAAGATGGCGAAACCTTACTTATCATCGCCGACGACCCATCAACCACCCGTGATATACCAAGCTTTTGTACCTTTATGGATCACACACTTGTGGCTAAAGATGTAGAACAAGCACCGTATCGATACTTGGTGAAGAAAGGGTTATAACGAGCTCGTAGGTTGGGTAGAGCGAAGCGAAACCCAACGTAACTGTAGGGTGATAGCAACAAATTAAAGTTCGTGAAGTTCAACTTTTAATCGAAATTAAACTACTCTTATTATTTAACATTCAAGGATGAATGTATGCGATACAGAAGAGTATTAATCCCCGGGGGCACCTATTTCTTTACTCTAGCGATAGCGCAAAGAAACTCAGCACTTTTAACTTCAAACATCACTCAGCTACGCTCAGCTTATAAAAGTGTGTTTAAGTCACACCCTTTTACAACGCTCGCCATTGTCATTCTTCCAGATCACTTACACGCTATTTGGCAACTACCCGCTGGGGATTGTGATTATGCAAAACGGTGGCGGTTAATTAAGTCTAATTTTTCTAGACAGCTAAATAATTGCGAGCATAAATCGCCTAGCCGTATTCAGAAATGTGAACGAGGTATTTGGCAGAGACGGTATTGGGAGCATTATATAAAGGACGAGCAAGACCTAATGAACCATATTAATTATATTTACTTCAACCCTGTGAAACATAAATACGTGAATCAAGTCGGAGACTGGCCATTTTCGTCTTATAGGAAATTGAGTAAGTTATCTGCTTTTAATTTGTCAGATGATGAGTTAGATATCGCACTTAATCTTTATGAAGATTAATGATAAGGCTGGCGCTTTGTTCTAACGCTAGCCTAACCAGTGTAGGTTGGGTTGAGAGCAACGAAACCCAACATGTTGTAGATACTTTTCTTCTGCGATATATCGAACATTCCCGATAGCTAATCCGCTGCAGAGTTAGATACCGCAGCTAATCTTCAAGGTGAGTGTATGCGTTGGGTTTCGCTCCGCTCTACCCAACCTACCAGCGCAGAGCTTTACTTTCGAGTTACTGTCACTTTTGGTTGATTACTATTGCGGTAATCAAAGCTCACTACATACACACCTTTTGCAGCGGGTTTGAGTACGTAGGTTGGGTTGAGAGCAACGAAACCCAACATGTTGTAGATACTTTTCTTCTGCGATATATCGAACACTCCCGATAGCTAATCCGCTGCAGAGTTAGATACCGCAGCTAATCTTCAAGGTGAGTGTATGCGTTGGGTTTCGCTCCGCTCTACCCAACCTACCAGCGCAGAGCTATTTCTTCGTTACTGTCACTTTTGGTTGATTACTATTGCGGTAATCAAAACTCACTACATACACACCTTTTGCAGCGGGTTTAAAGCTGAAATAATTGTAGATGGTATTACAGTCGGCATTGGCGGCTTGGCCTAGAACCAATGATTGCCCTGCTGGGTCCATATCACTGTAACCACAGTTATAGCCTTCGCTAAAATCTGCATCCGCTACTTTGAATTCATAAACCTTACCAGGTGTAGAAAACTTAACGTCGGTTTGGAATATGCCTGGAGCAACTTGCTCTAATTGATACTGCGGCTCGGCATCCCACAAGGTGAAATCACCACGTAAATACATAGTACGGTCAAGCTCTTTACTTGGCAGAATATCGTCAATGCTTGGCATTTGCATTTGGCTAGAACAGCCTGTTAATAAGCCTGTTAATGCTAAAGTAATTACACGTTTCATTACTGTTCCTTTTGCTACAAAAAAGCCAGCACTGAGCTGGCTTTTATTAATTGGCTACTGCTTACTTCTGAAGTACAGAAATATCAGCAATATCTAAAAACAGACGGCTTAGTTGGCTTAACAATGCTAAACGGTTTTGTTTAACCGCTTCGTCATCAGCCATTACCATAACGTTATCGAAGAAGTTATCAACACTCTCACGGATACCCGCAAGTTGTGACAATGCTTCTTGGTAATCGCCATTTGCATATAAAGGTGCAAGCTCAGTTGCAAACTTAGCAACGTGTGACGCTAATACTTTTTCTGCGTCATCGCTTAATAGGCTCTCATTCACATCACCTTGTGTTGTGATGTCATTTTTAGCCAAGATATTACTTACACGTTTATTTGCTGCTGCAAGCGCTTCTGCTGCGTCTAATGTACGGAAGTGACTTACCGCTTTAACACGGCGGTCGAAATCAACTGGTTTAGTTGGACGACGAGCTAGCACTGCTTGAATGACATCTACTTCGATACCTTCATCTTGATACCATGCGCGGAAACGACCTAACATAAACTCAAACACATCTGTTGATACGTTTAGGTTTGTTAGCTTTTCACCGAATAACGTTTGTGACTTAGCAACAAGGTCTAAGATATCTAGCGGTAATGATTTTTCAACCATGATGCGTAATGCACCAATTGCTGCACGGCGAAGTGCAAATGGGTCTTTGTCGCCTTTTGGTGCTTGACCAATACCAAAAATACCCACCAGCGTATCAAACTTATCAGCAATAGCTACCGCACAGCTGATCAAATTTGTTGGTAAGTTATCACCCGCGAAGCGAGGCATATATTGTTCGTTTTGCGCGAGTGCAACTTCTTCAGCTTCACCGTCGTGACGAGCGTAATGCATACCCATTACACCTTGTACGTCGGTAAACTCCATGACCATTTCGGTCATTAAGTCTGTTTTACTTAATAAACCTGCTCGCTTAGCCAGCTCTGCATCAGCACCTAATTGCTCAGCAATGTAACCGGCAAGTTCACTAATACGCTCAGATTTGTCTTTCAACGTACCAAGTTGCTTTTGGAATAAAACAGTATCTAGAGACTCTAAGCGACTCTCTAGCGTTTTCTTCTTATCTGTTTCGTAGAAGAACTGTGCATCCGCTAAACGAGGACGAACAACTTTTTCGTTACCAGCAATTACCACGCTTGGATCTTTACTTTCGATATTAGAAACAAATAGGAACTTGTTAAGTAAGTTGCCATCTTGGTCTAATAGCGGGAAGTACTTTTGGTCGTCCTTCATGGTATAGATAAGCGCTTCTGAAGGAACATCTAAGAATGCTTCTTCGAATGTTGCAGTCAGCGTTACTGGCCATTCAACCAAGGATGTTACTTCTTCAAGTAAGTCTTCATCCATCGCTACTTTTGCATTTACAGCGCTAGCAGCTGCTTCAATCTGTTCACGAATTTGTGCTTTACGTGCTTCGAAGTCAGCGACAACGTAAGCAGATTTAAGAACATCAAACACATCGTCAGCGTGGTTGATTGTGACTTTTTCTGGATGATGGAAACGGTGACCTTGTAATTGGTTGCCAACTTGCTTACCAAGGATTTCGCCTTCGATTAGCGTGCTACCAAACAAAATAGTTGCAGTGTGTACTGGGCGAATAAATTGTGTTTTATTTGCACCCCAGCGCATTGGTTTAGGGATAGGTAATTTGGCAAGTGCTTTGTTTACTGCATCACTCATAAGCGATGTAGTTGCTTGACCTTCAACCTGTGCTTTATGTAATAACCAAGCGCCTTTATCTGTCTCAAGTGTTTGTGCATCGCTTACATCGATACCACAACCACGAGCCCAACCCATTGCTGCTTTAGTTGGATTACCATCGGCATCAAAAGCGGCTGCAACTGCAGGACCACGCTTTTCTACAACCTTGTCACTTTGTTTTGCTTCAAGTGCAGTAACACGCAAACCTAAGCGACGTGGTGATGCGTACCAGTTAACGCCTTGGTGATTTAATTCTAAGCTTGCAAGCTCAGTTGCTAAGTTCTCAGCAAACGACTCAGCAAGTTTACGAAGTGCTTTCGGTGGCAACTCTTCTGTGCCAATTTCTACTAATAAATTTTCTGCTGACATGCTAATTCTTAATCCTTACAAAGCGGGAAACCAAGAGCTTCACGGGCATCATAGTAACTTTGCGCACATGCTTTAGATAAAGCACGAACACGTAAGATATAACGTTGACGTTCTGTTACTGAGATAGCGTGACGAGCGTCTAATAAGTTAAACGCATGTGATGCTTTCATTACTTGCTCATAAGCTGGTAATGGTAGGCCTGCTTCAATTAGCTTTTCGCTCTCTTTTTCACAGTGATCGAACTGTGCAAATAAGAACTCAACATCCGCTTGTTCGAAGTTATAAGCTGACTGCTCTACTTCATTTTGATGGAATACATCACCGTATGTCACACGACCCATAGGACCGTCTGCCCATACTAGGTCATAGATACTATCTACGCCCTGAATATACATTGCTAAACGCTCAAGACCATAAGTGATTTCACCGGTTACTGGTGAGCACTCTAAGCCACCTACTTGCTGGAAGTAAGTGAACTGAGTTACTTCCATGCCGTTTAACCAGATCTCCCAACCCAAACCCCATGCACCTAATGTAGGCGACTCCCAGTTGTCTTCTACGAAGCGAACTTCATCAGTTAGTGTATCAATACCAACAGCGGCTAAAGAGCCTAAATAAAGCTCCTGGATGTTTTCTGGTGATGGTTTTAATACTACTTGGAATTGGTAGTAATGCTGTAAACGGTTAGGGTTTTCACCATAACGACCATCAGTTGGACGGCGGCATGGTTGAACATACGCGCTCGACATTGGCTCTGGGCCAATCGACTTTAAGAAAGTTAACGGATGAAATGTCCCTGCTCCCACTTCCATATCAAGTGGTTGAGCAATCACACAGCCTTGCTGTGCCCAATAGTCCTGTAAAGCCAGGATCAAACCTTGAAAGGTTTTAACGTCATATTTTTGCATATTTGGCTTATAGTATCTGGTGCGTTTAGTCTGAAAATTGCCCTCAGTATACCTTGTGTGCAGTAAGGTTTTAAGCAGTTTGTGCTTTTTCAGCAATAAAAAAAGGAGCCTGTAGGCTCCTTTTTAATTCTTAATTTCGCGTTATACGTCTAGGTTAACTACACGTAGCGCATTCGTTTCGATGAAGTCACGACGCGGCTCAACTTGGTCACCCATTAGAGTCGCAAACAATTGGTCTGCAGCTACTGCATCTTCAATTGTTACTTTCAACATACGACGTGCATCTGGGTCCATAGTGGTTTCCCAAAGCTGATCAGGGTTCATCTCACCGAGTCCTTTATAGCGTTGGATATAAAGGCCGCGTTTCGATTCATTGATTAACCACTCTAATGCATCCACAAAGTTATCAACAGCAAGAGTTTTCTCACCGCGTTGAACATATGCCCCTTCTTCAAGTAAGTTAGCAATGTTTACGCCTGTCGCTGCTATGCGTTTGTAGTCACGCGATGTAATGAAGTCATGGTTTAGTACATGTGCTTTATCCACACCATGCTGACGAATATTCACAACAGGATAATACATGTTGCGCTCAGTATCGTGCTCAGTGCCCGCATGGAAGATAGTTGCATCTTCATCACGTGCAATTAAGTCGTCAACAAGAGTGTTAGTCCACTCTTTAACTTTTGCTTCATCTGCTAAATCAGCTTCGGTAATTTCGCTTTGATAAATTAAACGTTCCATAATTGAATTTGGATATTTACGTTTTAAGCGTTCAATCACTTTAACTGTATTTTGATAATCGTGAACAATTCTTTCTAGTTCTTCACCTTCAAGTGCAGATGCACCTTCGCTTGTATAAAGTGCAGCATTGTTTAATGCTAATGATGTTAAGTAATCAACAAGCGCTGGATCATCTTTAATGTAGCGTTCTTGCTTACCTTTTTTCACTTTATAAAGTGGTGGTTGCGCAATATAGATAAAGCCCTTTTCTACAATCTCTGGCATTTGACGGTAGAAGAAAGTCAGTAGTAAGGTACGAATGTGAGAACCATCCACGTCCGCATCGGTCATGATAATGATACGATGATAACGTAGCTTTTCTGGGTCATATTCATCACGACCAATACCACAGCCTAATGCAGTGATTAGAGTTGCTACTTCTTGAGAAGAAAGCATCTTATCAAAGCGTGCTTTTTCTACGTTAAGAATCTTACCTTTAAGTGGCAAAATTGCTTGGTTTTTACGGTTACGACCCTGCTTAGCTGAACCACCTGCAGAGTCACCCTCCACTATGTATAGTTCAGAAAGTGCTGGATCTTTTTCTTGGCAGTCTGCCAATTTACCTGGTAAGCCAGCTAAATCCATTGCACCTTTACGGCGTGTCATTTCACGTGCTTTACGTGCTGCTTCACGAGCTCGTGCTGCATCAATAATTTTGCCAACAACTGTTTTAGCATCAACAGGGTTTTCTAATAAGAACTCTGTTAATTTTTCTGCCATTGCTTGTTCTACAGCAGACTTAACTTCACTTGATACTAGTTTGTCTTTAGTTTGTGATGAGAACTTAGGATCAGGTACTTTAACACTTACAACCGCAGTTAAGCCTTCACGAGCATCATCACCCGTCGCATTGCTTGTTGTTTTCGCTTTTTTGTTAAAGCCTTCTTTTTCCATGTAGTTATTTAGCGTACGCGTTAATGCAGCTCTAAAGCCAGCTAAGTGCGTACCACCATCACGTTGTGGAATGTTGTTTGTGAAACAGTAAATGCTTTCTTGGAAACCATCGTTCCACTGCATTGAAACTTCTACACTAATACCGTCTTCTTCACGCTCATGGGTAAAGTGGAAAACACTTTTATGTACAGGTGTTTTGTTACGGTTTAGATATTCTACGAATGCTTGGATACCACCGTCATATTTGAAGTGGTCATTCTTAGATTCTTCGCGCTCATCAGTAAGAATGATACTTACACCAGAGTTTAAGAACGAAAGCTCACGCAAACGTTTTGCTAAGATATCGTAGTGGAAGTTAAGGTCACTGAATGTTTCACCACTTGGCCAGAAACGTAATTCAGTACCTGTGTCTGTTGCGTCACCAATTATAGCTAATGGCGCATCTGGTACACCCATAGTATATGTTTGTTGGTGAATTTTGCCTTCACGACGAATGGTCAGTTGCAGCTTTTCAGATAGTGCATTTACTACCGAAACACCTACACCGTGTAAGCCACCAGATACTTTATATGAGTTATCATCGAACTTACCACCAGCATGAAGTACCGTCATGATAACTTCAGCCGCAGAAACACCTTCTTCTTCGTGAATAGATGTAGGAATACCACGACCGTTATCTCTTACAGAGACTGAACCGTCTAAGTGAATCGTTACAAAAATATCATCACAATGACCAGCTAAGGCTTCATCGATAGAGTTATCAACAACCTCAAACACCATATGGTGAAGGCCTGTACCGTCATCGGTGTCCCCTATATACATTCCTGGACGCTTTCTTACTGCGTCTAATCCTTTAAGTACTTTAATACTCGACGAATCGTAATTCTCAGACATGGTTAATCCCACTTATCTTGTTATTAGGTTGCCATGTTTCACGTGGAACATTTTTAGTTCTCGTTGCATGGGTTCCACCACAGCAGAAATACTTTCAGATAAAATTGATGAGATAAAAAGTTGCGAATCGCAATGAGTCAAAAGCTGACCCACTTTTTCTTTTGTATCTTCACCCAGTTCTGAAGGTAAGTCATCTATTAGCAATATAGATTGCTTATCTGTTTCTGACTCAATTAAGCTATTTTGCGTTACTTTTAACGCATAAAGCAAGAGCTTCAATTGACCGCGAGAAAAGGTATTTTCTACACTGTTACCAGAAACACTAAAACTAAAATCAGCTTTATGCGGACCTTTACTTGTGAAACCTTGTTTGGCATCACGTTCAAAGCTTTGCTCAAGCGCCTCTGAGAGCGTTTCACTCTCTTTCCAGCCCGCATGAAAGTTAATTTCTAAATCGCTTACAAGCGTTAATTCTGCACACATTTTATCAAAAAACTGCTGCTTAAACCTACTTATATACGCGATTCTTAGATTATTTATTTGTTCAGCTAGTCTAACAAATTCTTTATCCCAAAACTTGATCTGCTCGAAATAATCTCTAGGTTTACTTTTTAATAAAGCATTACGTTGTTTCAGTACTTTATTAAAAGACTGCCACAGATAAAAAAAGTCATGTTCCACGTGGAACAATCCTAAATCGAGAAATTTTCTACGCTCTTTTGGGCCACCAAAAAACAATGAATAGCTTTCTGGAGTAATCACTTGCACCGGCACTAGCTGAGCTAATTCAGAGATTTTACGGCTCGTTTTTCCCTGAATCTTTAAAGACGTTTCACCCGCTTGGTTTTTGCTTATACCAATCGGAATAGACAAATCATGCAGCGCTTTGCGACCATGAATCACAAACTTGTCTTGTTGATGCTGAATGATATTTTTATGTTTGGCGGTACGAAATGATTTACCGTGAGAAAGGAAATATATCGCCTCAAGGAGACTGGTTTTTCCGCTGCCATTTTCGCCATAGATAATGTTTATGCCATTAACCGGCTCAAGTGTCAGCGCCTCAATATTCCGAAAATTATTGAGGCTTAAATGACTTAAACTCATATAAGCTTATAGGCGCATCGGCATTACAACGTACATAGCTTCTTCGTCACCTGCACCTTCAATTAGCGCACTGCTATTAGAGTCTGCAAGCGTAAAGGTTACATCTTCTGTTTTTAATGTATTAAGTACATCAAGCACATAAGAAACGTTAAAGCCAATTTCAAGTTCGCCGCCTTGGTACATTACTTCAACCACCTCTTCAGCTTGTTCTTGCTCAGGGTTGTTTGCTGTAATTTTTAATAAACCTTCAGACAGATTTAAACGTACACCACGAAACTTTTCATTCGATAAAATAGACACACGTTGGAAAGCACTACGAAGCCATTCACGGTTAGCAGTAATCACTTTATCACCACCACGTGGCAATACTCGACGATAATCAGGGAAACGACCATCAACTAGTTTACTAGTAAATGTAAACTCAGTATCAATAATACGAATATGGTTAGCACCAAATTGAATGGTAACTAGTTCATCATCAGCCACCATTAGGCGCATAATTTCTTGTACACCTTTACGTGGAATAATTAACTGACGTTGTGTATTTAAAGACTGTGGCAATTGCTTTTGTGCAATTGCCAAACGGTGACCATCTGTAGCCACTGTTTTAATATCTGCGTTATCAACTTCAAATGACATACCGTTTAAGTAATAACGTACATCTTGATTCGCCATAGAAAAGTGTGTGCTTTCTAAAAGTTTACGCAATTCTAAACGCGTTAGTTGAAATTCAACTTCACCATCCCACTGCTCAAGATTCGGAAAATCTTCAGCGGCCAGCGTAGTTAAAGAAAAACGGCTTTTACCGCTTGTTAATAGTAACTGATGATCTTGGCTACTTAACGTTAGGTCTGAGCCATCAGGTAAACTTTTACAAATATCGAGTAACTTTTTAGCTGGTAAAGTGAGTTGCGTATCTGTGGTATCTTCACCGACAAACACACTCGCCACTAACTCAATTTCAAGATCAGTACCCGTCATCGAAAGTTGCCCGTTTTCAACAACTAACAGTACGTTCGATAAAATCGGTAAGGTGTGCTTACGCTCAATCGCACCAGACACTTGAACTAAAGGTTTTAAAAATTGCTCTCTTGATATTGTTATTTGCATAATAAAGTCGGCCTTAAGATGACAAGGTTCTTATTAAGTTTTGATAATCTTCTTTCACTTCGTGGCTTTCGTCACGTAGTGATTTAACTTTACGACAAGCGTGTAATACAGTTGTGTGATCACGACCACCAAAGGCGTCACCAATCTCAGGTAAACTGTGATTTGTAAGTTCTTTTGATAATGCCATGGCCACTTGACGTGGTCTTGCTACTGAACGGCTACGGCGTTTAGAGAGTAAATCTGATACACGAATGCGGTAATACTCAGCAACAGTGCGTTGAATATTATCTATCGTTACCAGTTTATCTTGCAGCGCAAGTAAGTCACGTAGCGCTTCTTTTACAAAGTCGATTGAAATCGGACGACCAGTAAAGTTTGCATTAGCAATAACGCGGTTTAACGCCCCTTCTAATTCACGCACATTTGAACGCAACTTTTTCGCGATAAAAAAGGCAACTTCGTGAGGTAAATTGATTTTACTTTGCTGCGCTTTTTTCATCAAAATAGCAACGCGCGTTTCAAGTTCTGGCGGCTCAATAGCAATTGTTAAGCCCCAACCAAAACGTGATTTAAGGCGATCTTCAACCCCTTCTATCTCTTTAGGATAGCGGTCTGAAGTTAAGATAATTTGTTGATTTCCTTCAAGTAAAGCATTGAAGGTATGAAAGAACTCTTCTTGTGAGCGTTCTTTATTAGCGAAAAATTGAATGTCATCGATCATCAATGCATCAACACTTCGGTAATAACGTTTAAATTCTTCTATGGCATTATTTTGTAGCGCTTTAACCATGTCTTGCACAAATCTCTCTGAGTGCATATAAACAATTTTCGCGTCTGGCTTATTAGCCATAATACCGTTACCAACAGCGTGTAATAAGTGAGTTTTACCTAAGCCAGTACCACCGTATATAAATACAGGGTTAAATGCTGAACCTGGGTTATCTGCAACTTGAGTCGCTGCAGCTTTTGCTAATTGGTTTGATTTACCTTCAACAAAGCTATCAAAGGTATAATTTTCTTTAATGTTTGATTTATAGCCTGATTTTGGTGCAGGTTCGACCGCTGCTTTTTCAGGTTTTGGCTGTTGTTTTTCGGCAGTTTGTTGTGGAACAGATGTGCTTGCTTCTGTTGCAGCCGGTGCAGATGCCACTTGGGCATTTAAAATGGGTTTACTACCAACATCAAAACGTAATTCAGGTGCTTCATCACCACAAATTTCAACGAGAAGTTCATTAATACGGTTTAAATACTTTTCTCTCACCCAATCCAAAACAAAACGGTTAGGTGCATATATAGTCAACGTATCTTCGGTACTTTCTGCTTGAAGTGGTCTTACCCACATACTGAATTGCTGTGAAGGCAATTCATCTTGCAATACATATAAACAACTTTGCCAAACCGACAGATACACAGTTAAACTCCCAGAGATTTAATTTTTATTCCCGTTCATCTTTAATGATGGAAAATCAAACATTTATTGCTATTCTTTGACCAACTTTCTTGGCCCAGAC
>NZ_BRCZ01000015.1:0-63534 GCF_023708065.1 Pseudoalteromonas sp. NCCP-2140 | reverse complement strand
TTATTAGCCCGGCCTTTTTTTAAATAAAAAAATCAATGTTTACTTTCCAAAGAAACACGTTAACCTTAGTTTTAGTTTGTACCAATTTTCGACGTAATAAGCATCGTATATTGATATGAATCACCTAATCAAAGATCAAAATATTGTAGTATGGTACTTAATTACCTTGTTGAATTATCATTAGGTAATATAATTATTTTTAATGATGTGTAATTTGCACCAGTCCGACATGGATTATTAAGGTGCTTTATGTCGCTGTATTTAGTTGATGCTACGGAATTATAAAAATTTACTAGTTGTTTGAGTTTATTAAGTTTGGATTAATTACTCATCATCTATCTTGACTGAGTGTAGGCTACACAGCCTTTAGTTACTAAAATGGAAGGGAATGAAACATGAAACTAAAATCACTAACTATAGCTTTAGCGCTTGCTGCAACAAGTGCTTCTGGTATCGCTGCTGAAAAACAAGGTTTTTATATTGGCGCATTTGGCGATTATTATGATAACTCTTGGGAAAATATCCGTGACTACCCACCTGGCGGTTTAGATGTAGATGACTCTACAGGCTGGGGTTTAGAGCTTGGTTATCGTTTCAGTGATTATTGGAGTGCTCGCTTAGAGTATGCTGATATGGATTTTGACTGGACAGCTGAAACGACAGCTGGTACCACTGTAAGTGGCTCTGAAAGTGGTAAGCGTTACGGTATCGATGGCCTATATCACTTTGGCGGTGGCCCATTTTACGGTATTTTTGGTTTGAAAAACCTTGATGCTGTTGATGAAGATCTGATGTTCGCAAACGTAGGTGCTGGTTACCAACACTACTTTACTGATAATTTTGCATTTAATGCAGAAACGTCTTTATATCAAGGTCTTGACCGTGGTTACACAGATGTTGGTGCTAAATTAGGCTTAAGCTATATCTTTGGCGATCAAAGCGAACCAGCTGAGCCAGTAGAGCCAGCTCCAACAGTTGTTCCTGTTCCAGTTGAACCAGTAGATAGCGATGGTGATAACATCCCTGATGCTGATGACCAATGTGCAAACACACCTATGACTGATGCTGTTGACGGCACAGGCTGTACGCTTTATGAAGATCGTGAAGTTACTAAGAGTCTACTAATTACGTTCCCTAACAATACATCTAAAGTATCTCAACAATACCTAGATGATATTGATGCTGCTGCTGCGTTCTTAAAAGAGCACCCAGGTACAGACGTAGTGCTTGAGGGTCACTCTTCATCAGTAGGTAAAGCTGATTACAACAAGTGGTTATCTAAGAAACGTGCTGATGCGGTAGCTAAGAAACTAATTGAAGATGGCATTGATCCAATGCGTCTAACTACTGTTGGTATGGGTGAAGAGCGCCTTAAAAATCCAGCAAATACGCCAGAAGCACACGCTGAAAACCGTCGTGTTGAAGCGAAAGTAACTGTAATTGAGCGTGTTAAAGTAGAGCGTTAATCTAACCCTTTACGCAAATTTCAAAAACCCAGCCTAGTGCTGGGTTTTTTCTTATCTAAGCACTAGGCATTGGTTAGATAGGAATGATTCTTAATAAATATTCATTTGAATAGCGTTTTTTTCTAGTACTATTCATGTTATTTATAGTGAATATTAAACTCCTTACTTACAGCATGGATTTTCATCTATACTTAAAAGCTTTATAATTAACCGTCAGAATACTATAAGTGCTGGGTCTTAATTGGTATTTAGCTTAATACTACCGAGTACTTTCACGTCACCAAGAGGGCAATATTGTGCTACAAGAATATCGTAAACACGTAGAAGAACGTGCCGCGTTAGGTATCGTACCAGCGCCATTAGATGCTCAGCAAACGGCTGATCTTATTGAATTAATCAAAAACCCACCGGCAGGCGAAGAAGAGTTTATCGTTGATCTTCTAGTTAACCGCGTACCACCGGGTGTTGATGATGCTGCTTACATCAAAGCAGGTTTCTTAGCTGCAGTTGCAAAAGGTGAAGCGAGCTCTCCACTTGTATCAAAAGAAAAAGCAGCTGAGCTACTTGGTACTATGTTAGGTGGTTACAACATCGCACCTATGATTGAACTTTTAGATGACGAAGCGTTAGCGCCAATCGTTGTTAAAGGTTTATCAAACACATTATTAATGTTCGATGCTTTCTACGATGTAGAAGAAAAAGCGAAAGCAGGTAACGAATTTGCTAAACAAGTAATCGAATCTTGGGCAAATGCAGAATGGTTTGTAAACAAGCCTGCAGTTGCTGAAAAAATCTCAGTTACCGTATTCAAAGTAACTGGCGAAACAAATACTGATGACCTTTCACCTGCACCAGATGCATGGTCTCGCCCTGATATTCCACTACACGCTTTAGCAATGCTGAAGAACGAACGTGATGGTATCAATCCTGAAAAACCAGGTGAAGTTGGTCCAATCACACAACTAGAAGAGCTTAAAACGAAAGGTTTACCTCTTGCATACGTTGGTGATGTAGTTGGTACGGGTTCTTCTCGTAAATCTGCAACTAACTCTGTACTTTGGTTCATGGGTGATGATATTCCTCACGTACCAAACAAACGCGTTGGTGGTGTATGTTTAGGCGGTAAAATCGCGCCTATCTTTTTCAACACAATGGAAGATTCTGGTGCATTACCAATCGAACTACCTGTTGATGAGCTAAACATGGGTGACCAAATCGATATCTTCCCATACGAAGGTGTTGTTAAGCGTCATGGTACTGATGAAGTAATCTCTACTTTCTCTCTTAAATCAGACGTAATTCTTGATGAAGTGCGTGCTGGTGGTCGTATTCCACTAATCATCGGTCGTGGTTTAACTGATAAAGCGCGTGCATCACTAGGTATGGAAGCTGAAGATATCTTCCGCAAGCCTGCTCTTGTAACTGATTCTGGTAAAGGCTTCACATTAGCTCAGAAGATGGTTGGTAAAGCATGTAACATGCCTGGCGTACGTCCTGGTCAATATTGTGAGCCGAAAATGACAACTGTTGGTTCGCAAGATACAACAGGTCCTATGACGCGTGACGAACTTAAAGATCTAGCATGTTTAGGTTTCTCTGCAGATCTAACAATGCAGTCTTTCTGTCATACATCAGCTTATCCTAAGCCAATCGACGTAAACACTCACCACACACTTCCTGATTTCATCATGAACCGTGGTGGTGTATCACTACGTCCAGGTGACGGTGTAATCCACTCATGGTTAAACCGTATGCTATTACCAGATACAGTAGGTACTGGTGGTGACTCACATACTCGTTTCCCTCTGGGTATTTCATTCCCAGCGGGTTCAGGTGCGGTAGCATTCGCAGCGGCAACTGGTGTAATGCCTCTTGATATGCCTGAGTCAATCTTAGTTCGTTTCAAAGGCGAAATGCAGCCAGGTATCACACTACGTGACCTAGTTCATGCTATCCCTTACTACGGCATTAAAGAAGGTCTTCTAACAGTTGAGAAGAAAGGTAAGATCAACGAATTCTCTGGTCGCGTACTAGAAATCGAAGGTGTTGAGCACCTAACTGTTGAGCAAGCTTTCGAACTTTCTGATGCATCAGCTGAGCGTTCAGCGGCAGGTTGTACAGTTAAACTTTCTAAAGAGTCTATTGCTGAATACCTAGAGTCAAACATCGTAATGCTTAAGTGGATGATCTCTGAAGGTTACGGTGATGTTCGTACGATTGAGCGCCGTATCAATGCAATGCAAGAGTGGTTAGCTAACCCTGAACTTATGGAAGCTGACGCTGATGCAGAGTACAAGCATGTAATCGAGATCGATCTTGCAGAAATTAAAGAGCCAATTCTTTGTGCTCCAAATGACCCTGATGATGCACGTCTTCTTTCAGACGTAACAGGCGAGAAAATCGACGAAGTATTCATCGGTTCTTGTATGACTAACATCGGTCACTTCCGTGCAGCAGGTAAACTACTAGATGGTTTCAGTGGCCGTATCCCAACTCAACTTTGGGTTGCACCACCAACGAAGATGGATAAAGACCAGCTTACTGACGAAGGTTACTACGGTATCTTTGGTCGCGTAGGTGCACGTATCGAAACTCCAGGGTGTTCACTATGTATGGGTAACCAAGCACGTGTTGCTGATAAAGCAACTGTTGTATCTACCTCTACGCGTAACTTCCCTAACCGTCTAGGTACTGGCGCTAACGTATTCTTAGCATCAGCAGAGCTTGCAGCAGTAGCGGCAATCTTAGGTAAATTACCTACACCTGCTGAGTACCAAGAGTATGCAGATAAGATCAATGCAACTGCAGCTGATACTTATCGTTACCTGAACTTCCACCGTATGCCTCAATACACTAAAAAGGCAGACCAAGTAATCGTTCAGCAAGCTGTTTAATTTTAGATAAATTAAATGACAAGAAAGCCCGCATTTAGCGGGCTTTTTATTTTAGATAAAAAATCTAAATTTTTTCTTTATCTGATCTTAAAACTACATAAACCATCAATGCTGTTTACATAATAACGCAAAAATTTCCCACCAATTGCATTAAAATCCTCGCCAATATTCTCAACGTATTAAGGCGAGATCTAAATGACTACATTAAACAACCAGAACCTTCTACAGCTTCGTTTTGTAAGCCAAGCGCATATTGATGCAGTAAAGCCTTCTTTTGCTAACCTACCTGCAAACCCATACGCAGATGGTGAATTTCGTAAGCGTCGTTATTCAGTAATCAAAGTTGTTGATGGTGAATTAAAACTACAACCAACAAAAGCATTTGTGCAAGATGACTCAATCAATACCTTCCAAGGTAATGTTGAGCGTACCTACGAAAATCTAGAAGATAGCTTATTAGCGACTGATGGTATGAAGCAAATCGTTAATCAGTTCCGCGATATGACGGGTATTAGCGATGATCGCGTTATTGAAATTCACCAATTCAGAATGCTTGCGATCGACAGTGACACTCCAGCTGCACCTGAAGGTGTTCACCAAGATGGTTTTGATCACGTATGTGTATGTGGTGTATCACACGAAAACTTAGAAGGTGGTGAGCTACTTGTGTATGAACACCAACAAGCTGAGCCATGTTTCAAAATGGAAATCAAAGACGGCATGTTCGCACTGATTAATGACCGTGAAGTATGGCACAACGCTACACCAATGAATAAATTAGACGCAAGCAAAGAAGGTTACCTTGATTGCTTCGTACTAACTGCGTAAGGGTATCTCATGGACTTAACGCAATTACGTCGCCAATTTCCTGCACTTATGCAACAAGTTGCAGGTCAGTCACCGATTTTTCTTGATGGCCCAGGTGGCTCGCAAGTACCACAGTCAGTTTTAAGTGCTATGACTGCTTATTTGGGTTACTACAACTCAAACTTAGGCGGTGCATTTTTCTCAAGTGATAAAACGGTAGAGTTAATGGCAAATGCTCGCCAAGCTGCAGCCGATTTATTAAATGCACCATCTAAAGAGCAAATCGTGTTTGGTGCAAACATGACAAGTTTAACGTTTAGCTTTAGCCGTGCTATCTCACGTGATTGGACTGCTGATGATGAAATTATCGTCACCAATGCCGATCACTTCTCAAACGTATCATCTTGGCAGCAAGCTGCTGAAGATAAAGGCGCGACAGTAAAAACTACCCTTATCAACGAAGCTGATTGCAGCCTAGATATGGCACACTTTGAAAGCCTTTTATCTAGCAAAACAAAGCTTGTTGCTGTGACATATGCATCAAACACCACTGGTTCAATTAATGACATTAAACGCATCGTAGAGCTTGCACATGCTGTTGGTGCGCTAGTGTATGTTGATGCCGTTCATTACGCACCTCATGAGCTTGTAGATGTACAAGCACTTGATTGTGACTTCTTAGCCTGCTCGGCATATAAGTTCTTTGGTCCTCACCTTGGTATTGTCTATGGCAAACGTGAGCACCTTGAAGGTTTCACACCATATAAAGTTGAACCTGCAAAAGATGTTGCGCCAGGTCGCTGGGAAACGGGTACACAAAGCTTTGAAGCGCTAGCTGGCTTAATTGCTGCTGTTGATTACATTGCTGCAATTAGTGAGCTTGATGACAGCCATTCACGCCGAGAAAAACTTGCGGCTGCATTTGCGATTACTAAACAACACGAAATGGCATTAAGTAAGCATTTCTTAACGCGTTTAGCAGATTACTCACGCATCAAGTTATTTGGTATTGATGATCTAGAGCGTGTAGCTTACCGCACACCGACTTTTGCTTTAACGTTTGAAGGCATCGAACCACGTGTTGTGTCTGAATTTTTAGGTAAGCAACATATTTGTGTGTGGGATGGAAACTTCTACGCCCAAGGCTTATGTAAGCAGCTAGGTGTATTAGAAACCGGCGGCGTAGTACGCATTGGTTGTATGCACTACAACACTATTGAAGAGCTTGATAAAGTCTTTGATTTATTTGATCAATTACTAGCAGATTAAAGCCGGGTTTTTAGCTTCAAATCTTAAGTTATAAGCAGCCCGAGTGGGCTGCTTTTTTATGACAATAAAAAAGCGCGACATCAAATGCCGCGCTCTTTTTTCTTGAAGCTTAAAACTTACAGCTTAGATTGCTTTAAATCGAATCGCTGTGCCGCCGCTGGTGGCAAGCTTTAATGTTAGCTTATCATCAGCAGTCACTATGCGTTTTTCTACTTTTAAGTCGTAAGGGTTATTTACCCATTCAGCTTTGTCACCGTCACGGTAGATTTGCGCTTCAAACTTTTTACCTTTATCTAAGAAGTCTAACTTCACTTCTAAAGTGCGAGCTTTTTCGTCTGTAACTGCACCTAGATACCAGTCGTTACCTGAGTATTGATCACGCTTGCGTTCTTTACGTGCAAATACAACGAAATCGCCAACTTCACCTTGTAGTGCAATACTTTGTTGCCAATCAGTTGGTACATCCTGAATAAACTGGAATGCATCTGGCTTCGCTAAATAATTACGTGGTAAATCTGCGGCCATTTGAATAGGGCTGTACATTACAACGTATAGCGCTAATTGCTTCGCTAGGGTCGTTTGTGGGCGGTTGGTATCAGCACCTAAACCGTTAAAGCCCATATCAAAAATACCTGGAGTAAAGTCCATTGGGCCTGCAAGCATACGGGTGAAAGCTAGCATTGGAATGTGCTCTGGTGGGTTCGGCGGTGTACCCCATGCGTTAAACTCTTGACCACGGGCACCTTCACGAGCAATCCAGTTCGGGTATGTACGACGTAGGCCGGTATCTTTCACAGGCTCATGCGTGTTGATACTAATTTTATGTTTTGCAGCAAGTTTTACGTTGTGTAGGTATTCATTAACCATGAACTGACCATCGTGCCACTCTTTGCGTACAATACCGTTTTCATCGATGCGCTTGATGTTACCACCGTCAGCGACATAACCTGTTTTAACTTGGCTTACATTTGATTTTTCGTATAACGCAAATGCATCTTCCATTTGGTTACGGTAGTTGGTCACGTTGCCCGACGTTTCGTGGTGACCAATTAATTGTACGCCTTTTTCTTTGCCGTAACGTGTCAGCTCTTCAATATCAAAGTCGTCGTAAGGTTGTGTGAAGCTAAATACGTCACCGTTATAAAACCAGTCGCCATCCCAGCCAATATTCCAGCCTTCGACTAGCACGCCATCGAAGCCATATTTAGCAGCGAAGTCCATGTAATATTTAGTGTTTGCAGTGGTTGCACCATGGATTTTACCGCTACCCCAAGAATTTTCTTTGATGTGCATACCCCACCAAATACCTACGTATTTACCTGGTTTAACCCAAGATACATCACCCAGTTTATTTGGTTCGTTTAGGTTTAAGATGATATCTGAGTTGATTAAATCAACGGCTTCATCACCAATTTGAATTGTACGCCAAGGAGTATTAAATGCGCCTTGTTTTTTGACCGCTACACCGTCTGACCAAGGTGTTAGATCGGCTTGGAAGGTACCATCACGACGTTGATTTAAAACCATGCCTGCATAATCAACAAGGGCAGCTTCGTGAATACTGATATGCACACCCTCTTTATTTTTTATAGTAAATGGTGTGTGCACAAGTGCCGCTTTATGAAGTGGGGTGGTGTTATAAACATATTCATAACGGTTCCAACCACGAGCGGGGATCCACCAAGCTGTTGCATCTGATGAATCTGTAATAGCAAACTCTGTAAGCTCTTTAGTGATTTCTACATCATCATAACCAGCTTGTTTTGGTAATTCGTATCGAAAGCCTACGCCATCATTAAAAGCACGAAAACGTACCGTAAACGTGCCACCTTGTGGCTGTGGTTTTTTAAAGGTAACAGCGACTTCGTTATGGTTATCAACCACAGTTTGGCGTTCACCCCAAGGTTGCTCCCAGCTGTTTTTTACCGAATCAGTGGTTTGGCTGCTAATTTTATAACCTTCACTCATTGCTGGTTGTTGTTTAAAAACAAGCCCTAACGAAGAGTTAGCAATGACTTGTTTACCGGCAAAGCTGATTTCGTAGCTAGGTGTGTGTTGCTCATCTGAGATAGTTACTTTGATCTGCCCATCAGGTGAACTGACGGTTGTGGTTTGTGCTAGGCAAGTACCTGAAAAGGCTGCTAACATTAAGGCAGTTAATCGCATTGTTGTTCCTTGGCGGCTTATGGTTATGGATTGTTGTCATGTATTCACATATATCCTTAAAGCATAAAGTGACTTGCTGGTTAATACGAGAGATCTGCATACGTATTCAACAAAGTGAACGCGGCGATATCCAGCCCAGCACCTAAAAAGGTTTAGCAAAATGACAAGAATAACCCTGTTGCTACTACTATTGTTTAGTCAATGTTTATTGGCACAGCAAGTACAGATAGTTGATAAGCAGAATCAACCTGTCAAAAATGCCGTGGTTTGGCTTAAAGGTTCAAAACAAGATACAGTTCTTGATAGTCATTACACTATGAGCCAAAAAAAACGTGCCTTTGTGCCTCATGTGTTGGCAGTGCCACAAGGGGCTAATGTTGAGTTTCCTAACCTTGACTCAATCATGCACCACGTTTATTCATTTTCTAAAACAAAGCAATTTGAGTTAAAGCTTTACCACGATAAACCAGAAAAACCGATTAACTTTGCACAATCGGGGGTTGTCGAGCTTGGCTGTAACATTCATGACTGGATGCTGGGTTACATTGTTGTTGTCGATGGGGGTATTTATGGGCAAACAGATGAGCAAGGTATGGTTGAGTTAAGCTTACCAGAAGGTAAGTTTACTTTGGCTGTTTGGCATGACCGCTTTAATGATATCAGCATACCAGAAACCATCGATATGACTAACAATGCAAAGTCATTGAGCTACCAGCTAAAACAAGCCTTATTACCAAAACTAGAATTAAGCAGTGACGAGTTTGATGATTATGAATAAATGGCAAGCTTTAGCATTGGCGAGTGTTTTTGGGTTGCCCGCAGTGGCATTTGCTGAGCATGATGGACTGGTAACTGTTTCGGCTGTGCATGGTGACCAACTAGCGAGCTATCAACGCAAAGGAATTGGTTTATACCGTTATGACCAAGAGCATGATGGTGTTGTGATATCCCAAGCTATGCTGAGTAGTCGTTTTGAGTTAACGAGTGATTGGTCTGCGCATACAGTGCTTAACGCCCATCCTGATCCTGGACTAACAGTCGGTTTTACTCAGGCTTATTTACAATATCAACCGCTCACTGCAAGTCGTTACAAATGGGCTGTTAAAGCGGGTGGCTTTTATCCAAAAATGTCACTTGAAAACCCACAAAGTGGTTGGATGTCACCTTATAACTACACTAATTCTGCGATTAATAGCTGGATTGGCGAGGAGGTGCGGGCCTTTGGTTTAGAGGCAAGCATCAAGCGCCCAGGTAGAAAATTTAGAAGTAACCATAGTTTTGAAGGCTTTGCTGCGGTTTTTAAAGGTAACGATCCAGCGGGAACACTCCTGTCATGGCGAGGATTCGCTATGCATGACAGGCAAACCACGTTCAATGAACAAATCGACTTTGCTATTCCACATTCTTTTGAGTGGACGCAGTTAGATAAGCAAGCTGAGTATGTGGAGCCTTTCGAAGAAGTCGATGGGCGCTTTGGTTATTACGTCGGTGCACATTGGGATTATCAAAAAAAATCGCAATTACGTGTTTATTATTATGACAACAATGGCGATCCAGGTGCGTTGAATACCCGTACTGGTCAATATGCGTGGGATACACGTTTTTTAAGTGCGGCATGGTTGTATAAGTTTAATAAGCAAACCCGCATTATTGTACAGCTCCTTGATGGTAAAACAGCGATGGGTACAAATCGTGGGGTAGACAATGATTTTTATAGTCATTTTGTTCTATTAAGTCACAAGTTGGACCAGCATCGTCTCACAATTAGGTATGATTATTTTAAGGTTAGCGATCATGATGATTGGCAATTTGATCCTAACCAAAGTCGTGGAGAAGCTTTAACCGCAAGTTGGCGTTATCAACTGTCGACCAAGTGGCAAGTAGGTGCTGAATATTCAGTGCTGAGCAGTGACGCTCAAAATAGACCCGGTATGGGATTTAATGAGCATAACTCGCAGCAGCAATTGCAACTTTCAGCGAGTTGGCACTTTTAATTTCATACACTTTTTCAGTTTTTCTACTAACATTCTAATGAACGTGCTGATTAGAATTTAAATTAGGATAATGTATGAAGTTACAAAGCATTCGCGTCAAAAGTTCTTTGCCTATTGTGCTACTCGGCATTGCTATCGTCATTTTAATTGCTGGCTATACCTATCTAATTAACCTTCAAAAAGAAGCGATTGATGCACAATCAGAACGCTTCTTAAATGCGGTTTCTGTGGTTGTTAATGCTGACCGAGACTTGTACCAAGCTAAAGTGGCAGAGCTGCAACTGGTTACCCAAATGAAAGGGAATAAGGGCCAACTTACTGACCATCAAGAAAATGCCGAGCAAGTTAAAGAGCGATTTAAGCAATATTTATCTTACATGTCGCCATACTCTGAGGTGACTGGTCAGTTTCGTAACTTTGATAGCGCATTTGATGCTTGGTATGGAGCATCAACAGCTTATATTAATAACCCAGAAAATGCTTCACAAAAACAAGCGTCGGAGCAAAGCTTTTCGTCACTACGTGATATTTTAGATAAAGCCGGAGAAGCGGCAGACAAAACCTCACAAGCAGAAACAGAAAAGCTGATGGATAAAGTAATGGGCTTTAAAGTGATGCTTATGGTGATGATTGTAGTGGTTTTAGCTGTTGCTGGGTGGTTTAGTTATTTTGTGCCGCGTCAGCTTACAAAACAAATTAACTTTGTCACAGAGCGGATTAACGAGATAGCCTCTGGAGATGGTGATTTAACAGGTCGTATCAATGTTAAAACGCAAGATGAATTTGCCGAGTTAGCAACCGCATTTAATCGCTTTTTAGATAATCTGCAGCAGTTAATCAAAGACATTTTAGAGCAAGCGAAAGAGCTACATAATCTAGGTAACGACTTAGATAACTTTGCTAATCAAAACCATCAAGTTAACCAAAAGCTTAGCCAAGCTTCTGAGTCGATAGTCAGTGCTGTACATGAAATGAGTGTAGCAAGTCGCGAAGTAGCTAATGTGGCGCAAAACTCATCTCATGAAGCTGATAATTCGCAGCAGCTAGCTAAACAAGGTTTAGCTGCGGTTGATAATTCAAGCCGTAAAATTATTGCGCTATCAGACAACATGGATCATGCCAGCCAGCGTTCAACTGAGTTGCAACAAAGCTCAGACAACATTGCTAAAGTGCTTGAAGTTATTCGTGCTATTGCTGAGCAAACGAACCTACTTGCACTGAATGCAGCAATTGAAGCGGCCCGCGCCGGAGAACAAGGGCGAGGTTTTGCGGTAGTAGCTGATGAGGTTCGTACCCTTGCAACTCGCACGCAAGAGAGTACTAATGACATTCAAACTATGGTGGAGCAGTTTGCAACCAGCGTTGAGCAGTCACTGCAAGCTATTAACAGTGGTAAGCGCTATGCCGATGAAGCGGTTGAGTCATTCACACAAACTAATGATGTGCTTAACTCAATGCAAGAGTCATCAGTTAAGGTAAATGATATGGCGATGCAGACAGCGCAAGCGACTGAAGAGCAAACTGCTGTAGCAGATGAAATTAGTCAAAATTTATCAGACCTAAATGACCAAACCCAACAAGGGGGCGGCTTAGCAAGTTCAACACAAGAAGTGGCTAATCGTATGAACCAACTCACTGATGAGCTCAATCACTTAGTGAATCGATTTAAAGTGTAATTAAAGCTAACAAAAAAGGGCTCAATGAGCCCTTTTTTACATCTAACTAAAACGCTTACTTTTTCTCAAAAGCACGCTTCATATAATTTGGTGTCGCTAATGCGCCGTGGTGAATACCTGCATTATAGTACTCAGTGCTTTGCGCCAGTGTATTTGCATCATCTTCACGAAACCCTGCGAATGCTTCTGACTTACGAGCAAGGGTTACTGACCATAAACCGCTTGGGTAAATTGGCTGTGGGAAAGGCAGCGTTTGTAGGTCAACAAAACCTACTTCTGTCATTGCATCACGCATTTCGACCAATAGTGGCATATGCATTAGTGGTGATTCACTTTGCTGAATTAAGATGCCACCCGGGCGAAGTGCAGTTAAACAGCTGGTATAGAAAGCGTGGTTGAATAAACCTTCGCCCGGACCAACTGGATCTGTACCATCAACAATTACTACATCGATTGATTCTGGCGCTGCTTCACGCATGTACTTGATGCCGTCGTCAAACATCACTGTTGCGCGAGGATCTTGGTTTGATTCACACAGCTCAGGGAAGTATTTAAGTGACATTTGTGTCACGACTTCGTCGATATCAATTTGCGTTACGCTCTCAACACCTGGGTGTTTTAAAACTTCGCGTAAAGTACCGCAGTCACCACCACCAATGATCACAACATTTTTTGGATTTGGGTGTGCAAGCAATGCCGGATGGCTGATCATCTCGTGATAAAAAAAGTTTTCACGGCTACTTACCATAGTACAACCGTCAATAATCATCAGATTACCGAAGTCAGTTGTTTCGTACATTTCTACTTTTTGAAATGGCGATTGCTGTTCATCAAGCTTTTTAGTAATGCGTAATGAAAAGGCACTACCATCACGGTCACTAATTTCAGTGAACCAGTTGTTTTGATCTAAATTAGCCATCTTGCTTATACACTTTTGGTTAATGGTAAAAAAGGGGGGCAATTTTGCCAGTGCTTGACCAATTGCTCAATCAAATTTTAATCAGTATAGCGAATATTTTTTATCACTTTGGCATATAGCGCAATTTTTGTTAGCGTGGTCAGCTCTAGCGTATTAAAATGTGCGTTTATATTTAATGAAATTACAGAAGACATTGCCATGACTTGGGGTTTAGACAAAGCACGCGATACATACAATGTTGCTCATTGGAGTGACGGTTACTTTGACATTAACGCACAAGGTGAGCTGGTGGCTTACCCTGATGGCGATCAAACAAAAGCTGCGGTGTCTTTATCTGAACTAACCGAGCAATTCAAAAAGCAAGGTCTTACTTTACCTGTACTAGTACGCTTTACCGACATTTTACAAAATCGTGTTGATACCCTAACGAGTGCTTTTACCAAAGCCTGTAATGCCCGTGAATACCAAGGTAGTTATACCTGTGTTTACCCAATCAAGGTTAATCAGCAGCGCTCTGTGGTTAGTAAACTACTTGCTCATCCAAGTGGTTTAGTCGGCCTTGAAGCCGGCTCAAAGCCTGAGCTTATGGCGATTTTAGGTGTAGCACAAGAGCCAATTACCATTGTTTGTAATGGCTACAAAGACAGTGAGTTTTTACGTTTAGCCTGTATCGGTCAAGGCATGGGCCATAAGGTTCATATTGTTGTAGAAAAACTGTCTGAACTAACCACCTTATTGGCTGAAATTGACGACTTAGGTATTGAGCCATCAATCGGTATTCGCATTCGCTTAAACTCGGTAGGCAAAGGTAAATGGCAAAACACCGGTGGTGAAAAAGGCAAATTTGGTTTAACTGCAGGCCAAGTACTTTCTGCGGTTGAGCTACTTAAGTCACGTAATAAACTCCATTTAATGCAACTTGTGCATTTTCATATCGGCTCTCAAATTGCCAATATCCGTGATATTCATCGAGCACTGCGTGAATGTGCCCGCCATTTTGCAGAGTTAACGCAGTTAGGCGTGCCACTTAATACAGTTGATGTTGGTGGCGGTTTAGGTGTTGACTATGAAGGGTCTGGTTCACGTAGTTCGTGTTCAATGAACTACAGTGTTGATGAATATGCACGTAATGTAGTGAATGCATTTGCTGAAGTATGCCAACAACATGATCTTAAGCACCCAGCCATTATTACTGAATCTGGCCGTGCGTTAACTGCGCACCACGCAGTATTAATTACAGATGTTATTGATGTTGAGCGTGCACCTAACCATGCGAATCCAACGGCGCCTGAGGCTGACAGCGTATTAGTGTTAGATGAAATGTGGCAGTGCTTACAGCGTTTAACACCACGTATGGCACTAGAAATTTATCATGATGCAATGCATCTATTTAGTGAAGCCCATGACCAATATGTGCATGGCCTACTCACTATGCTTGAATGGGCGAAGCTTGAGCAGCTGTATTTCACCATTTTACACCGCGTTCGTGCATCCCTCAGCGAAAATGCCCGTGCCCACCGTGAAGTGTTAGATGATCTAAACGAAAAACTGGCCGACAAGCTATTCGTTAATTTCTCATTATTTCAATCACTGCCAGATGTTTGGGGTATTCAGCAACTTTTCCCTGTGATGCCAGTAGAAAACCTTCATCAGCCATTAACGCAACGCGCTATTATTCAAGACATTACCTGTGACTCTGATGGACAAATTCGTAACTATGTTGAAGGTACAGGTATTGAGAGTAGTTTACCTATTCCTGTGTACAAGCAAGGTCAGCAATACCACATTGCCATGTTCTTAGTGGGTGCGTATCAAGAAATTTTAGGTGATTTACATAACCTGTTCGGCGACACAGATTCAGTGCATGTTGAGCTTACTGAAGCGGGTTATCAGCTGACTAACGCAATTAAAGGTGACAGCGTTAAGGACGTATTAAAGTTTGTTGATTATGATAGCGACATTCTTGCTGAAAACTTTGCAAAACGGGTTAACTCACTGGCAATTGATGAGCAATCTAAGGCACAATATTTGTCAGAACTAAATGCAGGCCTTGCTGGCTATACGTATTTTGAAGATTAAGCATTAAAGGAATAAGTAGTAATGTCCATGATCCGTTGTGTGTTCAGTTTTATATTTTACACCCTCAATACACTTTTTTGGTTTGTGCCCATCTTTATTTGTGGCGTGATTAAACTGATCCCAATTAAGCCTCTACAAAAAGCAATGAGTTGGATAGCTAAGCAATGCGCCACTATGTGGGTGAGTTGTAACAGCATTAACCAAAATATTTTTGCTTCATATAAGCTAAACGTGACAGGTCTTGAGCAACTAAAAGCGAAAGACTGGTACTTGGTTATCGCAAATCATCAAAGCTGGGTAGATATCGTTGTAATGCAACGCGTGTTCAATCGCCGCATACCGTTTTTAAACTTTTTCTTGAAAAAAGAACTGATCTACGTTCCTTTTTTAGGCCTTGCTTGGTGGGCATTGGATTTCCCATTTATGACTCGCACGAGTAAAGCTCAGTTAAAGAAAAACCCTAAATTGCGTGGTAAAGACTTAGAAACCACGCGCAAAGCCTGTGAAAAATTCAAAGAAATGCCAGTAAGTATCGTTAACTTTGTTGAAGGTACGCGTTTTACACCGCAAAAGCACTCGCGCCAAAATAGTCCTTTTGAGCACTTATTAAAGCCAAAAGCGGGTGGTGTTGCGTTTGTTATGCAAGCAATGGGTGAGCAAATTTCCAAAGTGGTCAATGTCACTATTCATTACCCTGGTGGTATTCCTAGCTTTGTAGACTTTGCCAGTGGTCGTGTAAAAGAAGTCGAAGTGCGAGTAGAAGTGATGGAAGTAAGCTCTAATTTAATCGGTGATTACACCGGTGATGCTGAGTTTAGAGTTAACTTTCAAGCCGAATTAAACCGCATTTGGAATGAAAAAAACCAGCAGCTAGCCGAGTTAGAAGCAAAATCGCAGTAGTATTGCTAACGCAGTTGAGAGCACACTTATGTTAAAGAAATTTTTACCAAATTGGTTAACAGGCGTTCTAGTTAGCATTGTCTTGTTTGCTAATGTAATCATTTGGGGCACGATTGTGCTGCTGTTTGGTGTGCTTAAACTAATACTGCCATTTAAAGTGGTTAGCGATATTCTTCATGCGGCTTATCGCGGTTGGTGTAAAGGTAACCGCTTAGCTTTGTGGTTAGGTTGCCCAACAATAGATGTTGATATTAAAGGCAAAGTCAGTACAGATGGTTGGTATTTACTTATCTCTAATCATATGAGTTGGCTAGATATTGTTGTTCTAAGTGCGATTGATGTTTTACCTGCGCCAAAATTCTTTTTAAAAGATGAGCTGAAGTATGTGCCATTCATTGGCACCGGTGCGTGGGCCATGGGCATGCCTTTTATGAAACGTGTTAGCAAAGCGCAGCTGGCAAAAAATCCTAAGCTGAAAGGTCTCGATGTTGAACGCACCAAGCGCAGTTGCCGCGACTTTCGTAATCACCCGACAACCATTATCAACTTTGTTGAAGGCACACGCTTCACGTGCCAAAAACACAAAAAGCAAAATAGTCCGTTTACTTATCTTTTAAAACCTAAAGCGGGCGGTATTGCATTTGCCCTTGAGGTGTTAGGCGAACAGTTTGATGCATTATTAAATACCTCGATTATTTACCAAGGCGAGGGTGATCATATTTGCCGTAACCTGATGCGTGGCCGCCTTAATGTGATCAAAGTTGAAATGCACGTACAAGCAATTAGCGCAGAGATGATTGGTGATTATCAGCATGACCGTGCATTTAGAACGGCTTTTCAACAACATATTAATGAGTTATGGTTGCAAAAAGACGCTCAGCTACTAACTTATCATCAAGCCCAACAAGCTGAGTACCTTGCCAACATCAATAAAGAGGTTGAAGCCCCATGAAGCAAACTCACCTGCAAGAGCTGGTGATGCCTTGGTTTGAATCAATGCCAGATGCGGCGCTGTTAAGTGCATTAACGGCTACAGCGATTGGCGTTGGCTCATTACTATTAATTTATATGTTTACTCGTCGACTGCTGCTGCCGGGTATTCAAAAGGTTGTTACACGCCTGTCTCCAGAGCGCATTGGTGCGCTTACTCCAATGCTCAATAAACTGAATCGTCGTTTTGCGGGTATATTGTGCTGCGTACTGTATTTGGCAACCTTTGATTATGTTTACCCAGTTCATGATGTTGCAGCGTTGGTTTTGAAAACCGTAGGCCAAGTTGCATTGATCATTTATGGTGGCTTCATTTTAAGTAGTGTGGTGAGCATTGCTGGTGGCATTTATAACCAACTTGATTTTGCCCGCGATATTCCGATTCAGGGTTTGATCCAAGTTGTAAAACTTATCACTTTTATGGTTTGCGCCATTCTCATTGTGAGCATTTTGCTAGAGAAGTCGCCAACTTATATTTTGTCTGGCTTTGGTGCGATAGCGGCGGTGACCTTACTCGTATTTAAAGATACCATTTTGGGATTTGTCGCCAGTATTCAAATTGCAGCTAACCGATTAGTGACTTATGGTGATTGGATCCAAGTGGATAGCTATGGCGCGGATGGCGAGGTTATCGACCTTGGCTTAAATACGGTAAAAGTACGTAACTGGGATAACACTATCACAACCATTCCAACCTATATGCTGGTTGCTGGGTCATTTAAAAACTGGCGTGGTATGCAAGAGTCGGGTGGTCGTCGTATCAAGCGTGCTTTAAACATTGATATGAACAGTATTCGTTTGGTTGATGATGCGTTTCGAGAGCAAATTGATGCTGCTATTCCACTTAACGACTATATTCGTGTTTCAAGCTTGCCCGATCCGGTGACAAACCTTGGTTTGTTCCGTCGTTATGCTGAAGGTTACTTAAAACAACACGAAAAAATTAATCGTGATTTGACCTTAATGGTGCGTGAGCTACAACCGATGAATCACGGCTTACCTATTGAATTTTACTGCTTTAGTGAAGATAAGCGCTGGATTTCATATGAGCACTTGCAAGCAGAGATCATGGATCACCTGCTTGCTGTGTTGCCAATCTTTGGACTCAGACCATATCAAAGTGTTACTGGGCAGTTAAGTACAAGCGAAGCTCAAACAGGGCTAAAACCAAGTATCAAGGTCGCTAACCCTGTGCGCGAAAAAACTTAAAACTGACTAACTAGCACGCTCAGTGCAATAAAACCTAACAATAGCCACCAAATAGGTGGCTTTGCCATTCTTAGCCACGTAAATGCCGCAATGACTAAAGCTACTTGCCACAGGTTTTGCACTGCCGATTGCCAAATAGGTGAATAAAGAGCGGCAGCTAAAAAACCCACAACAGCGGCATTTAGCGCTGCAATACTACCCGCAAAGCGAGGCTTATCAGCTAGTTGTAGCCAGCTTTTCATAAAGGCTAACATCAATAAAAAGCCCGGTAAGAAAATCATGATGGTCGCGACAATGGCACCTAAAAGTGGTGTATTTGGCGACACTTGTGCGCCTAAGTATGTGGCGATAGTGAACATCGGTCCAGGTATGGCCTGAGCACTGGCATAAGCTGATAAAAACTGCTCGGTTTCAAGGCTCGGCACGCCAGCTTGTAAAATCGGTAACACAACGTGGCCGCCACCAAAGACCATAGCGCCAGTTTGGTAAAATGGGGCAAACAAAGAAAACCCTTCGCCTAAAGGCAAAAAGCTAATCAGTAACAAGACGGTAAATAAACAAAGCGGTAACCAAGCAATTTTCACAGGTTTATGTTCTTGGTTCTCTGGCAGTTTAAGCTGAGGATAAAACCAACCTATGGCCGCAGCCGCAATCAGTACTAAAATTTGACTCGATAACTGTGAGAATACAATCAGTGCAATCGTGCTCAATACCGCGATAAGCTTGTGTAAGTGGTTTTTGCAAAAGCTCATTGCCATGCTGTAGGTCGCATCGGCAACAATCACCACAGCAAAGAGTTTAAGCCCAGCAATGACCGCAAAGTAAATATCACCAAACTGGTGAGCGCTAAGAGCCAAAAAGAACATAATTAAAAATGAGGGCAGGGTAAAGCCAACAAATGCACACAGGCCTCCCAATATTCCTCCTTTTTCAACCCCCATGGCAAAGCTAACTTGGCTTGAACCAGGGCCTGGTAATGCTTGGCTTAGGCTAATCAATTGCGCATAGCGCTCAGCAGTGAGCCATTTTAAATTATCAACAAAGTGGCGCTTAAAATAACCAAGGTGTGCCGCAGGACCGCCAAAGCTCATACAGCCTAATAAAAAGAATTGTTTAAAGATGATAAATAACATTACTTTTACCGTTACAGGGTGATTGTTTCTATTATGACAAAATTGTATGACATTTTTGTGGTTTTTATGACACAAGGCCGTCTACAATATAGAGAACGAGTGAACGTAGTTATGAGTATCACTATGAAACGCTATATTACCAGTTTATTGTTATTACTTTGCAGCAGCTTTGCATTTGCAACCTCTTTTGAGAAAGTTGTGGTGGCTGTTGATCATGCGCCTCCTTATGGCATGGTCTCTGAAGATGGTAGAGTCAGTGGCGTAATAGTGGATATTATGCGTGAAATACAGCGTACCTTGCCAATTAAGCTTGAGTATGTCGCTTGCCCGTTTTCTCGTTGTTTAAAAATGCTCGAGCAAAATGAACTAGATGTGATGGGCGGGCTTATTCGCACAGAAGAGCGCGAGCAAAAAATGCAGTTTCTTACTCCACCATACATGATGCTGTCATCTTCTTTTGTGTTTTATGCCAGAGCTGATAGCGAGCTTAAAATAAACAATTATCAAGACCTAGTCGGTAAGCGTATTGCGGTAATGCGAGGCGCTGCGCACTTTCCTCGTTTCGATAAGGATAAAACACTCACCAAAGTCGAAGCATTAAGCGAACATAATGCGTTTGATATGTTATTAAAGAGCCGCGTTGAGCTGGTAATTGCTGTTGAAACCACGGCTGATCATGCCTCAGTGTTTTTGCAGCGACCTTCGCAAGATATCGTAAAAATGCCTTATCGCTATAAAGATGTTATTTATGGTCACATTGCCCTTAGTAAGCAGTTTGCAAGCTCGGGTTTAGCCGAAAAAATTCAAGACCGCCTCAATACGTTAGTCCTCAATGGCCGTTTAACAGAATTGGTCAAAAGTTATAACTTACCTCCGGTTACTGCTGTAGCAATCGATAAGTAACCCTTTCTTCATCATTTGTTCATAGATGTTCATTCATAATTGTTAACAATTCAATTTGAATAATTGCCATGGAGAGACACATGACTTTTACAAAATCAGTTTTAACAGTGGGCGTATTAGCCGTTCTATTAACAGGTTGTGAGACAACGAATACAGGTAAAGGCGCTGCGATTGGTGCTGCTACAGGTGCAGTACTAGGTAAAGCAACTGGCGACCACGACGATAAACGTATCTTTATTGGTGCGGCTATTGGCGCATTAGCAGGTGCAGCCGTTGGCGATTATATGGATAAGCAAGAAGAAGCATTTCGCGATGAGCTAGCAGGTTCAGGTGTTGAAGTGGTTCGTGAAGGCGACAATATTCGTCTAGTGATGCCATCAAATATTACTTTTGCAACTGACCAATCTTATATTTCGTCTGGCTTTCATAGCACCCTAGATGCAATAGCTAAGGTAATGAACAAATACGAAAAAACCTACTTAAGCGTTGAAGGTCATACCGATAGCACAGGTAAAGATAGCTACAATATGACGCTATCTCAACAACGTGCGCAAAGCGTAAAAGATTACTTAGTTAATCATCAGATTATGTCTGCACGCATCAGCACACGAGGTTATGGTGAAACACGTCCTGTGGCGAGCAATGACTCAGCAAATGGCCGAGCTTTAAACCGCCGCGTAGAAATTCAGATCGTACCGAATACACAAGGTTAGATATTACATCTAGATTTGTGGTCAGGTTTGATATGCCCTTTCAAACCTGACATTTCCCTTCTTAATCTCGATTAAACTGTAGTTCGCACAATTGTTTATACAATGGATTAGTTTCAAACAATTGTTGATGCGTACCCGTTGCAATAATTTCTCCTTTATCCATCACAACAATCACATCAGCGTGTTTAACCGTTGCTAAACGATGGGCAATGATCAGTGTTGTTCTGTCTTTCATTAGATGCTCAAGAGCAGCTTGTACATGAAACTCACTTTGTGCGTCGAGTGCACTGGTTGCTTCATCAAGCAACAAAATTGCAGGGTCTTTTAATATTGCGCGCGCTAGCACTATGCGTTGTTTTTGCCCACCTGAGAGCCTAACACCTTGCTCACCTAAAAAGCTGTGATAACCATCAGGAAGTTGCTTAATAAACTCATCGGCATGGGCATATTTGGCCGCCGCATATACTTGCTCGTCGCTGGCGCTTGGGTTGCCATAACGTATGTTATGCATTACGTCTGAGCTAAATAAAATTGGGTTTTGTGCCACCATCCCCATTTGCTGGCGTAAGCAATCAAGAGAGAGTGCTTTTATGTTTATTCCTGCCAGCGAAATACTCCCAGAGCTTGGGTCATAAAAGCGCTGTAGTAATTCAAACAGCGTTGTTTTACCAGCGCCTGACGGGCCAACAATCGCGACAGTTTGCCCTTGTTTTACTTGTAAATTAAGCGCATTTAAAGCGGCTTTATCTGGCCTTGAAGGGTAATGAAAAGACACATCATTAAACTGGATAGCAGGGTGATTAAGCTTGTTTTCCTCAAGTTGCGCATCATGATTTGTATCTGGACTTTTGATCATGCTTTCAACGGCGAGTAGTTCTAACAACCGTGCTGCCGCACCTGCTGCTCTTTGCAACTCACCGTACACTTCGGCAACGGTTGCTACAGACATCGCCACCATAATCGCATAGAACACAAAAGCACCGAGCTCACCACCAGTCATGGTGCCAGCTAATACGTCGCTGCCACCAACCCACAGCATCACGCTAATAGCACTAAAGGTCAGAAATATAACCGCTGCAATCAAAAACGAGCGCTGTTTGATTCGGCTCTTCGCTACTTGAAACGCTTTGTTGGTTTCTTCGCTAAATGCTGCTTTTTCACGCTCTTCGTGACTATAACTTTGCACGACTTTGATATTTTGAATGATCTCACCAGCATAGGTGCTGATATCAGCAATGGCATCTTGGCTTGAGCTTGCCAGCTTTCTTACTTTTCGGCCAAAAATCATCATCGGCAGTAATACCACCGGCACGCAGGCAACAACCACAAGAGTTAGCTTTAGGTTGGTGATAAGTAGCATAGCCAAGCCACCAATCAGCATTAGGCTACTACGTAATGCCATCGAAAAAGAGGAGCCAATGATAGATTGCAACAAGGTGGTATCGGTGGTTAGTCGCGACATCAGTTCGCCGCTGCGGTTTTCTTCAAAGTAGCTTGGGTGTAATGTAACTATGCGATCAAACACGGCTTTACGGATATCGTTACTGACTCGCTCACCAATCCACGACATCAAATAAAAGCGACAAAAAGTACCTACCGCTAATAAGCTTATTAAACCAATCAACACCATCACCGCTTGCTGAAGCTGAGCTTGCGAGCCTGCAATAAAGCCATGGTCGATAACAAATTTAACACCTTGTCCGAGTGACAAGTTAACACCGGCCGTAAGCAACAAGGCGCCAAGGGCTGCAAACACCACCCATTTATAGGGTTTTATAAAAGCTAAAATCGGTAACAGGCTACTAAATGCGGCCTTTTCTTTGTTGTTAGACATGCTAGATTCTTGTTGGTGAATAGGGTATAGATATGGTTATCAATGCTCTAAAAATCAACAGTTATTAAGGGATTAGTATGGAATCTACAACGATCAGTGGTCAATTCACCGTAAAATTAAACCCAATTGGTGGCTATGCCACAGGTAAAGATGGCGTAAATTTAGGACGCATGTCGATTGATAAACAGTTTTCAGGTCCATTAGAGGCAACAAGCCAAGGCGAAATGCTCAGTGCCATGACTGCAACTCAGGGCAGTGCAGGTTATGTAGCGATAGAACAAGTTGTTGGTAGCTTAGAGGGTAAGCAAGGCAGTTTTGTACTACAACATTTTGGCACTATGGATAAAGGGGCTGACCGATTGATTTTAGAAGTGGTGCCTGACTCTGGCGCAGGAGAGCTTGAGGGTCTCTGTGGTAAAATGGCTATTCGAATTGAATCGGGAATTCATCATTATGACTTTGAATACCAACTGATGGGCTAACATGCAAAAAGTAGTTGAGTTTAAAAAGAAGCGCTTTTTCGGCGGCATCGATATTGATGCATTAAATCAACGAGTGTTTGAATTAGGTCAAGCTGGCTGGCAAGTGAAAACAATCACCACTGCCACTGGGGTTTATGGTCAGATAACATCCGTTTTATTACTAATTGAGAATAACGAATAATGACACTAACTGAGTGGTTGAGTTTAGTTTTAATTTGCGTGATGGGGGCAATGTCGCCGGGGCCGAGTTTAGCAGTGGTTTTAAAACATAGTTTACATGGCGGTATGAAGAACGGCATGTTAGCGGCGTTGAGCCACGGTATTGGGGTTGGCTTTTATGCATGTGCCTCGTTACTAGGCTTAGGTGCGCTGATGACTCAGTTACCAATGCTTTATCAAGTACTGGTCTATGGTGGTGCAGCCTATCTCGCATATTTGGGTATTCGTATTCTGTTATCTAAACCCAGCTCGCAAACACTGAATGTTGAGCAGACTAAGCCGAGCCCTCGCATCGCACTGCAAGATGGCTTTGCTATTGCCTTTTTAAACCCAAAACTTGCGGTGTTCTTTTTAGCGTTGTTTTCGCAATTTATTGACCCAGAAAACCTGACTTTGCAAGTTGGTTTAATCATGTGTTTAACGGTATTTGTGCTTGATACAGGCTGGTATCTACTTGTTGCACTGTTAACCGAAATATCAAAAAAGCGTTTTGGTTTCACCAAGACAAATCCATGGCTCGAAAAATTGCTAGGGGTGATCTTTATTGCCTTAGCTGTTCGTGTCGTTATTACTCTATAAATCCCTCTATATTGCGATTACATCACTAATAAAAAAGGGTTGTGATCGCTGCTCTCCCCAGCAAGCTCCTATTGCATACGTATTCATCACACAATATTTACCTTTTGGTTACACTTTATTGGTTGTTTTTTGACAACAACAATAACCACAAATACAACACCTCCAACGACAACAGGGTGGAAATCCAATGGGGAAATTCAAGCTAAGTGCGCTTATGCTGGCTTTAGTGGCAGCAAATAGTGCAATAGCGGCGACGGAAGAAGAACGCACATCAGCAAAGGAAATCGATCCTGAGCTAGAAGTAATCGAAGTGCGCGGCTTTAGTCGCAGCTTAATTCAATCATTAAATCAAAAACGCTTTAGCGACACTGTCTCTGAGCAACTATCAGCTGATGACTTAGGGGCATTACCTGATGTGTCTATGGCAGATGCATTAACACGTCTACCGGGGATCTCGGCGGTACGTACCGGTGGCCAAGCTGCCGAAATCAACATTCGCGGTTTATCTGGTGGATTTGTTTTTTCGACATTAAATGGTCGAGAGCAAGTATCTACTAGTGGTAGTCGCAGTATTGAGTTTGACCAATACCCGTCTGAGTTAATCAGTTCCGCGGCGGTCTACAAGTCGCCAAAAGCATCACTTATTGAAGGGGGCGTAGCAGGTACGGTAGAGCTACAAACAGCCAGCCCATTGGATAATGACCAGCAACACAAATTTACTGCGAATGTGCGTGGTATGTATAACGACCGTGCTTCAGAGGTATTTGATGCCACGGAATATGGCGATCGTATTAGCTTTTCTTACCAAGGCAAGTTTCTTGACGATACGCTAGGTGTCGCAGTGGGTTACGCGCGCTTATTCCAACCAAGTGTGGCGACTCAGTTTATTGGTTTAGCATATAACGGTAATAAAGATGTTGATGGGCTAGCAAATGATACCGATGGCCCTGCTGATAATCCTGCTAATGAATACATCAGTGAAGGGTTTGAGCTTCAGCACTTAGGTGGTGAAGAAACCCGTAATGGTTATTTAACCTCAATTGAATGGGTGCCAACCGATAACTTTAAACTAAAAGGTGATGCGTTTTTATCGCGTTTTGATAGTGAGTCATTTGCCCGTGGTTTTCGGGTTAAGTTTGGTGGGCCGTCTGCGGTGTATGCTAATCCAGTGCTTGACGGTAATGCGGTGATTGGTGGTGCAATTAACCGCACATCAAATAGCTTTACCCGTGTTGAAATCGTTAATGATGATAACCAAGACTTTGATGAAGTAGACAGCTACGGCATTAATGCGGATTGGCAAGTTACTGAGCGTTTGAATGTTAATGCTGACTTATCGCTATCACGTGCTAAGAGTAATTTTCGTAATGGTTTACTTTGGGCATTGGTAGCAGAAGATGCCACCGTTGAGAACCCAGTGTTCGATACCAATGTATCGCTTAACTATCAATTGAACGGCTTAAACTTGCCTGATGTAGGTTTTAACCAAGCCGACGCATTTAGCGATATTGACCGCGTTATGGTCAGTAAATACGGTATTTACCCTTATGAAAATGAAGATGAAGTAAAAGCATTTCGACTCGATTTTAAGTATGAGTTAGAGAATAACTGGTTTAGCTCAATTGAATTTGGCGCGCGTTATTCAGACCGTGAGTACAGCAATAATCGCTCTGTATTTGAATACGGTAACGATGGTGCATTTTCTTCGACTCAACCACCGCTTCGTCTTACCGATGACATGAGTACAGTGGTTGATTGGCAAGGTGAGTTTAGTTATTTCCCATCATACCTAGCGATAGATTTAGATAAAGCACTCAACGCATGGTTTCCTGATGGGACTCCGCAGCCAGTACAGACCTGGGGTAACGCCGATGGTGTTGTGGATTTAGATGGTGATGGTGAGCCAGATGCGCAAGGCTATACCACTAACTACTCATGGACCATGTTACAAAGTGGCTCAGTGTATGAAGAAGTAGTGTCAGCCTATCTTATGCTTAACATTGATACTGAAATTGGCACTCTACCCGTTACAGGTAATATTGGTATTCGCCGAGTAGATACCGATCAGTCAGCGACGGTACTCGAAAACGTCGGTGGCGATCCGCAGCTCGGAGCGCAGTATATTGTCGATGACAATGGCATTGTTAATGACCTTTATGCACCAAGCGTTTTAGGCATTAAATACACTGACTACCTGCCTTCATTAAACCTAAACTTTAAAGTCAGTGACGCGACACAAATTCGTTTTGCTGCGGCAAAAGTGATGGCGCGCGCTCCGATTAACCGTTTAGCGGGTGATGCCAGTGCATCGGTTAACAATGACGGCGAAATTAACGGTTCAAGTACTAATAACCCATTCTTAAAACCTTTCTATGCTGATCAATACGATATCTCGTACGAGCAATACTTTGAAGACACCGATGGTGCGCTGGTTGTTGCTGCGTTTTATAAGAATATCGACTCATTCATAGATACGGTAGCCATAGAGAACTTTGACTTTAAAGGTAATGGTTTTAACGTACCAGAATACATTGTTGACCCTGTCAGCGGTGAGCAAATCGAAACCACGAATGGGGTGTACACAACTGCGGTTAACAATGCCAAAGGCGGTTATATTCGTGGTATTGAGCTTGCCTATACGCAAGTTTTCTCTTTCTTACCCTCGCCGTTTGAAGGTTTAGGCATTAACGCCAGTTACTCATATACCGAGAGTGAGGTGCAATCTATTACCGATTTAGGTGGTGATTCTGTGTCGCAAGACTTGCCTGGCCTTTCAAACAATGTCTTTAACGGCACACTTTTTTACAGCTATGAAAACTTTGAAACACGTTTGAATGTGCGTTATCGCGATGATTTCGTTTCAGAGCAAGTTGCTGTCAATGAGCAAGTGGTGAATTTTGATGCAGAAACGGTTGTCGATTTCCAAACGTCGTATCAGTTCACAGATTCATTCGGCATGTTATTACAAGTGAATAACTTAACCGATGAACCAACACAAAGCTACTTTGGAACAACCAGTAAAACAGGCACCACGCAATTTTTTGGTCGTCAGTTTTATCTAGGTTTTACCTATAACCATTGATCAGTAAGCTGGAGATAATAATATGAAAATAATAGCTAATTTTAGCCGCTTACTGATTGCATGTAGCATGGTATTGCTAACTGCATGTGGTGGTGGCGCTAGTAACGAAATAGATTCTGGGCAAGTTTTATTGACCTGTAGTGTCCCGCAAGTTCCCAATGAAGCGGGGACTGAGTGTGTTGATCCACCACCGATTAGTTGTCCGGCACCAACGGTACCCGATGAGAATAATGAAAGCTGCGTGGTAGGCGCTGATCCCACTTTGCCTGATCCTGTGGTTTTCCCTGCAGATGACGAAGCCATCTTATTCTATAACCGCACCAGTGATGATGCCTACGAAGGTTATCGATTACACTCATGGAATAACGATGACTGCGACGCGTACGCAGCGCCGTTTGATGCCACTGATTGGGCCAATGGGCATGAATACGATGGTATTGACCCTAACTATGGCGCGTACTGGATTGTAAAATTAAAAGAAGGTTACAACGAGTGTGCTAACTTCATCGTGCATATTGGTACCGAAGGGTCTGGCAAAGCGTTTGGTGATGTTGATTTAAAAATGCCATTGATGCAGGACGATGAAAAGTTCCAACGAATGAACTTTACTATTCATGGTGAACCATCAGTATTTGAGTATCCAATTGTTAGCTTAGGTGAGCGCCCGGTGAGTATTTCTGGTGCTTCAGCGCATTGGATTGATTTATCTACTGTGATTTACCAGCCAAGTAATGAGCTGACAAGCATCATTAAATTACACTCATCAAACAGTGCAGATTTAGCTGTCGATGAAGATACTGGTGAGTTAAATGGTCAAGTGGTTGAGCTTACATCGACATCTTTGAGCGATGAACAAATCGCTAAAGTGCCGCACCTTGCTGGATGGAATGCATACCAAGGTAACTGGGATGCAGCCGCTGCAAAAGAGCTTATTAAACAACAACTGGTTGTGGCAGGCTATGATGCTGATGGCAAGCTAACAGAAGCCACTTATGTGCAAGCCGCTAAAGCCCTCGATGACTTATACACCAGTGGCGAAAGTGATGCTAATGAAGCACAACTAGGTGTGCATTACGCCAATAATGGCATTGATGTGTCGGTATGGGCTCCAACGGCAAGCAATATGAAATTAGCGCTGTATGATGCTAATAAAACAGAGCTTGAACAACTTGCTATGACCTTTGATAGCGCAACGGGTATTTGGTCTAGCAATGTCGATATCAGTCACGATCGCCATTACTACCGCTTTATGTTTGATGTTTATCATCCAACGACTAAGCAAATTGAAAGCTTATGGAGCACAGATCCTTATTCATTAAACGTTTCAACCAATGGTCTATACAGCCAACTAATTAACCTTGATGATGAAGATACTAAACCGACTGGCTGGGATGAGCGTATGGTGCCAACGATTGATTACCCTGAGCAGGCGGTAATTTATGAAGGCCATGTGCGTGATTTTAGTGTACGTGATGAAACAGTCAGTGAAGCAAACCGTGGTAAGTATTTAGCGTTTACTGAGCTTGATAGCGCACCAATGCAACATCTTAAAAAGTTAGCAGATAATGGCTTAACACATTTCCATTTACTGCCACTGACTGATATTGGCACCATTGATGAAGATGCCAGTCAGCGTGTTGATATTACTGCAACCTTAGGTGATTTATGTAGCCGCATTGACGATGATGCCGATGCATGTAAAACCGAAGATAAGAGTGCATTGATAGTTGATTTAATGGCGTCATATCTACCAGGCTCTGATGATGCTCAAGCACTTGCTAATGCAATGCGTGGTGTTGATAGCTTTAACTGGGGTTATGATCCGCATCATTTTATTGCGCCTGAAGGCTCTTACGCTTCATCGCCTGAAGGTATTGCACGAGTCAAAGAAACGCGTGCGATGATCCAGTCTTTACAAGAAATTGGTTTACGTGTCGTGCTTGATGTTGTTTACAACCACACGACCTCATCAGGTGTTTGGGATAAATCAGTCTTCGATAAACTGGTACCAGGTTATTACCACAGATATAACGAAACATCCGGCGATATTGAGCGCTCAACCTGTTGTGAAAATACCGCGACTGAGCATGTCATGATGGATAAGTTT
Source organism: Pseudoalteromonas sp. NCCP-2140 (assembly GCF_023708065.1). Classification (NCBI taxonomy): domain Bacteria; kingdom Pseudomonadati; phylum Pseudomonadota; class Gammaproteobacteria; order Alteromonadales; family Pseudoalteromonadaceae; genus Pseudoalteromonas; species Pseudoalteromonas sp. NCCP-2140. The sequence continues at coordinate 34,113 of NZ_BRCZ01000015.1, read as the reverse complement.
GTTGCTGATTCTATGGTGATCCTAGCTCGTGACTTTGGTTACGATAGCTTCCGCTTTGATGTGATGGGGCATATGCCAAAAGCGTCAATTATGACCGCGCTTAGTGCAGTACAAGCGGTTGACCCTGATACCTACTTTTACGGTGAAGGGTGGAACTTTGGTGAAGTCGCTGATAACCGTTTATTTGTGCAAGCTAAACAAATGGATATGGCAGGTACTGAAGTAGGTACCTTTAATGACCGTATCCGTGAAGCAATTCGTGGTGGTGCGTTCTTTAGTAATAATGTCACAGATGGCAATTTATCTGAGCAAGATACGTTGCGTTTATCACTGGCAGGTAACTTACAAAACTACATTCTTAAAGACTTTAAAGGTAATTCAGCAAAAGGCAGTAGCTTTAGTTGGAGTGGTCAGCCTGCGGCTTATGCACTCGATCCGGCTGACAGCATTAACTATGTCTCTAAGCATGATAACGAAACATTGTGGGATCAGCTGCAATATAAACATGGCACTAACTTAAGTATTGAAGAGCGTGTGCGTGTTCACAATATGGCTTTAGCTATGCCGCTGATGAGCCAAGGTATTCCATTTATGCAAATGGGTGCTGATCTGCTGCGTTCTAAATCAATGGATCGTAACAGCTATGATTCTGGTGATTGGTTCAACTTTGTTGATTTCAGTAAAGAAACCAATAACTGGAATGTAGGCCTACCTCCTGCGCAAGATAACCAAGCGAAGTGGGGCGAAATTGCACCTATTTCGGCAAATACGAATGCGCAAGCGATGGCTAGCGACATTGAATACGCAAGTAATGTATTTACTGAGTTCTTAGCAATTCGTAGTGCCAGCCCATTATTTAGTTTAACCACAGAGCAAGACATCTTAGACCGCGTTGGCTTCCACAATATTGGTAAGCGTCAACAGCAAGGCTTAGTCGTGATGAGTATCGATGATGGTGTTGGTTTGACTGATCTAGATAGCCAATACGATGCCATTGTGGTGGTGATGAACGGCACTGAGCAAAGCTTATCGCATACGGTATCAACGGCTGCGGGTTTTGAGCTTCACCCTGTTTTAAAAGCGAGTGTTGACTCAAGTATGTCCGCAGCAAGCTTTATGGCTGGTGAAGGCGAAGGTACCTTTAATGTTCCGCCATATACTGTTGCTGTGTTTGTGAAACCACAAGGTGATGCACAAGGTGAAGGCTTAAGTGCCGATGCGACTGTGGGTGCGCCAGATATTGTGCCATTTGGTAGCACAACAGTTTATGTTCGTGGCTCGTTAAATGACTGGGGTACGACAAATAGCTTTGAATATGTAGGTAATGGCGAGTACAAAATTGCGATTCCTCTAACAGCAGGTAGCTATGAATTTAAAGTGGCTTCTGAAGATTGGTCTACCGTTGATTTTGGTGCGCTTTCTGCCGATGTTGCTGAAGTGATCGAAGGTGAAGATGAGCCGCTGACACGCAGTGGTGCCAATATGATCTTTACGGCGGCAATGGATGCTGTTTATGTGTTCTCATTCGATGCCACAGACACCGAAAACCCAGTACTTAAGATCTATAATGAAGAGCCATTTGTTGGTACGCCAATTTATGTACGCGGTAGCTTAAACGATTGGGGTACCAGTGATGAGTTGATGTATCAAGGTAAAGGTGTTTATACCTTCACTAAACAGTTAACTGCGGGTAGCTATGAGTTAAAAGTGGCCTCTGAAGATTGGAATACAGTGGATTATGGCTCAGGTGAAAGTATTGCAGCGGTTACAGTGGGTACTGAAAAACTACTCGCAGTAAAAGGCGCAAATATGACAATGGATATTGCAAGCGATGGTCAATATCAGTTTGTGTTTGATGCCAGTAACCTTGAAGAACCACTTATGACTGTATTCAATGCAGAAATGTTTGGCGAAACTCAAGTGTACTTACGTGGTAGCGTAAATGATTGGAGCACAGATAATCCACTGATTTATGCTGGTGATGCGATGTACAGTACCACCATGACATTAGAAGCTGGTGACTATGAGTTCAAAGTCGCTTCTGAAGACTGGAATACGGTGGATTACGGTGGCAGTGGTGATGCCCCTGTTGCTGTGCTTGGCGAAGCGGCTTTACTAGAAGCCGTTGGCGCCAATATCGCTCTGAGTATTGCAGCTGCTGGCGATTATCGTTTTATAGTGCAAGGACCTGATCTGAGTAAACTAACAGTGACGGTTGAAGCAGTGGAATAGCTTTCCCTGCAGTACCCTTAAGCCGGGCTTTGCTCGGCTTTTTTTGTATTTAATGAAAAGTTTGTATACTGTCATAACTCTCTATCAAGGAGCTTATGATGACAGAAACCAGTTTAACGAGTGCTAGCTTTGATCCAAAAGTAAAACAATATTGGTTATTACTGGGTATTTTTACCTGTGTGATTAGTATGGTAGGGATCCCTTTCATTCCGATAGTTGCGTTAATAATCTGGCTGGTGGCAGGGCGTATTTTAGCGGCGATGTCAGCCACATTGTTAACGCGTAAGTTAGTGGTAAAACGTGGTGTCTTCTTTAAAGAAGAAAAATCGATCCCACTTGAAAAAATAACCGATGTAGCACTAAGCCAAGGTCCTTTAATGCGTCAATTTGGTCTTTATAGACTGAGCTTTGAAACGGCAGGTCAATCAGGACAAGGTGCATTGGTATCATTGCTCGGAGTGGTTGATGCTGAGAAGTTTCGCGAAGCAATCTTGAAACAAAAAGATGAAATGACTCAAAGCAGCAGTGCTAAGGTTGAACATCAACCTGAAGATACTCAGTTAGAACTGCTGCGCTCACTTACCTACAGCGTAAAAAACATTGAGCAAATGTTAGTTACGCTATTAGATGAAAAACGTTAAGCCATTTGTAAAGTAGGGCTACCAGCTTGTACGCTGAGCGCTTTTTGACGCTCGTTAAGCAGTGTGTAATCGGCTGTTTTAACGCTACTTACATAATGCCACTGGGCAAGCGCTTGCTGTTGAGTAAAGGTGACCGTTAAGTAGCCTCGTTCAACTAAGTTGTTGTATGCTAAGTCGTTAATCAGTAATGCAATAACTTGCTCAATTTGTGCGACAGCCTCACTCGATTGCGTATTTAACGCTAAGTAGTTTTCAAGGCCCGGAGAAGAAACTGACGATGTGGCAAATTCAACACCAGCTGCAGCTTTAGCTGAAACAGGGTTGCTTGCATCAGTGACTAATTGTCCTGCCCAGCTGTTATGCGTATCACCCGCTAAAACCACCAAGTTCTTTTGCGCTGCAATTGCAGTCCCAAGTATTACTTCTCGTTCATAAGCATAGCCATCCCATGCATCAAGATTATAAGGCGCTGTTGTTTCTACGCGTGCTCGCTGCTCACTAGTAACCGTTGGATCGCCAGCTAATATACGTCCTTTAATTTGCGCAAGCTCACTAAATAGCGTGTTTGCTTGAGCAAGTAATGCAGATGGGTCAGCACCGCTAGCTTGAGTTACTTGAATATTCATAAGTAACTGCAAAATCTCAAATGGCAAATGCATTTTGGTCATCAGCACTTGTTGCCCAAGTACTTGCCATTGTGTTGTTGCTGTCGTTAAACCATCAGTCAGCCATGTAAGTTGCTCGTTACCTAATAGAGCACGAGTAGGAGAGCTAATTGCTGCAACAAAGTCAGTTTGTCCTTGGCTGCTGGTTAAGTCGAAATCCGCATAATTAACTTGCTCGTCGCGCGCTAAAACACGGGTATCGAGCATGTGTAATGAAACTAAATTACCAAACTCAAAGCGTCGATAAATACGTTCTTTATCGGCAACATTACGGATAGGCATCCATTCAAAGTAGGCTTGTAGCGCATGCATTTTGCGCTCGCTAAATTCACCTTCGCCGTCGTTGTGATTTTCAGCGCCACTATGCCATGTATCATTAGTTATTTCATGGTCGTCCCAAACAGTAATAAATGCACAATGACTATGGGCAGCTTGCAAGTTATCGTCTTTACGATAATGGGCGTAACGTTTGCGATAATCCGCTAAAGAAATGATTTCATCGCTATTGTCATCAGGTAATAAACGGCCAAGTTCGGCGGCATCTTCAGTGGCATAACCTGTATTACCGTATTCATAGATGTAGTCACCTAAGTGCAGTACTGCATCTAAATCGGTTTGTTTTGCGATTTCACCATACACATGGAAGTAGCCTGCAGGATAGTTAGCGCAAGAGACAACGGCAAATTTTACTTGTTCTATGTTGTCGGTTGGAAGTGTTTTACCTGCTCCAGTGGGTGAGGTTTTACCATTACTTATGAAGCGGTAGTAATAGGTGGTGTTGGCATCGAGACCTTGCAGATCAACTTTTAAGGTGAAGTCAGTTGCATCGCTTACCTGTGTTTCGCCATCATGGCTAATGGTTGTAAAGTTAGCATCTGTTGAGGCTTGCCAAACTACGTTAACACTCGTGACGTTTTCAAGAGGTGTTATGCGAGTCCAAATAATGAGACTGTCGGCGAGCGGGTCGCCACTGGCAACACCGTGATCAAAGCTAACAGGGATTTGCTTTGTAGTTTCGTCATCATCGTCATTAAGACTACAGCCCGTTAAACCAAAAGATAAAACGGCGGCTCCAAAACCAGCCGCCGATGCTTTTAAAAAGCGTCTGCGCGTAAAAGTCATTGCTCTGTACCTATAAGTAGAAAAGTACGAGCTTATCCGACCAGTGTTACTGTTCTATGAAGTTAAAACACCTGACAAATTTGTTCAGCATTACAGGTGATTACAGTGACATTTTCGTAGCCAACACGAGTCAGAGCTTCGTTAATCGCTAATTAGATAGTATTTACTTAAAGTGAGCCTGAGAGGAGTATTTCTAAACAAGCTCAATTTGAGAAATTACCAATCAGCATGAAACCCTAGCTGTAGCAATTTTTTTGCCCGTGGCATCATAGTAATGCTTATCACAAAGTTGATTCTCCCAGCCGTCACCACTTCCGCCCCCACCAAAAATAGGAGTGCTACCATTTGAACCTCCTGATGAATCACCCCCTCCAAAACCACCAGAACCACCAGAACCACCAGAACCACCAGAACCACCAGAACCACCAGAACCACCAGCAGGAACAGAGTTCGACACTAAGCGGCCATCAAGAGCAGACTCTAAACAAGGGCTTATATTTACTGAGCCAGCGTTTTTCAGTGAGCTTAATGACTTACCCTCTAATATTGTTCGTGTTTGGTTTATACTAACGTCAATAGCTTCATCAGTCTTATTCCAACGAATGTTAAACAAAACATTGTACTTTGCAGAGGAAGGTGCTCTTAAATCTACCTTGCTTGTAAAGTTCTTGGCTACTTTTTTCCAGCTGCCTTGATAAGAAAAGCCAGCTACAAATATTGAAAACCCTAACGAATCCATCTGGTCAGTTTCAAAGAATGAACCTGGGTTGTCCCCGAAATCGGCATAAGCTTTTGCTGTCAGTTTTGTAGATAGATTTGTGGCTGTATCAGCCCCCCAAATTGCATCTACTGCAGATTTTACGTAGCTTGGGCAATTTTCTTCACTACTAGCTGTATTAGAGTACGACTTGGTATCGTTGTAGGAATGTGCATTAAAGTAGGTCTGGCTTGAAACAGGTTGTTGCTTAATTTCTTGCTGTGCTTCAAGAATGAACTTTGAGAAGCTTTTCTCTGCCAACTTTATTTTATTTATCGCAATTAAATCGTTTGAAGAAAGGGAGGTATCTGAGGTATAAGTTTCGAGGTAATAAGCGGGTGAGCCTTGATTATAGTATCCAACCAAAAAAGCGAAGTGATTATTGCTAGATGTGTCAGCAATGATTATTTTTTTTTCATCAGCGAAACAGGCTTGGTTTTCAATAGTCATAATTTGATTGGGGTTAGCGGCTTCGCAACGCATTACAGGTATTTCTTGATTGGCATAGTATTTTGCTTCACTATATGAGCAGTTTTCACACATGTGAAGAACAATTTCATTTTCTTCTGCGTTAAGTGTAAAGCTTAATGTAGTAAAGAATATTGATGTTAAGAAAATAAAAACCTTCATAACAACTCCTTTTGTTAATTGAATGTTTGGATTTTTGGTGCAACACTTTTGCACAAATAATAAGCTAGCATAACTCAAGTTCTTAGTTCAACCCTAACTTTAACGTATTGTAAATAAAGTGAATGTCATTAGCTTTTTAAAGTGCAAGCCACAAATTAAAAGCTGTAAGCTAATTACTACCTTTAAAACACCTGACAAATTTGTTCGGCATTACAGGTGATTACAGTGACATTTTCGTAGCCAACACGAGTCAGTGCTTCGGCACTGAGTGTGGCGCGGGCACTACTTGCACAGTGTAAGTAAATGGGTCTTGCAGGATCTTTTTCAATTTCCATTAATTTCATTTCAAGTACACCACGTGGGATATTAATTGCACCAGTTGCTGCTTTAGTTGCGTGCTCAGCAGGTTCTCGTACGTCTATTAATAAACCGTGGTTTTCGCTTAATTCTTGTTTTGCTTGGTCAGCGCTAATACGGCGCTGGTTTGGGGCAATAATTTTCATTAAGTCAGGAATTGGGGTCAGCATACTAATCCTCCATGCCAAGTTTGCGTAAAATGGTGATCATTGGGCACCACTTAGTGAATGCCGATTGAATTAAGTTTAGAGCAATAAATACCGTAAACCAAATCCACAGCGGACTGTGAAACTGTTGTAGCAACAATGAAATACAGATCATTACACCAGCAATTAAGCGAAGCGCGTCATTTAGTTTCATAATAAGACCTCGATAACAGAGTGATGTATTTAATATATTAGATAATACTACATTAGTAAATTCTAATATTAGACTTTTCTAATATATCAATCTATACTTTAGCGGTATTTTAAGAATATAGAGTAGTGTGATTATGAACATCGATTTTGCGGCTATGGCCGACAATGTGGAACAAGCAGAGCAAATGCTAAAGATATTGGCGAATAAAAATCGTTTGATGATCTTATGTTCGCTGCAAGATGGTGAAATGAGCGTGAGCGAATTAAACGAAGCTGTGCCATTGGCGCAGTCAGCATTATCGCAACACTTAGCGGCGCTGAGAAAAGTTCAGATAGTTGCGACTCGACGTGAAAGCCAAACTATCTATTATCGCGTGGTCGATAAAAGTGTTATGGCAATCCTTGAAACCCTTCATGGTTTATTTTGCAAAAGGTAGTTAAGCAATGAATGCTATCGATAATGCAGTAAAAAACAGCTTGAGCGGCCGCCTCCCCGTCATTATTTTTATTATGTCGGTGCTGCTTGGTTTAATGGCATTAAAGCAAACCCCTCGTGAAGAAGAGCCGCAAATTGTGGTTCCTATGCTTGATATATATGTGGCAGCGCCAAACGTCGAAGCGCCAGAAGTAGCAAGGCTAGTAACTGAACCATTGGAGAAGTTATTAGCGCAATTGACGGGCGTTGAGCATATTTACTCGACTACACAAAGTAATGCTGCTGTTGTCACTCTTCGCTTTGAAGTTGGTCACGACCGTGAGCAAGCCATTCTCGACACTTACGCTAAACTCTATAGCTATCAACACACGATGGCGTCAGTGATCAGCTCATGGCAAATACGTCCGGTTGAAGTGAACGATGTACCCATTGTGATGCTGGGCTTATTTAGTAAAGATCCAAAACTTTACGATGACTATCAACTAACCCGCTTTGCTAACGAAATCGCTAACAGTTTACAGCGCATCGAAAATACCAGCGAAGTGAAAGTGATTGCAGGTAGAACTCGTCAATTAACGATTAACCTTGATGCAAGTGCCCTTGCTGCACATCAAACAACCCTTACTGATGTGTATTATGCGCTTAGCGTATCTAACCAATTAGTGAATGTGGGCAGCGTTGTTGAGGGTAAGCAGCAAATCGCCTTACAAGTGGGTGATGTTTTACGCTCTCAATCTGCGATTGAACGGCTTGTTGTCAATGTGGTTAATGGTAAGAGTGTTTACCTAAGTGATGTCGCCGAGGTGAGTGATGGGCCAAGCGAAGCACAAAGTTATCAATGGTTGGCTAAATCAGATAATCAGCAACAACTTCCTTTAGTCACAATTAGTGTCGCTAAACAAGCAGGTACCAATGCGGTAGCTGTAGCCAATGAAGTGCACAGCATGATGGATAGCTTATCGGCTAATCTACTACCAGATGAACTGGGCTACACCGTACTGCGTGACTATGGCCAAACCGCGAATGAAAAAGTAAATAACCTTACATCGAGCTTAGTGTTTGCGGTATTTACCGTGGTTATTTTTGTTGGCGTATTTTTAGGTTGGCGACCAGCGATTGTTGTGGGGCTAGCGGTACCTATTTGCTACGGCATCACCCTGACACTTGATTTTGCCTTTGGCTATACGATTAACCGAGTCACGCTGTTTGCATTAATACTTTCTTTAGGTCTATTGGTTGATGATCCCATTACTGGGATAGACAACATAAGTCGCTTTTTAACAAAAAAAGGCGATAAAAAACAACGCATAGTTGATGCCATGAGCGAAATTCGTGTGGCGCTGTTTATGTCTACATTGACCATTATGGTGGCATTTATCCCACTTGCGTTTATCACCGGCATGATGGGGCCGTATATGGCACCGATGGCATTCAATGTGCCGGTCAGTGTGATGGTTTCAACCATAGTGGCATTTTTTGTTACGCCATGGTTAGCCATGAAATTACTTAAAGCGCCAGTCGATGACAGCATGCAACTAGAAGCTAATCCCCATAGCTTATATGAGCGCATATTGTCACCATTACTTGAGTCTAAAGGCCGCGCCAAACTCGTTCTATGGACCACATTAGCTTTGTTTGTCGCCAGTGCCATGCTACCCGTAATGCGTGCAGTACCTCTAAAGCTATTACCGTTTGATAATAAAAACGAGTTGCAAGTTTTAATTGATATGCCAGAAGGCACAAGCCTTGAGCAAACCGCCGCTTTCACTCGACAAGTACAAACCATCACTTGGCAATTAAATGAAGTAAGCGAGGCGGCAGCCTACGTTGGTCAACCATCAAGCATGGACTTTAATGGCATGGTGCGTGGCTATTATCGACGTGAAGCTGCTAATTTAGCTGAGCTCAGAGTATTACTGCTCGATAAAACTGAGCGTGATCATCAATCTCATGGCGTGGTCATGCGCTTGCGAGCGGCATTAGCGCCACTGGCAACCGATGGCATTGTAATTAAAGTGGTTGAAGTGCCACCAGGTCCGCCGGTTTTAAGTACCTTAGTGGCCGAAGTTTACAGTGAGCCATTTGTTGATACAGGCACTCACTATCAAGCAGCCCTTGCCGTTGCAGCAAGGTTAAAACAAGAGCCGCATGTGGTTGAGGTTGATACTAGTATTGCTGCCAATGCGCCGTTACAACGTTTTGTTACTGATAAAAGTAAAGCATCATTGTCGGCGGTGTCTACGCAAGATATTGCCCAGACCTTAGCCATTGCCTCGCATGGGCAAAATGTTGGGGTGTTATATGTTAGCGGCGAAACAGATCCTGTCGATATTAAACTGCAACTACCATATCAAGACCGTAACCAATTTGCTCAATTGCTGGCATTACAAGTGCGTGGCGATAGGGAGCTTGCAAAAACTAGTGACGAATTTGGGCTGCAAAGTGCACCGCGTCCGCTGGTGGCGCTATCTGAGTTAGGTGAATTTCAGCATCAAGAGGTTGCCAAGCCAATTATGCGTAAAGATCAGCGTAATGTTGTATATGTTATGGCTGAGCTAAATGGCCGTACACCCGCTGAAATTATTGCTGACGTTAATGCCGACTTAGGCATCAGCGCTGACGAATTTAGCCAAACAGATTGGCAAAGTAGGCACTTTTTCAATAATGGTGGTGGCCAAGCTTGGCAATTACCTGCTGGCACTGACGTGACCTTTAGTGGTGAAGGTGAATGGCGAATTACCATTGATGTATTCAGAGATATGGGTATTGCGTTTGCGTTTGCGCTCACTGCAATTTTCATCATCTTACGCATTCAAACAAACTCTGCGAGTTTGTCACTGATCATCATGTCGGCTATTCCATTAACCGTAATAGGGATCATGCCGGGCTTTTGGCTATTAAATCAATTTGGAGAGCGCACTATTGCTGGTGCTCCAGAGCCGGTGCTATTCACCGCAACAGCCATGATCGGCATGATTGCACTTGCCGGTATTGTGGTTCGTAACTCACTTATTTTAGTTGAGTTTATTAATCAAGCTCGTGACCAAGGTATGGCAATTAAGCAAGCTTTAATCGCCGCAGGTACGGTGCGTATGCGCCCTGTGTTACTCACAGCGGGAACCACCTTATTAGGTAACTTGGTGATCACCCTAGATCCGGTATTTAGCGGTCTAGCGATCGCAATTATTTTTGGTATTGTGGCATCAACATTGTTCTCATTATTTGTTGTGCCGCTGGTTTATTATTTAGTGTTTGCAAAGGATGCAGCCAAAGAGGAACAAGCTCATGCAGGGTAAATCAAAACTTATTGGTTCAATTGTCGCGTTATCAGTGATTATTGTGGCGGTACTTTACATGGCGGGCAGTTTTTCTGATAAGCAAGCTGCAGGCATGAAAAACCCATCAGCAAATGATTACACTGGTCAGTTAGTGACAGTGACACTGGCAAATATTGCTCGTGATGAAGTTGTACCGGGCACCGTGATTGCAAAACAAAATACGCAAATCTCTTCTCGTGTAATGGCACAAGTTGAGCGTTTAAATGTACGCGCTGGCGATACTGTAAAACAAGGTGAAGTGCTAATTACCTTGCAGCAAGATGACTTTAAAGCTGGGCTTGCTCAAAGCGAAGCACAAATAAATGCTATTAATGCCTCGCTGACTCAAGCCGAGAAACAACTAAAGCGTATTAACGATTTATACAAGCAAGGCTTGGTATCTGTTAGCGAATACGACGATGCAAAAGCAAGGTTCGATAACTTAACAGCGAACCTAGCGATTGCTAAGCAGCAGCAAACACAAGCGCAAGTTGCACTGAGTTTTACGCAAATTAAAGCGCCGATTTCAGGTGTCGTGGTTGAGCGTTTTGCAGAGCCTGGCGATACCGCAACTCCTGGCACGCCATTACTCGCACTGTATAACCCACAACAATTGCAATTAGCATTTAATGTCAGAGAACAACAAGCAATTAAGCTGAATGTTGGTCAAACTCTAACGGTTAAACTACCTGCTTTATCTACGTCAATGCCTGCCACAGTGACAGAAATTGTGCCTGTTGCTGATAGTGCTGCGCGTAGTATGGAAATCCGTTTAGAAACAGATGCGCAAACTGGGTTAATGCCTGGGCTTTATGCGCAATTACAATTACCGCTCGCTACTGAAAAAGGAGTGTTGATTGAGTCAAGTTGGGTGCACCAATATGGCCAATTGAGTATGGTCTATTTACTTGAAAATAATCAGATAGTGCGCCGCTATGTGCGCCTCGGCGAAATGCTCGATGGCAAGCAGCACATCGTTTCAGGTTTAAACCCAGGTGATGTGCTGGCTGTTGATTATTAATTTTCCAAGTTTTGATTTAGCATGGGGCTTTAACGGAAGCTATCTTTTCGCCTTGGGTGTCATAATAATGTTTTTCACAATACTGATTCTCCCAGCCGCCAGAGCCCCCACCAAAAATTGGTGTACTACCGCCGCCATCTATAGGTGTTTTAGGTGAGTGAGATAGGTGTTGATCTAGTGCCTCTTCAAGGCAAGTAGAAATGCTTTTCACACCCTGTTTACTTAGTTGAGAGAGCGTATACCCTTCGAATTTAGTAAACAATGGATTTAATTCGACATCTAACCCTCTAAATTCTTTTATCCATTTTATATTAAATACCACTTTATAATCTGTGCTTGCTGGTACATCAGAGTTGTTAGATAAATCAACTGTAGAATTGAATGTACGCGATACTTTTTTCCAACTACCTTGATAAGAAAATCCTGCAGCGAATAGTGAAAAGCCAAGTGAATCCATTTCATCGGTTAAGAAAAAAGATTCAGGATTATTAAAATCGTTGTGAGCTTTTTCATTTAGCTTTGTTTGTAAATCTGAAGCTGTTCTTCCTCCATATGCTGCATTAACTGCGCTTTTTATGTATGAAGGGCATGTTTCAGAATTAGCTTCGTTGATTGACATAAAGCTATTCATGTTGCCGGATGAGCTTCGTACAGGTTGTTGTTTAATTTGCGCTTTAGCTTCTTCTATAAAAGTGGAAAAATTTTTATCTGTGATTTTGACCTTGTTTATAACTGATAAGTCATTACTTGTTGGTGAGGCGTTATGAATATAATTTTCCAGATTAAAAGCTGGTAAGCCTTGGTTGTGATAACCAATTAAAAAAACAAAATGGTTATCGCTTTTTGTATCAGCAATTATTACTTTTTTTTCGTCGGCATAACAAGCTTCATTTCCAAAAGTCATTTCTTGATTGGGATTAGATGACTCACAACGCATATGTGGTGATTCTTGATTTGCATAGTACTTTGCTTCGCTATAACTACAGCTTTCACACAAATGTAGAGTAATATCTTTTTCTACAGCAGCACATACAGAAGTGCTTGCCAGTGTAAAAAATAAAGCATAAAAATAGATTCGTTTCATCGTAGCTCCTTGCTTTGATTTAATACTTTGCTGTATATGTTGCTAACATTTGGTTATCAATATTTAAACATTAAGTTTTTTTAGTTACATGTCAATCAAATAAAGGTCGCTATTTCGTCTAGCGACTTTTTCACTAAGGCATGCTCAGGGATGGTTGCATCTGTGCCTGGGTAGCCTGCAATAAGTAGCATATAAGGGCGCTCATTATCTTTATCACGGCCACAAATTTCGGTTAAAAAACTCATTGGTTTTGGTGTATGCGTAAGGGTTGCAAGGCCAGCTCTGTGTAGTGCTTGAATTAAAAAGCCGGTTGCTAGGCCAACAGATTCATGAACATAGTAATTGGTATTTTTGTCATCGGCAGAAATACCGCCTTTCTTTTGACTAAACACGGCAATTAGCCAAGGTGCATGTTCAAGGTAGGGCTTACTGGCATCGGTGCCAAGTGGTTTTAAGGCATCTAACCATTCTTCACCTGCGCGACCTTCATAAAATGAGCGCTCTAGTTTTTCAGCGGCTTCTCGAATTTGTTTTTTCACATCGCTGCTGTGTATTGCTACAAAGTGCCAAGGTTGATGATTGGCACCGCTCGGTGCAGTGCCAGCCGCTCTAATACAGGTTTCGATTATTTCTTTTGGCACTGGGCGGTCGCTAAAGCTGCGAATACTGTGGCGACGCTGACTCACGGCTAAAAACTCTTCGGCGCGTTTTAGCATCTCGTCATGAGGATACTCAATAAAGTCATTGAGTGGCTGATTTTTGTGTTCTTGCATGGCTTTTCGCTTCTTGTGTGTTGATGATTTTAATTATGAATATGTTGGTTTCGGCGGTACTCTTTTAATTCATTGCTTAACCAATCTTTTGCATCGAGTAACGACCCATTGCTGAGTCTTACTTTATAGGGCTTACCGCTCCATGAGCTTTTACTCGCCAGATTCTCGATAAACTTTTCGGCAGTTTTGGCATAGCGGGTTGCTTTTCGATACTTCATTGCAAGGTGTTCGGCAGCATCTTGGCTTGAGTGCTCGGTGCCGTTGCGAATAAATACCGCATCGCTTTTAGCAACAAAATCAATGAGGTGATTTATCTCTTGTTCTGGGGTGGCTGCATCACTGAATTGGCTAATGCTCAATAATATTAACGCGATAAACCAATATCTTCTCATACATAATCTCATAGCGTTTGATGCTCTATCGTCAAGGTTGCAATTATTGGGTTATGATCTGAGCTTGCAAGCTCAGGCACAACGGTTGTTTCTATTTTGACACCTCGCACCCACACTTGGTCAAGTGCTAATCCAAATGCTTTGGTACGTTTATCATCTAAATAGATAGCTTCGTGCAAACCTAGCTGAGTCAATGTTTGCTGTAATAACGCTTGGCGCTCATCACTCCAAGTATTGAGATCACCGGCAAATACAATAGGGCCCTTATGCGTTTGCATAATAGCGGCGGCATCGTCTAGCTGTTGTTTAAAGTCACTAACGCCAAAAGTAAAGTTAATGGCATGCAGGTTAATACTCAGTAATAACTGCTGATCTGGCAGCGCATACTCCACAATATTGGTGGCTTTTGGGCTACGTAGCCAAGGCTCTTTATGAGTGAGTGTACAATGCACAGTAGCTGGCCAGCGGCTGAGTGTCATAACCCCAGATTGCACGCTGCCACTCTTATACCCTTTAGCAAAGCGCCAATAGGGTTTTAGCTTTGTAAGCGAAGGTTCTTCGATAGCTTCTTGTAGTAACACAATATCAGCATCGGCATTTAGCTTTTGCAAATCTGTGAGTAAGCCATCTATTTGTGCTTTGTAGATATTCCAACTCAATAACTTGAACTGATAGGGCAAAATATAATGTTCAGCATAAGTTTGCATGCGGCTTTGCGCTAATTGCTGTTGGCAATTAGCAAGGTTCACAGCGGTTTTGGTTATACCTTGTTGCTCATCAGAGCTAGGATCGCTTGAAAAGCTATACCAAGACAGCACACTCAAACACACAAGTAATAAAAATATACGCAGATATGCCGTCATAATGACCTTTAGTTACTTTTCTCAAGAGTTAGTCGTCGATAGCCCCAGTTTAGTTCAAAGGCTAAATGTTAGAAACTGTAGTATTTCCTACAATTTCTATACGCTTTCTTACCCAAAATGAGTACTCATATTCTTATACTTACTGAGCTTAACAACTCAGACAAAGGAACTACTCATGAAACAAATGGCCTGTATGCTGCTTTCCTTATCGGTGACAGCGTGTTCATCAGTCACCATAGTGCCAGAAAAAACAACCAATAAATTAGCCACTAAAGCTGATTACCAAGATAGCCGCCCATTCTTTTTGTGGGGCCTTGTTGGTGAAGAGCGCGTTGATGTAAAGGCTATTTGCCAAGATAAAAAAGTTGCCCAAATGCAATCGCAACAAACATTCGCTGATGGCGCATTAGGACTCGTTACACTCGGAATTTATGCTCCTCACACAGTAAAAGTATGGTGTGAGCAACAAGCACAGGAGCAACAATTATGAAAAGCCTACTAGTAACAACTGTGTTAGTAGCAACCTTAAGTGGTTGCACAAATATCTACTTTGATAATGGCAGTGCTGCACAAGCCAATAAAGCGCCTGCAACAGAGCAATGGCATCATAACTTTGCCGCAGCGCTTTACGAAGGTTCAAAGCCTGTCGACTTATCTGAGGAGTGTCCTGATTCCGAATGGCAAACCGTTCACACTTATAAGTCGTTCACCAATGGCTTAGCTGAAGTTGCAGTAAACCAAGTTGGGCCTATTTGGTACCCGAAAACAGTTGAAATAAGCTGCGCTCAAGTACCTTATAAGCCAGACTAGTTATTCATAACGCAGCGCATCAATTGGGTTTAAGCGTGCCGCTTTAATAGCGGGCGCTAAGCCAAACACAATACCAATCAATGAAGTAAAGCCAAATGACAGCATAATCGCCCAACCCGGTATGTAGGCATCTGGCATGCTCGGCACTGATAACGAAATCAGTGCCGCAGCACCATAACCAATCGCTAAACCAATTAAGCCTCCAAAAAGTGATAGCACCACCGCTTCAACTAAAAATTGCAGCATAATAAAGCCAGGTGTTGCCCCTAATGCTTTCAAGGTGCCGATCACACGCGTACGTTCTGTTACCGAAACCAGCATGATATTCATCACTCCGATACCACCAACTACCAGGCTGATACCCACTATCCCCGCGGTAATTGCGGTAGCACTTCCGGTAAATTTATCGATATTAGCACGGGCTTTTTCGGCGGTTTCAAATTCAAAGTCGTCATCTTCACCGTCTTTCAGTTTATGTAATTGACGTAAGATACGGCGAATTTTAGCCAGTACTTGCGCTTCGTTAGCATCGTCTTTCAAACGAAACATCATTTGTACATTGGTATCAACACTGCCGCCTTCTAGCGCACTCATGGTACTTATCGGAATATTAATGTAATCGTCTTGGTCAAAACCTAATAAACTACCTTGTTTTTCAGCAACACCAATAATGCGAAACCACTCACCACCGAGTTTGATATATTCACCTACAGGGTTTTCAGGCAGGTTAAGCTTTTCGATAATTGAAGGACCAATAAACGCCACTCGACGGCGCTTTTCATCATCTTCTGCGCGAATAAACCGCCCGAGTTCTGGGTAGGTGCGATAAGCTTTTTGGTAGTCTTGCTCGGTGCCCATTACCCGTGAAGCATGACTTTTATTGCCATACTCTGCTGCACCAGAAAAGCGCCAAGTAAACATTAGCGCAGTAAAGGTTTCGGCTTCTTTCACTCGGGCTTTTAGAGTTAAAAAGTCGCTGTAGGTTAACTTTGCTTGTTGACCTACCATTTCTTTTTCTACGCTAGTGTAAGGTTTTATATTGGTGACATCGGGAGACATATCAGCAAGCTGATCATTAATTTGCTTGGTAAACCCTTGCATCACTGCCACCACGGTCACAACCGCTGCAACACCAATAATAATGCCTAAGCAGGTAAGGGCACTGCGCATCGCATTGGCTTTAATTGCCATCAGTGCGGCTTTTGTACCTTCCATTACAGCGATAGCAGATTTAAACATGTTGTCTTGTTCCTTCGCCTTTACGGGTATCACTAACAACCTTGCCATCAACTAAGCGAATAACACGTTGGCAGTGATCAGCAATATCTTGTTCATGAGTAACCAAAATAATGGTGTGCCCTTCGTTATGAAGCTCATCAAACAGCGCCATGATTTCAGTGGTGGTTTTACTATCTAAGTTACCGGTAGGCTCATCACCAAGTAGAATGTGGGGCTTAGTAACCAGTGCGCGAGCTATAGCGACACGTTGACGTTGGCCACCAGAAAGCTGGCTCGAAAGGTGATTTACCTTATCGCCAAGACCAACCCGTTGTAATGATTCGAGCGCTTGTTGCTTTCGCTCTTTGGCAGAAATAAATCGATACACTAAAGGCTGCATAACATTTTCAAGGGCGGATGCTCGTGGTAACAAGTTAAAGCTTTGAAAAATAAAGCCAACACTTTCATTACGCTGATGAGCAAGCTCCGTTTCGGTCATGCGCTTTACTAACTTATCTTTTAAATAGTAATCACCACTGGTGGGAGTATCTAAACAGCCAAGCAAGTTCATCAGGGTTGATTTACCTGAGCCTGAAGGGCCAATGATGGCAACATACTCATTTTGCGCAATTTCAATATTAATATCATCAAGGGCTTTGAAAACTTGTTCGCCCATTTTGTATTGTTTATTGATATTACTGAGTTTGATCACCGCAGACATTAGTTAGCACCTTTTTCAGGGCTGTTTTTAACGGCTACCGTATCACCCTCTTTTAGTGAGCTAAGTGGTCTAGCTGGGCCTATAACAATACGATCTCCTTTAACAACACCGCTGGTTAGTGCTTGCTCTATATCTGAAGAAATACCTACCGTTACCGCTGTTTTAGTTACTGTATTATCTGCATTAAGCTTCCAGACAAAGTAGCTATCATCCTCTTTTTGAATAGCTTCAATAGGCAGTTTTAAGCCATTTTCGGCAATGCTTGTGGCGATTTCTGCGCGGCAGCTCATTCCGGCATAAAGCTGGCGGTCAGTGGCATCAAGCAGTACTTTGACTTTAAATGATAAGCCCTGAGAACCGGCTTGATTTTTTGCTGATGTGCCAATGTTTATTACTTTGCCAGTGAAAGGTTGATTTGGGTAAGCGGCGGCATAGATATCTGCATGTTGGTCTAATTTGATACCGGCAATATCGGTCTCATCCACTCGAAGCTCGGCTAATATTGCGCTGGGGTCTGCTACTAACATCAGGTCTGAGCCAATAATGTTAGTTGTTCCGGCAATAACAGTTTCACCTTCTTTAATATTGACCGAAGCAAGTAGGCCACTCATTGGAGCGCGAAACACGCTTTTATTTAAACGGTCTTCAGCAATCAATAACGATGCTTGGGCTTGGTTGTAAGCTTCACGTTTTGCTTCAATATCTATTTTTGCTAAATCGCGGGCATTTTGTAGGTTTTCATATACCTCTTGGCCAGCAAGGCCAACTTCATAAAGCTCTTTCTGGCGGCTTAGTTGACGCTCGATATTTTTCAATCGGGTTTCGCTATGCTTAATATCGATTTCGGTCGCGCGAAGCACGGCCTTGTTGCGTGCAACTTCAGATTCAAACGCGGTCGTATCTAGGCGCATTAAAATATCGCCCTCAGTGACACTTTCACCTTCCTCTACAAACACTTTCGCTACACGGCCTGTCACTTCTGAGCGCAGTTGCACTTGGGTGTTAAAGACTAGGTTGCCAGAGGCTAAAATTGAATCGGCAATATTGCCTTGTTCAACTTCTGCAATATGCATTTCTGGTGCATCTTTATTGCCTGTGACTTGTTTTGAAATCAGTAAAGCGACAAATGCCGTAACAGCGAGGCCAATAATAATGGCTTTTTTCATGTTACTTCCTTGGTAGTTAAGAGCGGCATATTGCCGCTCAAAGCAGAATTAAACGAGAGCGATTACAGTCCAAATACCGTAAATAACAATACTTGGTAGAGCTGCAAACAGTAGCGCTTTATTGAAAGTGAAATTAGTCCAGCTCTTTAAACCGATAGCTGCGATGAAAATACCCCAAATAGAAAAGATATTGAGACTTTCAAGTAAGGTGTAAAATGGGTGGCCAATTTCTAAACCAATTAAAAGTTGGTTAATCGAAGAGTAGTTCATTAGCGTTTGTGAAATTTGGTTAGTGCTTGCTGTAAGGACTAAGATTAAAAAGCCTAAATAATAAATAACCAAAGGCATCATGGCCCATACACCAAAGCCATACCACGCACCATAACCGTAGTTAGCTTCTGGATCTTGCTTAGATACAAATAGGTAGTAGCCTGCCATTAGGGCATTAATAACAGCTAAACCGATAATGCCACCAAACATAGCAAACCAAACTTGCAAATCTATGGTTTGCTCCATGCTTTGGCGAATCATTTTTTGTTCTGCAATGGTGGCATCAACACTGGCCGCTGCGACTTGTTGATCGATTAAAAACTGCGGGTCAGCTTTATTGTAAAAAGCAAACATGCTGGCAGCGAGAATGCTGGCAAGTAAAATAAAGGCAACAAAAGACCAACCTTTTGCTTCTTTTAAGCCATTAAAGGCTTTGCTTGGGCTGATAAAAATATCAACCAATGCGGTCATGACATTTGATGATTTCATTTTTTATTCCTTGTTTTATAACATTTGTTTTTAGGTACTAAAATATCCTGTTTAGTAACAAATTAGCAATTTGTTTTGTAACTGTATGTTAACAGCTGTGATTAGTAAATCTGTGATATGGTTAAAAGATTAATTTGAGTCGAATTTATTAGGAATAGTAGGTCGTTATGGTGAATAGCAATGGTCGTTGTATTGATGAGTTGGTATTAGGGTTCTGGCGCTTGCTAGATTGGCAGATAACGCCACAGCAATGCTTAAGTTTTTTAGAAAATGCAATCGATATGGGAGTTTCAAATACTGATCATGCTGACATCTACGGTGAATACGGTTGTGAAGCCGAATTTGGTAAAGCACTTAAACTAAAACCAAGTATTCGTGATGAAATCAAAATAATCACTAAATGTGGTATTAAGCCTGCGTTTGCAAGCCTAGGATTACAAGGCAAAGCAAACCATTATGATTCAAGTGCCGCGCATATAATTGCCTCAGCACAGCAGTCACTTAAAAACTTCAACACTGATCGTTTAGATGTATTACTTATCCATCGCCCTGATTACTTAATGAATGCTGATGAAATGGCACAAGCATTTAATACCCTAAAAGCAAATGGTGACGTGATTGATTTTGGTGTATCTAATTTCACCCCATCGCAATTTAGCTTGTTGCAGTCGCGTTTAGACTTTGAGCTTGTGACTAATCAAATTGAGTTTTCACCTTACGAAATGAAAGCCCTTGATGATGGTAGCTTAGACCAATGCCAATTGCTCGATATCAAACCTATGCTTTGGTCACCATTAGCTGGGGGTCGTATATTCTCAAGTGATGATGAAAAAGCGGTGCGTTTACGTACAGTGTTGGAGCAGGTTGGTGCTGAAATTGGCGCCACAGCCATTGATCAAGTTGTTTATGCTTGGCTGTTAATGCACCCAAGTGCACCGTCTGTGGTACTTGGTACGGGGAATATTGAGCGTGTTAAATCAGCTGTTGAAGCTAAGCAGCTTACTATGAACCGTGAACAATGGTATCGCATTTGGCAAGGCTCAACCGGGCATAGTGTGCCTTAATATATAGCCCAAAACGAGAAAAGGGCCTTAACGGCCCTTCGTGTTGCAGCAAGTAACACATTCTTTATAAAGTGAAGTCAACCGCGTAAGCGACATACACTTTTACATCTGAACCATCAATGTCGTTGTCTGAAAGACCGAAAGTAAAGCCGTCTTTCGACACTGAAACACCGTAGTCGATGATGTCATCATCACCAATGAAATCCCCTGAGTAATGACCTAAGTGAAGGGCCATTTCTGCACCGGTACTGCCAACTGGGAAACTGTAGTCAGCATTTAAATATAGAGAGTCACCAAAATCTGTACCGTCACCGCTTGCTGCTGATGTTGCTAGGACTGCTGCACCAAAGGTGAAGCTACCCATGCTAATGCTACCGTAGATTTCAGAGAAGTCTGCATCTGTATAAGATGCTGCATCTGGGTATGCATAATAAATGTAGCCAACATCGTAGCTAAAGGTTTCATTGATTTCACCGCCAAAACCAGCATAAAGGTCTAGCTCGTAAGTCATGTCGTCAGCCCAGCTAGCATTCGATACCCAAGTACCCGCATAAAAGCCAGATTCACTTGCGTAGTCGATACCACCTTGGATTGCAGCATCACCGCCGGTTTGTTCTTGACCACGCCATAAGTAGTTTGAAGTTGCCGCAGCGTTTGCTGTGACTTCTGCATAGCTATATGTTGAGCTCAAAGTTAATAGCGCAAGGGCGCTTGCTGCGACCGTTTTTTTTAGTTTTAGCATGTTTCTGTATCCTGTTGTTATGTTGATTTTGTCCCATTTTCAGATTGCAGTCTGGTTATTATTTGAGGACATTTTCTATGTGTTGTCTGGATACGATATTGCACTGGTTGTGCCAAGTTAATTTCGAATGGGATATTTTATGCTTAAAGGCTTTAAAAACAGGCTTTTAAACTTGTTTAATTGTGAAAAGGATGGTTATTTGAATTGTTCATGCGCACATGTGTGGTGCAAAAAATAACCCGGTTGCACAATTGCGAAGCAACCGGGTTTTGCTTATTTGAGAGTAACTTAGCCGAAAATTGCACGCATTAGAGTAATGGTTTCTTCAACACTGCGGCCTTTTTCAACTTCACTGATGATTGAATCGCGCTTAGCTTTGATATGTTCAGGGATATCATCACTTGCTAATGCTCGGTCCACCAGTATCTCTGCTGATTCTTTGCCACGGCGTACGGTCTTTTTACCTGCTGAGCTTGTGGTACTCTTAGGTTTGTTTAACAACTTAATATAGTTAGAGTTATCAGCGGTACTTTTATCTGCATAATAAAAGAAGCTAGGCAATAGGGCTTTGATTTCAACCAGAGATTGTTCAAGCTCATTTGCTGCACTGGCCATTTTGAACCAAGGCATGCTATGTATTGCTTCGACAACATCTTGCCAGTAGCGCTCAAAATCACGGTTATTAAGCTTAGTAATGCCTAATGCCGCACAAAGGGCATCAAGTTTACTATTTACGATTGGTGTAAACACGTCAGGTCGGCGCATCGCAAGCAAGCGAGTAGCAGGAGCAAGCGTTGGCTTTTCATCGCTGCCATTAAATGCCATGAAGTAAGCAACCATAAAATGCTGATAATGTTCTTGCGTTACTTCACCCTCAAGTGGAATGTGTACAAGCGCCTCATCGAACGCACCTGGTAAATCACTCAACATTTGGTGGAAACCTTTTGCGTTCTTAGTAGAAGCAAACCATTCAACGTCGAAGTTATAGCTGCTTGGATCAAGCGAGGCACTGTGTTTACCTGAAAACGCTAAACGGTCTTCTGGGATCATCTCTTTTAGGGATTGCGATTTAATTGCAGCAATGTAATTAGTTAAGCGTAATTGCTCATCAAGGGCTACAAGCTCTTTATGCTGCTCGATGAAGCCTGCAATAACAGGCCATGGCGCAACCCTTAATGTTTTTAACTGCAAAAAACTGATTGCAGAAATTAATAAGTCATGAAGTTTTTTAAGAGTGGGTAATTGCTTATCTTCTAACAGATCGTAGTTAATGCGATCACGGCTTGCACTTAATAGCTCATAGCACCAACCTAAAAAGTCTTCAGGGTGGTTTTCTACTTTAACTGCCATAAGGTTTAAGCTGATATCAGAGGCTTGCTTGAGGATATTTTGATAAATTTGACTTTCTTGCTCGCCAAGCGCCATTTTTGACGGTGAAATAAGCAGTTTCTTCATGCTTAATCGATACTCCAGTTTTGACCAAATTGGGTTGTTTAATTTTAGTACACAGGGTGCAAAAACAACAGGGTCGTGCATCATACCGAAGTAATGAAATGATGCAATCTTACTGATACTTTATAAGTAAGATTGCGACTGACATGGTTTATTAATCATTGTCATCGAGTGTAAATAATTGCTCAACACTGAGTTCAAAGTGAGCAGCGATTTTTAACGCGATAACCACCAAGGGTATAAAGCGGCCAAGGGATTTTTGTAACCTATAGGTATCAAAAAGTTTCAGCGCTGATTCATATTCTTGTACCTAAGCTTGTTTACAAACCTTTTTATGTGTTGGGCAATGCAATTGCGCCTAACTCCCGCTATGATATGAACATTGTTTGCCCATTTTTAAGGATGATTATGAAAACCTTACTGAAAATCGTTGGTGTCATCTTCGTATTACTGATTGCATTGGTAGTCGCTGCACCATTCCTAATACCTACAGACGCGATATTTAATAAAGTATCGGAGCAAGTAGAGCAAACCACAGGTCGTAGTCTGACTATTAATGGCGATAAAAAGCTGTCGGTATTTCCATCATTAAAACTCGAATTGAATGATGTGCACTTTGCCAATATGCAAACTGGCTCGCAAAAAGATATGGCAAGCATGCAGCAACTTGCTATCCGTATCCCGTGGATGTCATTGTTTGGCGGTGAGTTTAAGCTTGATAAATTCGTTATTAACGAACCAACAATTTTGTTAGAAACCGATAAAAATGGTAAAGCAAACTGGCAATTATTTGATGCGGTTGCTGAGCAACCACAGACCGAGCAGCAAAAGAGTTCTGGCGCTGTTAACTTACCAGATAACTTTGATATCGAACTTGGTGAAGTGGCAATCTACGGTGGTACTTTCACTTATCTAGATGGTAAAACCGGAGCAAAGCAACAGATAAGCGATTTAGAGTTAGCCATCTTACTACCTTCTCTTCGCAAGACCTTAGAATTAAAAGGCGGTATTACCTATATGGGTGAGCGTTTTGATTTAGATGTCACGCTAGATACACCTGTTAAAGCGATTGAAGGCGAAACCTTTAATGTCAGCACTGAGGTTGATTCACGCTTAGTCGATTTGAATTTTAAAGGTGCAATTGCAGAAATGGGTAATGACGTGCAAGGGCTTCTTTCTGTCAGTGGTGACTCTGTTAAAAACATTGCGAGCTGGCAAGGTGTTGAGCTTAATGCAAAAGAAAATGCGTTTAATGCCTTTAATGTAAAGGGTTCAATGCACCTAAAAGGACAACAGTTTAAGCTTACTGAGCTACTTGCCACCCTAGATGAGCTGCAAATTAAAGGTAAAAGCGATATTAAGCTTGGTGATCGTTTAGCTGTGAATGCTGATATTGATTTAGGTATGCTTGATCTAAACCCTTACCTACCAGAGGGCGTAGCTAAAGAAGAGCAAACAGAGCCTGCAGCAGATGCGCCAGCACAGCCAATTGTTTGGGATGATACTGCAATTGATATGAGCGGCTTAAATGCATTGGATGCAGATGTAGTCGTGCGTTCAAGTGGCTTAAAAGCCAATGATATTACCCTTGGTGAAAACCAGTTAACGGTGAACCTAAAAAATGCCGTGGCTAAAATCAGTCTAGACAAGTTTGTTGCTTATGAGGGCAATGGTAACGGTGTGATAACCGTTAACGCCAAGCAAACACCTTATAAAATTAGTACTAACTTTTCTTTAGATAAAATTGATGCGCAGCCATTACTAACTGATGCGGCAGGTTTCGATAAGTTAATGGGTAAAGGGTCTCTAAATTGGGATCTAACGACCACAGGTCAAAGCCAAAAGAGCTTTATAAATGCTTTAAATGGTAAGTTAGGCTTTGAGTTTGCTGATGGTGCGGTAAAAGGGGCCAACATTGCAGAGATGGTTCGTAAAGCAAAAGAGCTAATCAAAGGTAACTTAAGCGCAGTATCAGAAGGTTTAGATACAGGCTTTGATAACTCACAGCAAACAGACTTCTCGGCATTGCAGGGCAGTTTTGTATTCACTAACGGTGTTGGTGAAAATAAAGACCTGTCACTACTTAGCCCACTTATTCGTATCACTGGCTCAGGTAAAGTTGATTTACCTATGACGAATGTAGACTATCGCTTAGTAACGGGGATTGTTGATTCAATCGAAGGGCAAGGCACGACCGATGATAGTACAGGCTTTAAAATTCCACTGCGTATCAAAGGGCCATTCCATGATGTTGGTTATAGCCTAGATGTCAGTGATGCGGCTAAAGAAGAAGTCAAAGAAAAAGCTAAAGATAAAATCAAAGACAAATTAAAAGGTCTATTTGGTAATTAATAAAAATTTAATTAAAGTCAAAAACAGGGCGCATTTGCGCCCTGTTTGTTTTATAATCAATAACAAACCAGCAAGCTGCTGTAATTCCTCAATGCAGGCATTGCGATTAATTCCAAATTAATTAAAAAATAACCTACCACTTCCTTGCCATTGCTGCTACAATTGCCCGCCCTTAAGAGACAATTTGCTTGTTTTTTGAGTGGAATTTAACCGAAATGTCTTGATTTTAAACAAAATTAAGGCGTGTTGTAATTTCTACACCGGAGGTCATTAACATGATCCAAATGCAAACTCAGCTGGACGTTGCTGATAACAGCGGCGCTCGCAAAGTGCAGTGTATTAAAGTCCTTGGCGGTTCGCACCGTCGCTATGCAGCGGTTGGCGATATCATCAAAGTTTCTGTAAAAGAAGCTATTCCTCGCGGTAAAGTGAAGAAAGGTGATGTTAAAAACGCGGTAGTTGTGCGTACTAAAAAAGGCGTTCGTCGTCCGGACGGTTCTTTGATCCGTTTCGATAGCAATGCGGCTGTTATCTTAAACGATAACTTACAGCCAATTGGTACTCGTATCTTCGGCCCTGTGACTCGTGAACTTCGTACTGAAAAGTTCATGAAAATCGTTTCACTAGCACCAGAAGTACTATAAGGAGTCTATCATGGCAGCAAAAATCCGTCGTGATGACGAAGTAATCGTACTAGCAGGCAAAGACAAAGGTAAGCGCGGTAAAGTGCTTTCAGTTGTTGCTGAATCTGGTCGAGTATTTGTCGAAGGCATCAACTTAATCAAGAAGCACCAAAAGCCTGTTCCTCAGTTGAACCAAGCTGGCGGTATTGTTGAGAAAGAAGCGTCTATCGACGTATCAAACGTTGCGATCTACAACTCGGAAACGGGTAAAGCAGATCGTGTAGGTTTCAAGATTGAAGATGGTAAGAAATTACGTATCTTTAAATCTACTGGTAAAACTATCTAATAGTTGGAGTAGAATGATGGCGAAACTGCATGAAGTATATAAAGACAAAGTAGTTGCTGAGCTTCAAGAGAAGTTTGGTTTCAGCTCTGTCATGCAAGTCCCTCAGATCGAAAAGATCACATTAAACATGGGTGTGGGCGAAGCTCTAGCTGACAAGAAGATCCTAGATAACGCTGTTGCGGATCTAGAAGCAATCTCTGGTCAGAAACCTCTAATCACTAAAGCACGCAAATCAGTTGCTGGCTTCAAAGTGCGTGAAGGTTACCCAATTGGTTGTAAAGTAACCCTACGTGGCGAGCGTATGTGGGACTTTTTTGAGCGTTTGGTTTCAATCGCTATCCCGCGTATCCGTGACTTCCGTGGTGTAAGTGCTAAGTCTTTTGATGGACGTGGTAACTACAGCATGGGCGTACGTGAGCAAATCATCTTCCCAGAAATCGATTATGATAAAGTAGACCGTGTTCGCGGTATGGATATCACAATCACTACTTCTGCGAAAACAGATGATGAAGGCCGTGCGTTGTTAGAAGCGTTTAACTTCCCATTCAAGAAATAAGGGTAGGGTTATGGCAAAGAATTCTATGAAAGCGCGCGAAGCAAAGCGTGCGAAATTAGTTGCTCAGTTCGCTGAAAAGCGTGCGGCACTAAAAGCTATCATCAGTGATGTTAATACATCTGACGATGATCGTTGGGACGCGGTATTAAAGCTACAAGCTTTACCACGTGATTCTAGCTCTTCGCGTCAACGTAATCGTTGTAACGTTACGGGCCGCCCACATGGTTACCTTCGCAAATTCGGCATGAGCCGTATCAAAGTTCGCGAAGCAGCTATGCGCGGTGAAATTCCTGGCCTTAAAAAGGCTAGCTGGTAATAGTATCACGGGAGTAAGACTATGAGCTTGCAAGATCCTATTGCGGATTTGTTTACACGTATCCGTAACGGTCAGTCAGCGAAGAAAGTATCAGTAACGATGCCAACTTCAAAACTGAAAGTAGCAGTAGCTAAAGTATTAAAAGATGAAGGTTATATCGCAGATTACGCTGTAAGCGGTGAAGCGAAGCCTGAGCTTTCTATCGATTTAAAATATTTCGAAGGCAAAGCTGTTATTGAAAATATCCAGCGTGTTAGCCGCCCTGGTCTACGTATCTATAAGAAACGTGACGAATTACCAAAGGTAATGGGTGGTCTTGGTATCGCTATCGTATCAACTTCTAAAGGCCTAATGACAGACCGCGCAGCACGTAGTGCCGGCGTTGGTGGTGAGATCATTGGCTTTGTAGCTTAATCGGAGGGGAACTATGTCTCGCATAGCAAAGGCACCAATCAATGTTCCTGCCGGTGTAGAAGTTACATTAAAAGGCCAGGACATCACAGTTAAAGGCAAAAACGGTGAATTAACTCGTACTATCAACGACGCTGTTGAAGTACAAGTTAACGACAACGTTATTACAACTTTACCTCGTGAAGGCGTAGCTAATGCATGGGCACAAGCAGGTACTGCTCGCGCTCTAATCAACAACATGGTTGTTGGTACGCATGAAGGTTACGAGAAGAAACTTCAGTTAGTAGGTGTTGGTTACCGTGCAGCAGCTAAGGGCAAAGTATTAGACTTAACTCTTGGTTTCTCACACCCAGTGAATTTCGAAGTACCAGAAGGTATTACGATTGAAACACCAAGCCAAACAGAAGTTCTAGTTAAGGGCGTAGACAAGCAGTTAGTTGGTCAAACAGCTGCTAACATCCGTGCATACCGTAAACCTGAGCCTTATAAAGGTAAAGGTGTTCGTTACGCGGACGAGAATGTACGCCGTAAAGAGGCTAAGAAGAAGTAAGGTAAGACGATGGATAAAAAAACAGCTCGTCTACGTCGTGCTAAACGCACTCGTAGAAATTATATTGAACAAGGCACAACGCGTCTTGTTATCCACCGCACGCCACGTCACATTTACGCTCAAGTAGTTACTGCTGAGGGTACTGTACTGGCTGCTGCTTCTACTGTTGAAAAAGCAATTAGCGAAACAGTTAAAGGCACAGGTAACGTTGCAGCTGCTCAAGCAGTTGGTAAAGCGGTTGCTGAACGTGCAGCTGACAAAGGCATCGAAAAGATTGCTTTTGATCGCAGTGGCTTTAAATATCACGGCCGTGTGAAGGCGCTTGCTGATGCAGCGCGTGAAGCCGGTCTGCAATTCTAGGAGTAGACAATGGCTAACGTAGAAGCAAAGCAACAACAGCCTGATTTGGCTGAAAAGCTAATCGCGGTAAACCGTGTGTCTAAAGTGGTTAAAGGTGGTCGTATCTTTAGCTTCACTGCACTAACAGTAGTTGGTGACGGCGCAGGTAAAGTAGGTTTTGGTTATGGTAAAGCACGTGAAGTTCCAGCTGCTATTCAAAAAGCAATGGAAAAAGCACGTCGCAACATGATCAGTGTAGACCTTAACGGTAACACGCTACAGCACCCAATCAAGGGTCGCCACGCGGGTTCTAAAGTATACATGCAGCCTGCTTCTGAAGGTACAGGTATCATCGCCGGTGGTGCGATGCGTGCAGTACTAGAAGTAACTGGTGTACAGAACGTATTGTCAAAAGCATACGGTTCAACTAACCCGATCAACATCGTTCGTGCAACGATTGCTGCTCTAGAGAACATGAACTCTCCAGAGTCAATCGCTGCTAAACGTGGTCTTAGCGTTGACGAAATCACGGGGTAAACCATGGCTAATAAAACTGTAAAAGTAACACAAGTAAAGAGCTCTATCGGTCGTTTACCGAAGCATAAAGCTACATTACGCGGTCTTGGTCTACGTCGTATCAATCACACTGTTGAGTTAGAAGACACAGCATGTGTGCGTGGTATGATTAACCAAGTTTCTTACATGGTAAAGGTTGAGGGTTAATTCGATGCATTTGAATACACTTTCACCTGCTGCTGGTGCAAAAACTGAAAAGAAACGTCTAGGTCGTGGTATTGGTTCTGGTCTTGGTAAGACTGGTGGCCGTGGTCATAAAGGCCAAAAATCACGTTCTGGCGGTAAAGTACGCGTTGGTTTCGAAGGCGGTCAAATGCCTATGCAACGTCGTCTACCTAAATTTGGTTTCACTTCACGTAAATCATTAGTATCTACTGAAGTTAACCTTTTTGAAATCGCTAAAGTTGAAGGCGATGTAGTAGACGTAAACGCGTTACAAGCAGCTGGTCTAGTTAAAAAGAACATCCAGTTCGTTAAAGTAGTTAAATCTGGCGAAGTTTCACGCGCAGTTACCGTTAAAGGTCTTAAAGTGACTAAAGGTGCTCGCGAAGCTATCGAAGCTGCCGGAGGCAAGGTAGAAGACTAAGGAAGTACTAATGGCTAAACCAGGTCAAGATATGAAAAGTGCACAAAGTGGGCTTTCGGAATTGAAGCGTCGATTACTATTTGTATTAGGTGCTATCATTATTTACCGTCTAGGTTCATTCGTGCCGATCCCTGGGATTGACGCCGCTGTACTTGCCGATTTCTTCGAGCAACAAAAGGGCACCATTGTTGAAATGTTTAACATGTTCAGCGGTGGTGCGCTTGAGCGAGCTTCAGTGTTAGCACTGGGTATTATGCCGTACATCTCGGCTTCGATTATTACGCAACTATTAACGCATATGTATCCGCCGTTTATAGAGCTTAAGAAAGAAGGTGAGCAAGGGCGTAAGAAAATTAGCCAGTACACACGCTACGGCACGCTTGTGCTTGCTACAATCCAATCAATCGGTATTGCTACTAGCTTACCGGGCATGATGGACGGGTTAGTTGTTAACCCAGGCATCGGTTTCTACTTCACTGCTGTAGTGAGTTTAGTAACTGGTACTATGTTCCTAATGTGGTTGGGCGAACAAATTACAGAACGTGGTATCGGTAACGGTATCTCAGTTCTGATTTTTGTTGGTATCGTAGCTAACCTGCCGTCTGCTATTGGTTCGACAGCCGAAATGGCGCGCCAAGGTGATCTGAATGTACTTGTACTGTTATTGATTGCTGTAATCGTATTCGCTGTTACTTACCTAGTTGTATTTTTTGAACGTGGTCAACGTCGTATCGTCGTTAACTATGCAAAGCGTCAACAAGGTCGTCAGGTATTTGCTGCTCAAAGCACGCACTTACCACTGAAAGTAAACATGGCGGGTGTTATTCCACCAATCTTTGCTAGCAGTATAATTCTGTTCCCTGGTACAATTGCAAGCTGGTTCGGCCAGGGTGAAGGTCCGGTCGCTGATGTGCTACAAGCAATCGCTACAACGTTGACTCCAGGTCAACCTTTATATGCGATGGTTTTAGCTGCGGCTATTATCTTCTTCTGCTTTTTCTACACCGCGTTGGTATTTAACCCGCGTGAAACAGCAGATAACCTGAAAAAATCTGGCGCATTTATCCCAGGTATTCGTCCAGGTGAGCAGACATCTAAATACATTGATAAAGTGATGACACGCCTGACATTGGCAGGTGCTTTGTATATAACCTTTATCTGTCTGGTGCCCGAATTCATGACTATGGCATGGCAAACGCCATTCTATTTCGGCGGTACATCAATTTTGATTATCGTTGTTGTAATCATGGACTTTATGGCACAAGTACAGACGCATCTGATGTCACATCAGTATGATTCTGTGCTGAAAAAAGCAAACCTTAAAGGCTACGGTCGATAAGGTCATTTTACGGAGTTGAGCAATGAAAGTACGTGCTTCCGTTAAGAAAATATGCCGTAACTGTAAAGTTATTAAACGTGCTGGTGTAGTACGCGTAATTTGCAGTGAGCCTAAGCACAAGCAAAGGCAAGGCTAATTAAACAGTCGTGCAGGCTGAGTTATTTACTCGGCCTGTGTTTTTAGTTGTGATTTGGTCTTCGTTTGAGTATCCTTACGGGCTTTTCAAACAGATGATTACCAAATTCAAATATAGGAGATGTGTTAGTGGCCCGTATCGCTGGCATTAACGTCCCTGATCATAAACATGCAGTTATCGGTTTAACTGCTATTTATGGCATAGGTAAGACTCGCTCTAAGGAAATCTTAGCAGCGACTGGTATCGCCGAGACCACAAAAATCGGTGAACTTTCAGACGAAACACTTGACGTATTGCGTGAAGCAGTTGGCAAGTACACTGTAGAAGGTGACCTTCGTCGTGAAGTTACATTAAATATCAAGCGCCTTATGGACCTTGGTTGTTTCCGTGGCCTACGTCACCGTCGTTCGTTACCACTACGTGGTCAACGTACTAAGACTAACGCGCGTACTCGTAAGGGTCCTCGCAAGCCTATCAAGAAATAAGGTGGGGTAGATTATGGCTAAAGCACCAATTCGTCGTAAGAAGGTTAAAAAGCAAGTTGCTGATGGTATGGCTCACGTTCATGCTTCTTTCAACAACACTATTGTAACAATTACCGACCGTCAAGGTAATGCACTATCTTGGGCAACAGCAGGTGGTTCAGGTTTCCGTGGTTCACGTAAATCTACTCCATTCGCGGCTCAGGTTGCTGCAGAGCGTGCAGGTACTGCTGCTCAAGAATACGGTTTAAAAAATCTAGAAGTTTTCATCAAAGGTCCAGGTCCAGGTCGTGAATCTGCTGTACGTGCTTTGAATGCTGCTGGTTACCGTATCACCAACATCACTGACGTGACGCCAATCCCTCATAATGGTTGTCGTCCACCGAAGAAACGTCGCGTTTAACAATAGGTTAGGAGAAATAACATGGCAAGATATTTGGGCCCTAAGCTCAAGCTGAGTCGTCGTGAAGGTACTGACCTGTTCCTTAAGAGCGGCGTAAGAGCTATCGACTCTAAGTGTAAACTTGAGACTGCACCTGGTCAGCACGGCGCTCGTAAAGGTCGCTTATCTGATTACGGTTTACAGCTACGTGAAAAGCAAAAAGTACGTCGTATCTACGGTGTATTAGAAAAGCAATTCCGTAACTACTACAAAGAAGCTGCTCGCCTTAAAGGTAATACAGGTGAAAACTTGTTACAGCTTTTAGAGCAACGTTTAGACAATGTTGTATATCGCATGGGTTTTGCTAGCACACGCGCTGAAGCACGTCAGTTAGTAAGCCACAAAGCGATTTTAGTTAATGGTCGTGTAGTGAACATCCCTTCATACGTAATTACTCCAGAAGATACTGTTGTAATTCGTGAGAAGTCAAAAACACAAGCACGTATCATCGCTGCTCTAGAGTTGGCTGAGCAACGTGAAAAGCCGACTTGGGTTGAAGTTGACGGTAAGAAAATGGAAGGTAGCTTCAAGCGCCTACCTGAGCGTTCAGATCTGTCTGCGGACATTAACGAACAACTAATCGTCGAACTTTACTCTAAGTAAAGTTAAGAGTTAAGAGAGGATAAAATGCAGGGTTCTGTTACCGAATTCCTAAAACCAAGGTTAGTCGATATCGACGCTATCAACCCAACGCGTTCTAAAGTAGTTTTAGAACCATTAGAGCGTGGCTTCGGTCACACTTTGGGTAATGCCTTACGCCGTATACTGTTATCATCTATGCCTGGATGTGCAGTAACTGAAGTAGAAATCGACGGTGTATTGCATGAGTACAGCGCGAAAGAGGGCGTACAAGAAGACATCATTGAAATTCTGTTAAACCTTAAAGGTCTAGCAGTAACTTTAGAAGGCAAAGATGAAGTTTTTCTGACCCTGACTAAATCTGGTGTAGGCCCTGTGACTGCGGCTGATATTCAGCACGATGGTGATGTAACTATCGCCAACCCAGATCACGTTATCTGTCACCTTACGACAGATAGCAGCGAGATCAGCATGCGTATTCGTGTTGAGCGCGGTCGCGGTTATGTGCCGGCATCTAGTCGTTTATCCTCTGATGACGATGAGCGTCCAATTGGTCGTCTGCTGCTTGATGCATCATTCAGCCCAGTTGAACGTATTGCGTACTCGGTTGAATCAGCCCGTGTTGAGCAACGTACAGACTTAGACAAGCTAATCATTGATATGGAAACAAACGGCACTTTAGATCCTGAAGAAGCGATCCGCCGTGCGTCTACTATCTTAGCTGAGCAATTAGATGCATTCGTAGATTTACGTGATGTAACTGAGCCAGAAGAGAAAGAAGAGAAGCCAGAATTCGATCCTATTCTGCTTCGTCCAGTTGATGATCTTGAGCTAACAGTACGTTCAGCAAACTGTTTGAAAGCCGAGCAAATTCAATATATCGGTGATTTAGTTCAGCGCACTGAAGTTGAGCTTCTTAAAACGCCTAACTTAGGTAAGAAGTCTCTAACTGAAATTAAAGACGTGCTAGCTTCACGTGGTCTTTCTCTAGGTATGCGCCTAGAAAATTGGCCGCCTGCAAGCCTAGCTGAATAATCTAAATCACTATATTAGTTTAGTTAGAAGGATAGGGTCAT
Organism: Pseudoalteromonas sp. NCCP-2140; assembly: GCF_023708065.1. NCBI lineage: Bacteria > Pseudomonadati > Pseudomonadota > Gammaproteobacteria > Alteromonadales > Pseudoalteromonadaceae > Pseudoalteromonas > Pseudoalteromonas sp. NCCP-2140. The sequence continues at coordinate 823 of NZ_BRCZ01000015.1, read as the reverse complement.
GCGCCATCGTAAGAGTGGTCGTCAATTAAACCGTAACAGCAGCCATCGCAAAGCGATGTTCAGCAACATGGCTGGTTCTTTGGTGAAACATGAAATCATCAAAACAACTTTGCCTAAAGCTAAAGAGTTGCGCCGTGTAATTGAACCTTTAATCACACTGGCTAAGACTGACAGTGTAGCAAACCGCCGTTTAGCGTTTGCTCGCACGCGTGATAATGAAGTAGTTGGTAAATTATTCAGCGAAATCGGTCCACGTAATACAGACCGTCCTGGTGGTTACACTCGTATTCTTAAGTGTGGCTTCCGTGCTGGTGATAATGCACCAATGGCTTATATTGAACTAGTTGGTCGCCCAGCGACAAACGAAGAAGTTCAAGAAGACGCGCAGTCTGCAGAGTAAGTCGTAAAGACACCAAAAAGCCGAGCTTATGCTCGGCTTTTTACTTTCTAAAACTCACTACTATTCTAAAACTCACTACTAATAAAACAGCTCTATCAACCCCAAACATTTTCCTACAATCTTTAAGCGCCTAGCAATTAAGATCATATATAAAGATCAATTCGCATTCCTTAATAGTTAAATCACCTTCTATACAATTTAAAAACAAGCATATTTATAAAATACACTGCTTAAATAGCCATATTACGAGTGATTTAGTGCTATTTTTACCCGTTTCGTTCGTATTTTGCGCGAACAGTTATTTTTTTCATAAAAACTTCAAAAAACAGTTGATCTCAATTCGGATCTCCCTATAATGCGCATCCACCGACACGGCGGACTGCTTACAAAAAAGCAAAACGACGAGTTGGTTGAGTCAAGTAA
>NZ_BRCZ01000014.1:0-73083 GCF_023708065.1 Pseudoalteromonas sp. NCCP-2140 | reverse complement strand
AATAAAATTAGCCCGGCCTACTTTATATGCTATTTGATAAATAAGGTATTTCTACCTTAAATATAATAACTTACTTACGAAGTACTTTAACTTTCTCAACACTTGTGATTTGAGCTTCTACACGACGGTTTTGTGCATGCGCTTCAAGTGTATACGCTTCGTTTTTCAAACGCTCTTCACCGTAACCAACAGTAGAAATTCTATCAGAAGAAATACCGTCTTTAACTAGCTCTGCTGCTACATCTTTAGCACGCTTTTCAGAAAGCATCATGTTGTAGTCTGCATCACCTACTGCTGATGCATGACCTTCAAGTACAACAGAAGTGCCTTCATTTTCTTTCATAAATTCTGCAACATCAGCAATGTCGCTGAAGTATTTATTTGGTACTTCTGCAACATCATGCGGGAAAGTAACAAGTAAAGTGATTGTTGCCTCTTTTTCTTCATAAAGAGTACAGCCTTTGCTGTCAACAGCATCTGTCATCGGCGTATTAGCACATTGATCATCTGCATCCATTACACCATCATTGTCACTGTCAGTTGGTGCAGCAACTACTGGCGCTGGTTCTACAGCAGCTGGAGCACTTTGGTCGCCAAAGATATAGCTAATACCTAACTTAGCACCAACATCTGTGTAACCACGATCAAGACCTTGATATAAAGATGTTTCAGCGTTAAACGCAAAGTTATCTGTAAAGTAGTGTTGATAACCAGCACCTACGTTTGCGAACATCAGATCTTCATCAACGGCATCAAGGTTTTTCAAACCAAAAATACCGTAAAATGGGCCACCGCCAAAGTGATATAGGCCATCGATACCGTAACGCTTACCACTTTCTGAACCACTTACAGATGTGCCGTCGTTAAGCTCTGCATTCCAATCGAAATCCATATCAGCATACTCTAAGCGAGCACTCCAATAATCGCTAAAACGATAACCTAATTCTAGACCCCAACCGGTTGAATCATCTACATCTAATCCGCCTGGTGGATAATCGCGAACATTTTCCCAAGAGTTATCATAGTAATCGCCGAATGCGCCGATATAAAAACCTTCTTTTTCAGCAGCGAAGCCTGTTGTACTAGTTGCAGCAAGTGCTAACGCAATAGTAAGTGATTTTAGTTTCATTATTTCCTTCCCATTTTCACAATAAAGCTATTAAAGCTAATGTATTTTGAGTACTTAAAACTATATAGCAGCTTAAAAACTAATTTAATGAAATTTTATAGGCGGCTACATTTAATATTTATTAAGATTTTATTCTTAATAAAAGCAACTCTATTTAGTGGTAACTTATTCCGATTAAAAACCTTCAAACTACCAGCATAGTAGTAGAACACTACTTAAAGCAATAATTTACCTAAAATCAATGATACCACCAGTGATTATTCTGCTCAATCGGCGAACATTCAAAAGCGATAAATAACTTGTTTTCTTTCAACGATGTAACTTTCACTTATGTACCGCAGAAGGTTTGATAGTTTTTGTCACCGTCATTTGGCGGCTCATACCAACGTTGATGCTCTTTACTGTACGTGTATGGCTTTGAAATAGCTTCAAAAAAACCACTTAATAATAAGCTATCACCTGTTTTTTCAAATTCAGCTATTATTTGTTCAATATTATGATTGCGTGGAATGACTGCAGGATTAACAGCTCGCATTGTACTGTAACTTTCAGGAGATGTTCTTAACCTCCATTTTGAAACCCATTCTTTTAGGTTAGAATCGATTGCAAAGCCTCTCACTAAAGATTCAGTGAGCACATTGAAAGTATTGGTATAATCAAGCTGATGTTGTTTCATTAAACCAAGTAACTCTGAAACTAAAGCATGATCGCCTTCTTGCTGACCTGCTAATCCTAATTTCTGCTGCCACATAGTATTAAATGCATCATTAAATTTAGCTGCAAAGCCATTCACTACCGGCGAGAGTTTTTCGACGGCACTATCTTGATCAGCAAATAAAGGGATTAAGCTTTCAGCCAAACGTGCAATATTCCAATTGGCTATATTGGGTTGATTACCAAATGCATAACGTCCTTGATGGTCAATCGAACTGAACACCGTGTCTAGGTCAAACTGATTCATCATCGCACAAGGACCATAGTCAATGGTTTCACCGCTAATCAAGGTATTATCTGTATTCATAACGCCATGTATAAAGCCAATTCGCATCCAGCTGATAACCAGCTCAATTTGCTTATCGAGTACGGCAGTTAAAAATTCAATATAACGCTGCTCACCCGTGCTGCTAATGTCCGGAAAATGACAATTAATTGCGTAATCAACGAGCTTTTCTAGCCCTTCTATATCACCTTGGGTAGCTAAGTATTGAAATGAACCCACACGGATATGGCTTTTAGCTAAACGAGTGACAACTGCACCCGGGCGTGGTGGCTGACGATATACCGTTTCACCAGTTGTAGCCACAGCTAAACAGCGCGTAGTCGCTATACCTAGCGCATAAAGCGCCTCACTCATAATGTACTCTCGTACAGCTGGACCAATAGCACAGCGACCATCACCACCACGTGAGAATACCGTTGCTCCAGCGCCTTTTAGCTGCAAGTCCCACAATGTGCCATCTTTATCTGCAATAGCGCCAAGCAAATGTGCTCTGCCATCGCCAAGACGCGGTGAAAAATGACCAAATTGATGACCTGAGTAACCAAGTGCAACCGGTGCAACATCTTTATCTATTGTTGAACCAGATAGTAATTTAGCTAAAAATTCGCTGTCGTGATTAATCGCAAAATTATCAGCGAGCTTGTCATTAAATAGCAGTAATTGCGGCTTAGCAACGGCACTCGGCATATCTTTAATAGCAAGCAGTTCACTAATATCTGTGTATCGGGTTTGCAGTTTCATAACTGTCCTTAAGATGTCGCTACACCTACACGATTATCGCCTACACCATAGGCCACTAGTTGGCTTAATGCCTGCAAGCTGTAACCGCTTTGCTGTTGTAATTCATTGAAAAAATCTTGTGCTGCTTGTAATGACTTTTTAGTTTGTAAGCCGCCATCAATCAACTCATGGGCACGCAAATAAGCTTCTACATCGCGAGAAAGCAAAAAGGTATCTTTACCAAGCGCTCGCAAAGCGTACGGGCCAGTATTTCCCCCTAAACGCGCACCATGCTTTTTAAGATAGGCCCACAAACCAATAATATTGTCAGTTGGCCAATCTGCAATAAATTGGCTAAAACTGCCATGTTTCTCGGCAACTTCGTGGATCATGTACGCATTTTCTGGGATCGTTTGTACTTTTTTAAAATTACGAACAATTCGCTCATCACTGGCTTTTTGCTCAAGCATATCTGGCGGCATCATCAACAATTTTTCTACACTGAAATCCCAAAACACATCACGAAAACCAGCCCATTTATTATTGATAACAGACCAATAAAAACCACTTTGAAAGACTTTACGCGTAAACTCTTCTAACCATAAATCGTCATGCATTTTGGCAATATCAGTATCATCGAGCGGGTTTGATAACAGTGCATGCAGCATTTCTTCGCTGCCTTTTCGAGATACGGCTCGTTGATAAATATCGTTAAATTTTTCCATCATTTTTCCAATTTATTTGGTTAACGCTAAGTGTACGTAAAAACACGCTTATACGTAACCATGTTGCAAAATCGGTCACTAAAAAACAAATTCTTCGCCTTGACACCTAGATGGCTAAAATGCTTTAATCGCCGCCAATACCCTATTTAACTATGTTGGCTTTAACCTTTAAAGCGAGCATAAAGGGCTGGAAGAGGTGCGTTATTCAGGTAGCGTATGGGAAGAGCACAGACTCTGTTGATCATACGTGAGGGGAATTAACGCCGAGAAATAACACCGTTTGTGAGGTGTTTATTTCGGGCGACTGGGCTGAATCCCAGCGACTGTCACCAACAATAGCATAGCGCTATTGATTAGTTTGGTGGAGAGCTTCTGGTCTTAGTATAATAAGGCCGTCGTGTCTTTATTATCTTAAGCCCATTCGCTCTTCGAATTATACCTTGTTCGAACGACGACATGCGGCTCCATTCAAATGTTCCCGCATAAACTCTTCGAATACCTTATAAGTTCGTGAGAGATGATCAACAATTTTGATTTAAACGACTATCCATTATGGACAGCGCTTGTCACGCCATTTACCGAATCTGGCGAGGTCGATTACACGGCCCTTGAACAACTGGTTGCGGAGCAGCAAGATGCAAATAATGGCATTTTATTGCTTGGCAGTACCGGTGAAGGACTGGCGCTTTCACTCAAAGAGCAACAAGCCATTGTTGAGCATGTTTGCCAATTAGCGCCAAGTGTCCCACTCATGGTTGCTGTGGGTGGCATGAACCTCAAACAACAAGTTGCTTGGGTTGAATACTGCAACCAACTACCTATTCATGGCTACCTGTTAGGTTCACCTTTGTATGCAAAACCTGGGGTTGTTGGCCAAACACATTGGTTTGAAAGCCTACTAGACGCAAGTAACCACCCTTGTATGTTGTATAACGTACCAGGACGCAGCGCAGTTGAGATTTCACCACAGGTGATCAAAAACCTTGCTGAGCACAAAAATCTTTGGGCTTTAAAAGAAGCCAGTGGCGACATTAGCAAATTTGAAGGCTTTAGAACGGCATCACCAACACTGGCTATTTTCAGTGGCGATGATGCACTTATGCCATATTTTGCTCAAGCTGGTGCAAAAGGTTTAGTTTCGGTTGCCGCGAATGCTTGGCCGAATCAAACCCATGAGTTTGTTAAACGTAGTTTAAGTGGTCAATACCCAAATCTATTCACCGATTGGTCGCAAGCAATCCAAAGTTTATTCGCTGTGGCAAACCCAATCCCCGTAAAAGTACTGATGCACCTGCAAGGTAAAATAAACACCCCGCATTTACGTCCGCCGCTTACGCATTTAGAGCTTGAGCAAACAGACAGCATCACCCACGCAAACAACACAATTTTATCTTGGAACTAAAAACAGGTTTTATCATGAGCTGGTTAGAATTATTAAACAACTTAGAATCAGGCGCAGTTCGCGCAGCAACACAAGACGAGAACGGCAACTGGCACGCCAATGTTGAAGTTAAACAAGGCATTTTAGAAGCCTTTAAAAACGGCAATAATACTGAGTTCCCTGGTGGTTTTGTTGATAAGCACAACTTAGCACCACAAGGCTTTGCAGCAGATGCAGGCGTGCGTATGGTACCAGGTGGTAGCAGTGTTCGCCGTGGCGCACACGTTGCCAAAGGCACCATTATCATGCCACCAGCATATGTGAATATTGGTGCGTTCATCGACGAAGGTACTATGGTCGATAGCCACGCATTAGTGGGTTCATGCGCACAAGTGGGTAAAAATGTTCACCTAAGTGCTGCAGTACAATTAGGTGGTGTACTAGAGCCAATTGGTGCTAGCCCTGTGGTTATTGAAGATGACGCATTCATCGGCGCAGGCTGCGTTATTGTTGAAGGTGTGGTTGTGAAAAAAGGTGCTGTACTTGCGCCAGGTGTTCGTTTATCTGCAACTATTCCTGTCTACGATTGCGTTAACGAACGCCAGCTAGACAAAGGTGAAGCCATCCCAGAAAACGCGATTGTGATCCCAGGCTCTCGCCCTGCTTCAAATGCATGGGCTCGCGAGCAAGGTCTAAGCATGTCTTGTGCATTGATCGTGAAATACCGTGATGAACAAAGCGATGCATCATTACTGTTAGAAGAGGTTTTACGTTAATGAGCTTTTTGAGCACGCCCATCAAGCAAGCGGTTGAACAAGTTTCAACACATCTTGATACGCCATTTTTTATCTATGATTTAGATAAATTAACTGCACATTTAAATCAACTGACTGCGCAAACCGATGTGAAGCTTTGGTATGCCGTAAAGGCCAACCCACTGTCTCGCATTATTCAATGTTTAGACAGCGCAGGGTTTAACTTTGATGTTGCAAGTAAAGGTGAACTTGAGCAAGTACTTGCTCAAGGCATCGATAGCGAGCGCGTGCTCAACACAGGGCCTGCAAAGAGCCCTGCACAAATTTCACATTTCATTGCTCGCGGCGTACGTACTTTTGTGGCCGAGAGCCTTAACCAAGTTCGCTGGTTAAACGAACAAGCAACAAAAGCAAATTGTCAGCTGCAAGTTCTATTGCGCGTACAACTTCGTTGGCCAGACAGCGAAAAGAACCCTCTTGGTGGCGATAGCCTTACTCCTTTTGGTTTGGGCTGTGATGAGTGGCAAGCACTCACTGTAAGTGATTACCCAGCTCTTAGCTTTGATGGTCTGCATATTTTCCAATGGGGCAATATGCTAAGTACTGACAAGCTCGCCGAGCTATGGCGTGCGATGATTGCGCCATTACAACAGCTAGCAAGCTCAATAAATATTAACCTTAATATTCTCGATTTAGGGGGTGGCTTAGGTATTCCTTATACGCAAGATGCTAACCGACTTGATTGGTCTGCACTTATCGAGACTCTGGCGGGTATTAAAGCGGATGCTGGTGTCAAAGAGCTTTGGATGGAACTTGGCCGCTATGCGGTGGGCGAATGCGGCCATTACGCAACGCCGATTGTTGAGCGCAAAGAGAATTACAATCAACAACAGGTGATTTTATCAGGCGGCATTAACCATTTACTTCGCCCTGCTGTAACAAGCCAAGATTTTCCTGCAGCCTTACTTCGCGAATCGACGGCTGAGCCTGCGGCAATGACTTTATACGGCCCTCTTTGCACCGCCCTTGATTGCTTAGGTGAGCACCAATTAGCGAGCGATTTAAATGAGCAAGACTGGTTGGTATTCAGCCAATGTGGTGCGTACGGCTTTACCGAAAGTATGCCGTACTTTTTATGCCACGAATTAGCGGCTGAATACACCCTTGAACAAGGCAATATTGAGTGCATTCGTAGTGCTGAAGATGCCAACTATTATTTAAGGTAATCGCCATGAGCAAAGAGTTAATCAGCCAAGAGAATATTGTGGTTGGCGAGATAGCCAACGGCCTACCACTGGCAATTCCTGTATATCGCTTAAAAGGCGATGGCACAGGACCTAACGTGTATATACAAGCCAATATGCACGGCGCTGAAGTACAAGGTAATGCAGTAATTTATCAATTGCTTGAGCAGCTAAAATCACTCAAGCTGCGTGGCGATATTACCCTAGTTCCTTATGCTAACCCTATTGGTTGCAACCAAAAATCAGGTGAGTTTACTTTAGGTCGTTTCGATCCAATTACTGGCACCAATTGGAACCGCATGTACCGCTTTAATAAAGCGTTACCGTCACAGATTGCTGAACAGCATAAAGACAGTGATGATGCGACCCTTAAAGCTGCATTTAAACAGGCACTCGTTGCTGACATCGACAGTCAATTAACGGGTCCTGATTACAGCCTAACAACGGGTAAGCGCATTGCTCTTAACTTGCAAAAGCTTGCCCACCAGGCTGATATCGTTTTAGACCTTCACACGGGGCCTATCTCGAGTAAGCACTTATATTGCCCTGAATACGCCAAAGACAGCGCAAGCTACTTCAACATCGAGCATGTGTTACTGATCCCAAGTGATTTTGATGGCGCGATGGATGAAGCGAGTTTTTGCCCATGGTGGTCACTATCTGAAGAGCTTGCCAAACAAGGCCGTGAATTTGCTGTTCAAGTAGAAGCATTCACTGTTGAACTTGGTAGCCAAGAAAAAATCGATTTAAGTGCGGCTTTTGAAGATGCAAATAGCATTTTAAGTTACCTCAATCAAAAAGAGGTATTAGTTGATGCTGCGTATCATCCAAAAGCGATGACACGTTATGCCTGCATGCTTGAAAATTATGTAGCTTACTACGCACCTATGGGTGGCATGGTCGAGTATCTTGCCCCACTGGGTGGCCATATTAAAGCAGGTGAGCCTATCGCCCGCATTTTAAGAATGGAGCGCTACCTTTCTGAGCAGCCGCTACAAACATTAAGTTTTGATAAAGACGCCATTGCTATTTTGCATTTTGCTTCAGCAAGCGTGAATCAAGGTACCGAACTTTATAAGTTTTTTACCAACGTATTTGAGCTATAAGCTCATCCCTTCTCATTGCGTGAGAGTCAACGGCTTATGCCCTTAGGCCGTTACAGCAGGGCTCCAAGCTTAGCTTGGGGCTCTCTATTTACCTAAAATTTCAACAATTCAGTACAAGTTCACGGTTACTTATGTAAAAATCGTTATAATTATACCTACTTACAAGTCTACTGAAAGGGAACTGCAATGGGATGGCGCATTTGGCTGGCAGCAGCTGGCTTATTTTCTGTACCTGTATTTGCTCAAACTGAACAACCACAAACTAACGAACAAGATGACGCGCTAGAACTCGTAAAGCAGTGTATTTTGAACGAAGCGATTGGCGGTGACGGTAAACAAACACTCGAAGAACTTCGTAAAAAATGCTCAGACTTAGACGAGAGTAAAAAGCTCACCGCTTTAGATAAGCGTAAAGCCCGTGAAGAAGTGAGCAAGAAAAACCGTAATGTGATCACCCCACATAAGCGTAACTACATATTACCGCTTTCATACGTATCTAACCCGAATGAACGTCCTTTTGATGGTTTAAAAGATCTTGCAGAGCAAACTGATGGCGAGCCACTTGATAATCTTGAAGTGAAATATCAACTTTCAATTAAAGTGCCTATCTTCGAAGGCTTTTCAGATAAAGATCAAGGCGTATTCTTTGCGTTTACTATGCAATCGTTTTGGCAGTTCTACAACAAAGATATTTCATCACCATTTCGTGAAACAAATTACGAACCAGAGATCTTCTGGGTGAACTACCTTGATCCTGAGCATGTGCTTTGGGGCGATGAAATGGCAATTGCAATTGGTGCCTCACATCAATCGAATGGCCGCAGCCAGCCTAATTCACGTTCATGGAACCGTATCTATGCCGATTTCCTATGGGAAAAAGATGGCTTTGTTTTTAGCTTTAAGCCTTGGTATCGCATTCCTGAAGATAAAAAAGACGATGAGCTAGAAGCCCGTGGCGATGATAATCCAGATATCTACAAATACATGGGTTACTTTGAGTTCTCGGGTGCATACCGTTACAACGAGCATGAGTTTAGCTTTATGACCCGCAATAATTTAAATTCAGATAACCGTGGTGCAATCCAATTAGATTGGTCTTTCCCTCTTTGGGGCCGATTACGTGGCTACGCACAATATTTTAATGGTTATGGTGAGAGCTTGATTGATTACAACGCCGATATTGAACGTTTTGGTGTGGGTATTCTGTTAACTGACTTGCTTTAATAAATATATACCCAAGCCCCCTCACGATGCAGAATTCAGCGTTTCACAGGTGCTTAATATCAAGGCGTTACTTTGCAAGAATGGCAGTCCCTTTTAAGAAGTAACAACGATGAGAGTAAGTGCCTGTGAAGCGCCCAAAGGGTTGGTTTAAATGCGATTTATACTGCGTTATTGATTTTAACAATAGAACCACTATTACTTGCAATCAATGCCTTGCCTAAATCGCTTTTAATTCCAACTGAAACTCGCATATTGAGGGGGTTTGGGTATAAGCGAGCTTTAGTTAGCTCGCTCTAAATAGTCGTTATTTTTTAACGATGAAGTGACCTTCAAATTCTGCTACTAACACATCGCCATCGTATACATTTACTGGCACATGGTAGCTTGCTTTACCACTGTCTTCTAAATCAGCTAATTTGCCTTTACAACCAGCCAACTCAACACTACCACGAGGGTCGTTATTGAGTGGTTTAAGGTATTTAATGTTGGCATCAGCTAACACGATATTTCCTTCAAGACCTGCTTCTTTCAGCGCTAGGTAAGTTGCGCCCCACCCTGTTAAGGTTGCTAAACTATAAATTGAACCCGCAAACATAGTGTTATGAAGGTTTAAGTTCGCATCTAAATCAGCGCGGGTAGTAAACTGCCAATCGGTATAGCTTTCAACTTTAATGCCCATCGCATCACTGATTGGGATCGACTCACGCCACGTGTTTTGCAGTACTTGTGTCCAGTTTGGATGACGGAACCAACCCGGCTCAGAGGGCTTTTGTTTTACCATTTTCCAATGCTGTACATCGTCATAGGCAAGGTGCGCTTTTTCTTTTAATTCGTAGCCATGACGTTTATAGAAATCAAGAGCTCGCTCACGAGCATACAATACCAGCTCGTCAGCATCTTGAGTCCATGCGATTTTTTCTAATTCATGTAATAAACGGCTACCAATATGCTGGTTACGATTACCTTCAGCGACCGCCATATAACGAACTTGCGCTTGCTGATGATTGTTAAAATGCAGGCGGGCTACACCTAATACTTCGCCGTCATTATTTTTGATAAAGCGGTGCTCAGCGTCTTGTTCTAAGTCATCTTGCTCAGAACCACGCGGCTCGCCCCAGGGTGCTCTTAAAACCTGCCAACGTAATGAATAGTACGCTTGCCAATCTTCGCTGCTTTGTGGGGTGGTCACTTTAAACATAAAAACTCCTGTGATAATTCAGCCACTGTCTGTTGTTTTTCTGTCGTGGCCTTTGGAATGCGAATTACGATACGCGATCTTCTAACAAGTTGGAATAATACTTTGGTGACCCAGCCTAAATTATTATTCTGAGCTGTAAAAACTAATGCACAATTGCACTTTAAGCCTGCTGGTCTATGCTGAAATAATTGTATTATTTTAATAAACAAATAGCTAAAGGCCCGAAATATGGAACATTTTCTTGAACCCAGTGGCGCAGTAAAACATAGTTTTATTGAGGACTGCCACCGATTAGGGCAACTCATCTATTGGCATAAACAAGGCAATTACAGTATTCAAGTTAGGCAACTTAACCAATTACGCTGGTTACTGATCAACGAAACTCTGCAATCGGTCATTGAAAAACGCCGACCTGCCAGATTACTTTTCCCGCATTTACAATACCTTGCAAAGCTTTGGCAAGACTTAGAAGAACCTAAAAAGATTTTAGAACTAGGGCTAGGCGGTGGTGCTATTCGTAATTACTTACAGCACACCTACCCTGACAGCCAACTGACATCGGTTGATAAAAACCCCGACATAATTCACTGCTATAAACGTTACTTTGGTGGCGATCATGCCAATAATCTGCACTGTTTTGATGCGCAGCAAGTATTAGAGCAAAACAACGAATACAATTGGATTATCCTAGATTTATTCAGTGAGGTAGATGCGCCATTATTTTTATACAAGCACCAGTTTTACACCAAACTAAGAGCAGCGATGGCAAAAGATGGCTTGTTGTTCATTAATTTTTTATCTAATCACCCATCGCAACTAAAACAACTTGAGCACCTGCTAATCACCGAGTTTGGCAAGCGCCCAAGCATTGTAAAAATCCCCGACTACGTGAATCACATCGTGATGATCAAAAAGTAGTTGTCTGCTAAACAGATAAATTAAAAGTAACGGGACCATCGTTACATAGGCTTACTTGCATATCAGCACCAAACTGCCCTGTAGCCACTGTTAAGCCCGCTTTTTTAGCCTCAGCAATAAAATACTCATAGAGCGTATTGGCTTGTTCTGGCGTACCAGCACTTGAAAAGCTTGGACGCATACCCTTTTTAGTGTCGGCTGCTAAGGTAAACTGCGAAACAACTAACAGCTCACCCTTGATATCATTCAAACTTAAATTCATCTTTCCTTGTTCATCGGTAAAAATGCGGTAATTGCTGACCTTGTGTAAAAGCTTCTGGGCGCTTTGCTCGGTGTCCTGTTTTTCAACACCTAATAGCAGCAAAATACCTTGTGAAATTTCACCAACCACTTCGCCTGCCACTTCTACTTTTGCTTGTTTTACTCTTTGAATTAAGCCTTGCATTGATCCCTCGATAACTTGATATACATTAAATCTGCGGCACGTCGCATTGCCGCCAAATATACCTGATTATCACTGCTGTGCCCAATGCCATCTAAAATCAATAATTGTGCATTTAACCGTTCAGCAAGCTGCTGTACGGCACTATATCGACAGATCAAATCGGCGCGGCCATGAATAAACCAAATAGGTAAATGAGTCAGCAGATGTGCATTTTCTGCGATAAAGCCTTCTTCAATGAAACAGTGATGACGAAAATAATGCACCATTAACTTTGCTTGATTTAACCCGACATGGGGCTCCTGTAAACTCCAGTTTGTCAAAGGCTCACCATGACATAGCACCTGCTCCCAATGACACCATAACTTGGCAAATTTACTGGCTTTAATTTGATCGTCACTGTTTAGCTGTTGCTGATAAAAATCGAGTAAGGCATGCCAATCAGTGTAATCATGTGCAAATTCATTAAAGCACTCAGGGTAAAAATGCGCGCCGGCTCCTTTTGTTGTGTAAAGCCACTCGAAGTCACTGTTACAAGCTAAAAAGCTAGCCCGTAAAATAAGCCCTGCAACATGCTCTTGGTGATGAATAGCATAGACAAGTGCCAAAGTGGCACCCCATGACTCACCACACACCAGCCACTTTTCAATACCCAGTTGCTGGCGTAAATACTCGAGATCGGCGACTAATTCTGAGGTTGTATTGGTTGAACTATCATGGGGGGTTGAGTGACCGCAACCGCGCTGACTGAACATGATCACCCGAAAACGTTCTAAGTCGAAAAAGCGGCAGTTTTCAGGGCATAGACCCGCACCAGGCCCGCCATGGCATAACACCACAGCAATCCCTGTAGACGCACCATATTCTTGCACATGGATTTGATGACCATCGCCAACACTCAAGTGATAATCACGGTTGGCAACATATTGTGGATGTAACTGCACCTCGCTCTCCTTAGGTGCAGTGAATTTAAACCTCTATATCAGGCGTGTCCTCGATATTCTCAGGGCTGATACATACAGTAAATTCTGCACCGAGTAATACGACAATCCACGACAAATACACCCATACAAATAAAATAGGGATTGTCGCCAACGCCCCATAAATAACTTCGTATGATGGGAAGTGGCTGATGTACAAAGCAAAGCCTTTTTTTGTCAGCTCAAACAACATAGCTGCAAACAAAGCGCCCGGAATTGCCGCTCTAAATGGAACTCGTGTGTTAGGAACTAAAGTATAGAGCATAATGAAGCCAATCATTGAAATTATGTAAGGTAATAATTTCAATAAAAAGCCGCTAAAGCCGGGGATACCTTGATCGGCAAACGACACTAACGACACTATGTATGAAGTAACACCAATACTAGCCCCTAATAACACAGGGCCTAAACTAAGCACCATCCAATAAACGGCAAACGAAATCATCATTGGGCGCTTTTTCTTAATACGCCAAATTCGATTTAATGTAGCATCGACATTGCGAATAAGTAACAAAGATACCGCCGCTAAAAAACCCACACCAACGGCAGTCATTTTATTCGCATTACCGGCAAAAGCGCTGATATGCTCTTTAATTACATCTGTAGAGGTCGGCACAAGATTAGTAAACAAGAAATTTTCTATAGTCACTAACGTGCTTTCGAATCCTGGGAAAGCAGAAAAAATAGCCACACCAACCGCCACTAAAGGCACAATTGATAATAAGGTCACATAAGCCAAGTACCCAGCATTAACAGTGATTTGATCGTCAATACAACGATTAAGATACTGCATCCACCAAGTAGGTTGTTGCTTTAAAAAAGTGCTTAATTGCAACTTATAACGACTGAGCTTCTCATCCATAGAATCTAATTTCTGCTAAAATGTTTTGATAATCATAGCAATCCACCACATAATTTGAAATGACAGGTACCTAAAAAGGATTCTCAATGAAAAAACTGACACTTTTAAGTGCACCACTATTTGCAGTAACAATGGCATTATCAGGCTGTCAGTCAGCTTACTACTCAGCCATGGAGTCTGTCGGTGTGCATAAGCGCGACATTTTAGTAGACCGCGTAGAAGAAACAAAAGAAGCACAGCAGGAGTCACAAGAAGAGTTTCAATCAGCATTAGACAGATTAACCACGCTTATCAATTTTGATGGTGGTGAACTACAAGATGCCTACAATCAACTGAATGATGATTACGAGTCGAGCTTAGCGGCAGCAAACGACGTAACAAGCAATATCAATAAAGTAGAAGATGTAGCTGAAGCGCTATTTGATGAATGGGCCGATGAGCTAGAACAATACAAAAGCGCCTCTCTTAAACGTGAGAGCAGCAAAAAGCTCAGTGCAACTAAGCGCCAATTTGATCAACTACTTCGCTCAATGCGCAGCGCAGAAAGCAAAATGGAGCCGGTATTATCATCACTTCATGATAATGTTTTGTACTTAAAACATAATCTAAACGCACAAGCTGTAACTGCAATCAAAGGTGAGTTCACAAGCCTAAAACGCGATATAAAAGTGTTAATGGACGACATGAACAAATCAATTGAAGACTCTAATAAGTTCATTGAGCAAATGAATAAAGCGGGTTGAGATAGTTAGCTAAAATTAATGCGGCAATTAGCCGCATTAATTTTAATAAAACATATAAAAATTTACTTACAACTATATGTAAAGATGTGTTGATCACCTTGTGTGCGGTGTGATGTCACCACGCAATTTGGAGTGTGCCCTCCATGGCTGTCAAACAGTAAATTTATATAATTGAGAAATATTGTTTCACCATTACTTTTATTTTTAAAAACAAATTCATTATTTAAGTCACTAACTTTTAATGGAATACTGTTATTATCTGCATCTTTTGCGCTCATAATGATGAACACATCATTTGTAAAGTCTATTGCAGCTTTGACAGATCCGTTATAAATACTTTTATCGGCAGATTCATAAAAATTAATTGTCACGTAGAGCCCCATGTCTTTTCCTGTGGGTATTCTTACTGCATCTAGAGCAGAGTCAATTAATTCAGAAAACAAAGAACCATCTTGGTTTAAATAATAATCAAATGCATTATTTCTAAAACTAGACCGACTTAAGAAAGTATACGGATCTCCTTTAACATCAAATCCACCTACATCTTTTAAAACTGAAGAGGTACTTTCTTGGTTGCTTATCTCAGCTCTAGAAAGTGCGGCAATCGATTGGCTCGAGTCAGTGCCCATATAATCTGTTTCAGCATCATTAGAAACAAACATAGCAACACTTTTGTTTTTCAATAGCAATATTGCTTCTTGCCTAAACTCCAGAATTAAATTTGCATCAAATTGCTCTTCATAGCTCAACTCAACATTAACAGCGTTACGTATAGGCTCACCAAAGCTACTAAATCGCAAGCTCCTGTAATACTTTTTCACTTGTCTGTTATCAAAATCAAAAATAACCACATAGCTAGACCCCGTCCGTTGTTGTGAAAACGCAGCTAAGTTTTCCATTCCATTAGTGGAGCAGCCATTACATGTTAACGAGTCCGTAGCGGCTAAACACGACAGTGAAAATACACCAATTAAAAAAGCAATAACTTTCATTTATCCTCCTTGATTACTGTTCGAAAATCACTCAAATCATAGCAAAAAAAAATCGCATCACAAATTAGTCAATATTTAGTTACTTTTTAATGATTTATCTTAAATTTTATTTTGCTAAACTCACGGCAAAGAATAAAAAGTAAGCATGGTATGCATTTAAAAACACTCTCAACGCTTATTGCGGCAGCACTTTTAAGTGCATGCAGTAATTCAAACACTGTTAATGTTATTGCCGGTGAAGGCACTATCACTCCGTTAAAAAACGAGGGTGAGTACGAAGGTCGCTACCACAACCTTTATCCGGGTGATAAAGAATACCCAACAACCTGCACCGACAATTGCTATGAAGAGTCAGAACTACTGGTGTGCGACGACAGTAACTCACAATGCGAGTTTCACGCAGAACAAAATGTGCCTGCAATCAATTCAGGTTTTACGGTGCGCTGGTTAGGTCATGCTGGGTTTTATATTCAATCACCAAATGGTGAGCAGCTGTTGTTTGACCCTGTTAAAGATCAGTTTGATTCGCCCGTAGACTTTGCCTTTAAGCTTGCTGGGGGCATTTATCGCAAACCTGGTTTTTGGCCATCACAAGCTGAACTTAATGGCTTAGATGCTGTAATGTACTCACACATTCACTATGACCATTTTAACAAGGCGGATATAGAAGAGATTGGCAATACCCCCCGCTACTTAGTGCCATTAGGGTTTGCAGATAACTTCCCGACGGGTGGCTTTAATATTTCCGAAATGGCGTGGTACGCAAGTACACAAATTAATGATTTAACGATTCATGCGCTGCCAGCTCATCATTTTAGTAGTCGTATAATGGTGCCTTTCATTTACGACGACCACAATAAAGATTTATGGAATGGTTGGTTACTTGAGCAAAACGGTAAAACCTTGTTTTTTGCTGGTGATACCGGTTACTCAAAACACTTTCAAGATATTAATCAAAAATACGGCGAGATTGATGTATGTTTAATGCCTATCGCTTCTTATTACCATGAAGAAAACGGTAAGTGGTATCGCTATGTTCATACAACGCCAGAAGACAGCTTAAACGCCGCGGAGGAGCTAAGCTGTAAAGTGATGATCCCGTGGGGTTATGGCAACTCAAGCTGGCAAATGGGCGACCATTCAAGTCATTCTGCATTATTAAGATTACTGCATATGCAAAAACAGATGAACAGCCATGTTCCTCTTTATATATTGAATGAAGGTGAGCAAGTGTCACTGTAGTGACACTTGCAAGCCCTACATAGTATGTTTGAGCAATGAGTCCCGTAAAGCCAGCATAAGTTTATGGGCGCTTCCTGCCGACATGGCTAATGGGTTAAATTCGCTGGTACCTGAATACTTAAGGTTAATAGGGGTCACTTGTTTACTGTAAGGAATGTAACCCATAGACCAATTTTCAAACTCTCTTTCATAAATTTCACAGTAATTCAGCATGATGATATTGCGATGTCTCTTGTCATTAAGAATACGATGATAAGTTTCATTAACTGCTTTTCGTGACCCCTCAAGGCATTGCATAAAGTGAGAACTATTAAAACAAAGTAGCCCAGTTACATTACTTTCTGCATTATTCTGCTTAGCTTTCTCGAGAATATCTTCGATGTCATTGGGCCCAAACCCATCGCTAATTTCACTTGTGTAAATCAGTCTAACTAAATACATCTTACTCTCCTGCAAGTTGGATTTAGAAAAGATAGTACAGATGGGGGAGTTAGTAAAAAGTTGCGAGTTGCCTTTAGAAGTTTATATAAATTAAGTTGGGTTTCGCTTCGCTCTACCCAACCTACCTGGCTTACACTAAAACAAAAAACCGCCGTATTTTTCAATACGGCGGTTTTAATTTTGTGAAACTAAAAGACCTTATTAGTCTTTAGCTTGACGGCTCGCACGCTTACGCTCACTTTCAGTTAAGTGACGCTTACGAATACGGATGTTTTCAGGTGTCACTTCCACTAACTCGTCATCATCGATGAACTCAATCGCTTGTTCAAGCGTGTAGTTTAGTGGTGGAACAAGTGTTTGTGCTTCATCTGTACCAGATGCACGAACGTTTGTAAGTTGCTTACCTTTAAGCGCGTTTACTGTTAGGTCGTTGTCACGGCTGTGGATACCGATAACCATACCTTCGTAAACTTCAACACCGTGACCGATGAATAACTTACCACGGTCTTGTAAGTTGAATAATGCGTTAGTAAGTGCTTTACCTGTTGCGTTTGCAATCATTACACCATTCTTACGAGCACCGATAGTACCGCCTTTATGTGGACCGTAGTGGTCGAATGTGTGGTAAAGAAGACCAGAACCAGACGTTAACGTCATGAATTCAGTTTGGAAACCAATTAAGCCACGGCTTGGGATCATAAAGTCCATACGTACACGGCCTTTACCATCTGGAGACATGTCTGTTAGTTCACCCTTACGAAGACCAATTTGTTCCATGATAGAACCTTGGTGCTCTTCTTGACAGTCGATTGTAAGTGTTTCGTATGGCTCTTCTTTTTGACCATCAACTTCACGAAGGATTACTTGTGGACGAGATACAGCAAGCTCGTAACCTTCACGACGCATGTTCTCGATTAAGATACCTAAGTGTAACTCACCACGACCAGAAACACGGAAGCTATCTGGGTTGTCAGTTTCTTCAACACGTAATGCAACGTTGTGAACAAGCTCAGCTTGTAAACGCTCAAGGATGTTACGTGAAGTTACGAATTTACCTTCTTTACCAGCAAATGGTGATGTATTTACAGAGAACGTCATTGTTACTGTAGGCTCATCAACACTTAGCGGTGGTAATGCTTCAACGGTATTTACATCACAGATAGTGTCTGAGATTTTCAGCTCACCAAGACCTGTGATAGCAATGATGTCACCCGCGCCTGCAGATTCTGCTTCATGACGCTCAAGACCTAAGTAGCTCATTACTTGGCCAACTTTACCATTACGCTTAGTACCATCTGCACTAACAATTGTTACTTGTTGGTTAGGGCGAACAGTACCACGCTTGATACGACCTACACCGATAACACCGATGTACGAGTTGTAGTCAAGCTGAGAAATTTGCATTTGGAAAGCACCTTCAGGATCTGCATCCGGTGGAGATACTTCGTCAACGATCATCTGGAACATTGGTTCCATGTTATCTGATGGCTCGTCTAAATCCATTGTTGCCCAGCCGTTGATAGCTGATGCATAGATTACTTTAAAGTCTAACTGTTCGTCAGTTGCACCTAGGTTATCGAATAAGTCGAAAACTTGGTCCATAACCCAGTCAGGACGTGCACCAGGTTTGTCGATTTTGTTGATAACAACAATCGGCGTTAAACCTTGTGCGAATGCTTTTTGCGTTACGAAACGCGTTTGCGGCATTGGACCTTCTTGAGCATCAACAAGTAGTAATACTGAGTCAGCCATCGAAAGTACGCGTTCTACTTCACCACCGAAGTCGGCGTGTCCTGGGGTGTCTACGATATTGATATGGTAGTCGTTCCAAGAGATAGCTGTATTTTTAGCTAAAATGGTAATACCACGCTCTTTCTCAATGTCGTTTGAGTCCATTACGCGCTCTTCGTTACCGCCGCGCGTTTCTAATGTGCCTGATTGCTCAAGCAGTTTATCAACCAAAGTTGTTTTACCGTGGTCAACGTGGGCGATAATCGCTATATTTCTTAACTTTTCGATGCTCATATTTTTTCTCAGAGAAATTGAATCTCATTGATCCTGCAAGATCTACGCACTCACCTGCGTTTTCACCAGATGTCCCAGCATAGGATTTAAAAGGGCGCATATTATCCCTTAATAATGGCATGGATGAAAGTTTATCCAATATAAATTTATAAACTTTCTTCAGGCTTTTTATAAGTATCTGTTTTATAAATGACAAATTTATGAAAATTAAAGTGAATCTTAGCTCAAAACTGGCGAAATTTTCGTTTTTGAACCATATTTTGGCACTAAATCGTGTTCATAACAGAAAAATTGGCACGCTCAATAATTGTGCAAAACAAGGTCGCACTTTTACGCACCAGAATGATCTTTTTACGCACCAACTTAGTGCAATAGAAGTTAACAAAACAAAGCCTTGTTTGTTTTTTGTAAGTCTAAACAAGGTGTTAAAAAAATGGCACGAAACCAGCTTATATAAGCGAAAAGCAATAATGCAGCAAAAAATAAAACCCAACAATTGGAGGACACATGTCACAATCGGTTTTAGATTTTATCAAAGAAAATGACGTTAAGTTCATTGATTTACGCTTTACTGATACCAAAGGTAAAGAACAGCATGTTTCTATTCCTCATCATCAAATTGATGAAGATTTCTTCGAAGACGGCAAAATGTTTGACGGTTCTTCAATTGCTGGCTGGAAAGGTATCAACGAATCAGACATGGTACTTATGCCTGTTCCTGAGTCTGCGAAAATGGACCCATTTTCTGAAGAAGCTACACTAATCGTACGTTGTGACGTAGTTGAGCCTTCAACACTGCAAGGTTATGAGCGTGATCCACGTTCTGTTGCAAAACGCGCTGAAGAGTACATGCGCTCTACTGGTATTGCTGACACTGTATTATTCGGTCCAGAGCCAGAGTTCTTCCTTTTTGATGACGTTAAATACAAATCAGACATGTCTGGTTCTATGTACAAAATCGATTCTGTAGAAGCTGCTTGGAACTCTGATAAAGATTACGAAGGTGGCAACATGGGTCACCGTCCAGGTGTTAAAGGCGGTTACTTCCCGTGTTCACCTGTTGATTCATCACATGACTGGCGTTCAGCGACTTGTTTAGTTCTTGAAGAACTAGGTCAAGTAGTAGAAGCTCACCACCACGAAGTAGCAACTGCAGGTCAAAATGAGATCGCAACTCGCTTCAATACAATGGTATTAAAAGCTGACGAAATCCAAGAGATGAAATATGTTATCCATAACATGGCTCACCTATACGGAAAAACAGCGACATTCATGCCTAAGCCAATCGTAGGTGATAACGGTTCTGGTATGCACTGTCACCAATCTCTAGGTAAAGATGGCGTAAACATCTTCGCTGGTGACAAATATGCTGGTCTATCTGAAGAAGCGCTTTACTACATCGGTGGTATCATCAAGCACGCTAAAGCAATCAACGCATTTGCTAACGCGTCTACTAACTCTTATAAGCGTCTAGTACCAGGCTTCGAAGCACCAGTAATGCTTGCATACTCTGCACGTAACCGTTCTGCTTCAATCCGTATCCCAGTAGTACCGTCTGCAAAAGCACGTCGTATCGAAGTACGTTTCCCTGATCCAACAGCGAACCCATATTTAGCATTCTCTGCAATGCTTATGGCTGGCCTTGACGGTATCAAAAACAAGATTCACCCTGGCGATGCAATGGACAAAGACTTATACGATCTACCTGCTGAAGAAGCAGCTGAGATCCCACAAGTTGCATCTTCTTTACAAGAAGCACTTGCATCACTAGATGCTGACCGTGAGTTCTTAACGCAAGGTGGCGTATTCACTGATGACCTAATCGATGCATACATCGCACTTAAGAGCCAAGAAGTTGAAAAGCTTAACATGACAACTCACCCAGTTGAGTTTGAAATGTACTACAGCGTTTAATTAACGCTGTATCAGAATTATCTGAAAGATAATAAATGTGTGTTCTCAAGCCCGCTTTGCGGGCTTTTTTAATGGTAATTGAGCGGGTTCTACTCTACAGTTTTATTTAGGTAAATAAATACAGGAACACAGGGTGAGAAGCACAACTTTATTGGTATTAATATTTATTGCAGCAAGCGTTTACGCTGAGAGTGAAGTGAAAAAAGTGTATTCTTGGAAAGATAAGAATGGCGTTTTAGTGTTTTCAGACTCACCGCGCCCTGGTGCTACCGAAGTAAAGATGAATACCCAAAACCTAACCATGCCAGCTACCGACACCAGCATTCTTAATAGTGCGCCAAGCGGGACACCAGTCAAATTTAAAGTCAGTATTTCTTCTCCTGCTAATGAAGCGACCGTGCGAGAAAACACGGGGTCAGTGTATGTCACTGCCCGTATTAGCCCACGCTTCGAAACCGGGTTTAAAGTACAGCTTTTATTTGATGGCACACCTCATGGTGCACCAAGTAATAGCACGACCTTTGCACTAAGAGAGGTCAACCGTGGTGAACACACATTACAAGCAAAACTTTATAATGCTAATAATAAACTCGTTTCGGTTAGCCCAATCAGCACCTTTTTCATGCATAGAGCTTCTGTGATTAATAGAAACTAATATTTCAACATAACGATCTCGCAACGTAAAAAGAATATGCTAAGCTGCACTAAATCGAAACGCACTAAAATGGTGCAACCATGCTCAGTGATACACATTTTAATTCTGAATTACTCGATAGTATTTGGAAAAATTTAAGTACTGCCGTCATTTTACTCGACCATGATTTTAAGCTGGTTTATGCAAACGATAGCGCCAGTGAGCTTTTAGGTTTAGGACCTAAGCGCATTATCAACCAACCGTTCGACAACCTATTTAATTACCACTCGATAGACTTAAAACGCATTGCTCAATATTCGTTGTTCGATGGTGTTGATTGCCACCAGCATAGAGCTGACGTGGTGTTTGTCGATTCACGCCATGCCAAGCTAACTATTAGCACGCGTCGAATAAACAGTAATAACGACAATTATATTTTGCTCGAATGCCGCCAAATGGATGATGAAATTCGCCACGATCAAGCTTCGAATCAAATGCATCAGTACCAAGCAGCACGTAACCTAATTCGCGGTTTAGCACACGAAATTAAAAATCCTTTAGGTGGAATTCGCGGAGCGGCGCAATTATTGCAGTATGAGGTTGATCAGCAAGAACGTGATCAATGTGCCGAATTAATCATTGAACAAGCAGACCGTTTACGCGAGCTTGTAGACCGCTTACTTGGTCCGAATCAATTGCCACATAAATCCTATGGCAATATTCACCAAGCGTTAGAGTCAGTGATTAAACTGAGCATGTTAGATAACAATGCCAATATCACTTTAGTGAAAGACTATGATCCAAGTATACCGAGCGTGTATATCGACCAAAGTAAAATTCAGCAAGTGGTACTGAACATTATTCGTAATGCACAACAGGCACTGGTTGATGGTGGCGAGATAAGAATAAAAACCCGTATCAATCATCAACACAGGCGCCCTGGTAAGGCGCCGAAAAAAACCTTGCTGATCCAAATTTCGGATAACGGCCCAGGTATAGACAAGAGCTTACGTGAAACCTTGTTCTACCCAATGATCACCAACAAAGAAAATGGATCAGGGCTTGGTTTATCGATAGCGCAAACCTTGGTTGACCAACATGACGGCCACATTGATTGTGACAGTTGGCCAGGCCATACAGAATTTAATATCTATTTGCCTTTTACGGATTAATGGTTTTTTGGAGTAGTCATGAAAACAGTCTGGTTAGTTGATGATGATGCCTCAATTCGCTTTGTACTAGAGAAAGCGTTGGCACGTGCAGGATTTGAAACTGAAAGCTATGCGAACGCACAAGATGTGCTTAATGCATTAAAGTTTAGCCAGCCAACGGTATTAGTATCTGATGTACGAATGCCGGGTATGGACGGCATGGCGTTACTTGAGACTATTGCTGAGCAAAACCCTGGCCTGCCAGTGATCATCATGACCGCTCACTCAGACTTAGATTCGGCGGTAAATGCCTTCCAAAAAGGGGCGTTTGAGTATCTCGCTAAACCGTTCGATTTAGATGAAGCTGTCGCGCTGGTTGAAAGCGCATGCCGTGCTAATTCAACGAAAAAAACTAAACGTAAGCAAGCACCACAAACCAATGCGCATATCATAGGCGAAGCGCCTGCTATGCAAGAGGTGTTTAGGGCAATTGGTAAATTATCAGCATCAAGTATGAGCGTGCTGATTAATGGTGAGTCAGGGACAGGTAAAGAGCTAGTTGCAAGTGCCCTGCATAACCACAGCCCTCGTAAAGAAAACCAATTTATAGCTTTGAATATGGCTGCCATTCCAAAAGAATTGGTCGAGTCAGAGTTATTCGGTCACGAAAAAGGCGCGTTCACTGGAGCCGACAGTATTCGTAAAGGCCGTTTTGAACAAGCGAATGGCGGCACCTTATTTTTAGATGAAATAGGTGATATGCCACTCGATGTACAAACGCGTTTATTACGCGTGTTAGCCGATGGTGAGTTTTACCGTGTTGGTGGCCATCAAAGCATTAAAGTTGATGTACGTATTATTGCTGCAACACACCAAAACCTCGAAGACCTAGTAAAACAAGGTAAGTTTCGTGACGACTTGTTCCACCGCTTAAACGTTGTGCGTTTACGCTTACCCGCGCTACGTGAGCGTACTGAAGATATTGAACGACTTGCACAACACTTTTTACATAAAAGTGCCAAAGAACTGCAAGTTGAAAGCAAAATTTTAAGCCCTAAAGCTACAGAGCAACTGCGCTTGTTTAACTGGCCAGGTAACGTACGCCAATTAGAAAATACCTGTCGTTGGTTAACCGTTATGGCACCGGGTGAGCTGATCAGCGAACAAGATTTACCACCAGAGATTGTTGCTGTTACACCGACTGAGCAAGAAGGTGATTGGCTGGATGCATTTCAACAATGGCTTAACCTTGAACTTAAACAAGGCAAAGAAAATATTTGGCCTGCCATTCAAGCACAACTCGAAACTCGTTTGATTAAAACCGCCCTTGCCAACTGTGCTGGCCACAAGCAAGAAGCCGCAGTGAAGATTGGTTGGGGCCGCAATACATTGACCCGCAAGCTAAAAGAGCGCAATATTAGCTAATTTCGCGCTATACCTATGTGAGTCAATGAAGTTAATCGAGCACATTCCACTAATTAAACAAATGGAAATTATTAACAGATTGTCGTTCTTTAGAGAGTTTACTCTCAGTGAACGACAAGTGTTATTAGAGTCATTCAGTCATTTGTATTTGGTCAAACAAGGCCGGGCTGTTTTTAAACAATACGATGCTGATAAACGGCTTTATATCGTGCTAAGCGGCTCACTGATGGTATTCAAACAAAGTCATTTACTCGAACTTGGCACCATTGAGCCTGGTGAATTTATCGGTGAAGGTGCTTTTATCAATAACCGAGAGCACAGTACCAGCGCACGCGCTAGAGTCGATACCATTTTGTTAGCTATTTCCCCTGAAGCACTCACTCGCTTACCTAATGTAATCCGTGAAAAAATTAAAGATCGCATAATCGAAGGCATGAGTGAGCGTATTACTAAGCTTAGTAATTACCTTGAGTCGCGAAGCTAGTCCATATACACAATTTGTAATGAGCAATTTAACCAACTTGGGCTATTAACACGTGCCGTGTAACGGTAAGTATCTGATGGTTTCATACCAAAAGGAGTGCTCACTTCTGGCGTTAAATGACTGTATGTTTGCGAATAATTTTTATAATAAATGACTAGGTAGCCATATAAATAATCCCAATCTAGGGAGACTTTTCTACCACTTGTAAGGGTAAAGTGCGCCTGCTTATCATTAAATGTAACTGCAAGATCATTATACTTGTCTTCAACGCACCCAGTGGTGAGTACACGAGCCGGCATAGTAAAACTGGTGGTGGTATTTTTAGCTCTTAAGTAAAAGCCAATATTGCCATGATTGTAAAAGTGATTGGCATCTGTGGTGTACTTAATTTCAGCTTGATAACCTAATCCCTGCATAATTTCAGCTAGTTGCTCGGCTTCATGAGTAAGAATTTTATCGCTCGATAGCATTAAGGTTGCATCAGTAAACTCTCTTGGCACAGGAAGCTGGGTATATTCATAGGGTAAGCTTTGTTTATTTAATGCTTGCTCTAATGATTGCAACTGCGACTGTTCAAGGTTTTCTGTATATACGTAGACTGTAGCTTGCTGACAACCTGCCAAAATTAAAAGTATGGCTGCTGAAATTATCCTTTTCATGTTCTTTCTCACTTTAGATTACATATGTAGTCTAAAGTGAGAAAAACAATAAATCAATTAAGATGTTTTTTTAGCCAACTATTAACACTTTGACGGGTATATAGAATATCTTTAAATAGACGGTGAGTTTGATGCTGAAGCAGCTTTTCTTTATTTGTTTCACCTGAACTTAACTGGCTATGGTTATCATTAAAGCGCGAAATTAACGCAAAACCTTGTTCTGATTTTTCAGGCTGAGACTTAATTGTTTGCGTTAACAAAGCTCGCACATCATCTGCAGCAAGCAATGACGAATCTTGCAAACCCATTAACTCTTTTCTTAGCGCTGATCTTACGCCCATTACAACTTCTCCTGAACGAATAAAAAATGAAACGGACATGCATTTAGCAATTTGTACACCAATTCCAAACGCGCGCAGTGTACCCAGTAAATACTGCAGTTTTTTTACTGTTTATAAAAATGTCAGATTATTTATTGCTGCAAATTTTAACCGCTTGAAGAGCTTAAAAATTTAATCTTGGTTCAATTGAGTGCTAGGCTTTATAATGGCTGCGATTGAATTAAGAGAGACCAACATGAACGAAGATTTCATCGAAATTGAACTAGAAGAAGAGCCAATAGAGTTATGCAACTTGCTAAAAGTGCTCGACCTAGTCGAAACAGGCGGCCAAGCAAAAGCCTTAATTGGTGAAGGTTATGTTGGGGTTAACTATGAAATTTGTACAATAAAACGGAAAAAATTATACAGTGGTGACGTATTGGCATTCGATGGTGAGTTGTTCCAACTGACACTAAGCGAAGATGCAACACCAAATCCTCGCCCACCGGAACCTGTACAAAAAGCACAACCACAAAGCGCTGAAGAAGCGCCAAAAAAATCAAAGCGTAAACGTACTAAAAAGCCAAAAGTAGACGAAAAAACCGGTCGCCGCCCTATCTCGTTTGGTTAACTAGAGCTTGCTTAGTTAGCATAAATCACCTTTAATTGAATGCGATTATAACAACAATAAAAGGTGATTTATGAACCCTCCAGCTTGGCTCAAGCCACTTGCTTGGGCAGCCCTTGTATGGAATCTTTTAGGTGTCATTGCGTTCGTAATGCAACTGTTGATCACACCCGAAATGATTAACCAACTCCCCGAAGCACAACAAGCCGCATACCGCGACATACCGCTCTGGTCAACGGCTGCCTTTGCGATAGCCGTGTTTTCAGCAAGCTTCGCGAGCATCTTATTACTGGCAAAAAAAGCCCTTGCGCGCGAGTTATTTTTAATCTCGTTTATCGCCGTATTAGTCCAGCAATATTATAATTTTGTGGTGATAGATAGCCTTGCTATGTTTGGTACTAGCGCATTAGCAATGCCATTGTGTGTGATCGTTATTGGTTTACTATTACTGTTTATTAGCCATAAAGGTAAACAACAAAACTGGCTTAACTAAAAGCACTTATTTCTGAGGGTAGTTTAAAGTGACTACCCTTTTTATCTGCCTCCTTCCCTTGAAATAAATCACATCAGCAGCAACTATATTAGGTAGCATATTTTTTCATCAGCTAGATGAATTTCTCAGCTGGTATTAAGTTTGCAATAACACTGTGTCTATTTCGAAAAGGAAACAACAAAGCAAGCCAAATTGCTTGCTCAAACCACAGGGGCAAATAATGAATAACAGTTTTGATACCCAAAAACAGCTTACGATTAATGGTGAGCAATATCATATTCACTCTTTACAAGGTTTAGGCGACAAAGCAAAACGTCTGCCATTCTCTCTAAAAATCTTACTTGAAAACCTGTTGCGCAATGAAGATGGCGTTAATATTAAAAAGCAAGATATCGATGCTTTACTAAACTGGGACCCTCAAGCGAAACCATCAGCAGAAGTAGCGTTTACGCCTGCTCGCGTTGTAATGCAAGATTTTACCGGCGTACCCGCCATTGTCGATTTAGCCGCGATGCGTGATGCCATGGGAAAACTTGGCGGCGACCCTGCAAAAATTAATCCGCTGTCACCTGCTGAGCTTGTTATTGACCACTCAGTGCAAGTTGACGGCTACGGTGAAGATGGCTCATTCGACTTAAATGCGAAACTTGAATATGAGCGCAACAAAGAGCGTTACGAATTTTTACGCTGGGGGCAAACTGCCTTCGATAACTTGAAAGTCGTGCCACCAGCAACTGGCATCGTACACCAAGTTAACTTAGAATATTTAGCCCGCGTGGTATTTAACGATAGTAAAAATGGTAAATCACTCGCCTACCCAGATACCCTAGTCGGAACCGATTCGCACACCACCATGATCAATGGTCTTGGGGTATTAGGCTGGGGTGTGGGTGGTATTGAAGCCGAAGCCGCAATGCTTGGTCAACCGATCAGTTTACTCATTCCACAGGTCGTTGGCTTTAAGCTCAATGGTCGCCTGCCAGAAGGCACAACTGCAACAGACCTGGTACTAACCGTAACAGAAATGCTGCGTAACCATGGCGTAGTGGGTAAATTTGTTGAGTTTTATGGTGATGGTCTTGCTGATTTACCGCTTGCAGACCGTGCAACTATCGCAAACATGGCGCCTGAGTATGGTGCAACCTGCGGTATTTTCCCAATTGATGATGAAACCATTAACTACCTACGTTTAACTAACCGCGATGACAAACAACTCAAACTCATCGAGGACTATGCTAAGCACCAAGGTTTATGGCGTAATCCTGGCGATGAAGCTCATTATACCGACACACTAGAGCTATCACTTGATGATGTTGTGCCAAGCCTTGCTGGACCTAAGCGCCCGCAAGATAGAATCGCCCTTGATAAAGCAGGTAGCATTATTGGTGAGCACTTAAAAGGCTTTCAAGAAGAGCGTATGCAACATCGCGATAAAAGCGATGCTCAAGAGGCGCGCATTGAAGATGAAGGCCCAACAACTAACCCTGATGAGCCAGTGAACGAAGCTCAGTTTATGGGCGCAGCTAAGGTTAACTTTAAAGGCGAAGAGTTTGAGCTTAATGATGGCGCTTGTGTCATCGCTGCAATTACAAGTTGTACAAACACTTCAAACCCAAGTGTTATTTTAGCAGCTGGCCTAGTGGCTAAAAAAGCTAAGCAACTGGGCTTAAGGGTTAAACCATGGGTTAAAACCTCACTTGCTCCAGGCTCACAAGTGGTGACTGATTACTTGAAAAAAGCCGACTTAATGGATGATTTAGATTCATTAGGCTTTAACCTTGTCGGTTATGGTTGTACAACCTGTATCGGTAACTCAGGCCCACTAGCTGATGAAATCACCGATGCAATTCAAAAGCATAAACTGGTTGTAAGCTCTATTTTATCGGGTAACCGTAACTTTGAAGGGCGTATTCACCAAGATGTGAAAATGAACTTCTTAGCGTCACCACCTCTTGTGGTTGCATACGCAATTGCGGGTCGTACAGATATAGACGTTTATAACGAGCCGCTTGCGCAAGACCCTAATGGTAATGACATTTATCTAAAAAATATCTGGCCAAGTGTTAGTGAAGTGAACGAACTCGTCCGCGAAACTGTAACCAAAGAAATGTTCGCATCAAGCTATGGCAACGTATATCAAGGTGATGATCGTTGGCAGAAAATTCAAATTCCTGATGGCAAACTTTATGATTGGGATGATGCGTCAACCTACATCAAAAAAGCGCCATTCTTTGATGGTATGGAAATTGAGCCTCCTGGCATTCCTAGCATTAGTGGTGCACGCTGTTTAGCAAAATTAGGTGACTCAGTTACCACTGACCACATCTCGCCAGCAGGTGCGATTAAAGCGGATGCGCCAGCAGGTCTTTACTTGCAAGAGCACGGTGTACAAAAAGCACAATTTAACTCGTACGGTTCGCGCCGTGGTAACCACGAAGTAATGATGCGCGGTACCTTTGCGAATGTGCGTTTACGTAATCTATTAGCACCGGGTACCGAGGGCGGTGTAACCCGTATGCAGCCAAGCGATGAGCTTGCCAGCATTTATGATGCAGCGATGCAATATCAGCAAGATGGCACGCCACTGATCATTTTAGCAGGCGCGGAATATGGTACAGGTTCATCACGTGACTGGGCTGCTAAAGGCTCACTTTTACTTGGTGTTAAAGCCGTTATTGCACAAAGCTATGAGCGTATTCACCGTTCAAACCTGATTGGCATGGGTGTTTTACCCCTACAATTTAAAGAAGGTGAAAGCTATGAGTCACTGGGTCTAACCGGCCAAGAATCATTCGACTTTGAAGGCCTATACGACAAAACCAATGAAGTCAGTGTGATTGCCACTAACAGTGAAGGCAAACAAATTAGCTTTAGTGTTGATGTGCGTATAGATACCCCGAAAGAGTGGGATTACTACAAACACGGCGGTATTTTACAGTATGTACTGCGTAATATGCTGGCTGAGCAGTAATAGCTGTTAAGTTAACTAAGGGGCTGAATTTTCAGCCCCTTTTTTGTTTAAAACACTAACAATACCAATCCGCAATAATACTTAATCATTTTGAGGGATTAAACCTGTCGCTACCTGCGTTAAAAATTTCTGATTTAGAACAACTAAATAACGAAATTTTTGCCTTGTTATCAACGAGGTTTTATTGCCTCAAAATAGACCACTTAATTAAGCGAATTGGTATAAATTGCAGTTTAGACCAACACACTTACTTACAAAAAATGAAAAGCACATAAAAATCAGCATGTTAAAATTGGACCGTAGTTTGCAAATGCTAACCAGATAACAATCACAATAATTTTTGGAATCCCTATGACTATTGCATCATTCAAACGCGCAATTTGCGCAACGGCCATCTCATCAAGTTTATTATTAACGGGCTGTGTTATTCATGTCTCTCCGGGTCAAATCGCAGAACAAAAGCAACAAGACTTAAGCGTGTCGGCTGTCAATTTAAACGAGCTAAAAATTGATGCCGAAGCAGGTTCACTGATCATCAAAGGCGACAGCAACGCCACGGCTATCACAGTGAATGCTAATATCTATGCGGCTAAAGGCGATGAAACTTATACACTAACCCTCGAAAAGCACGGCGACACCGCAGAGCTTATCAGTAAGCTCAATAATGGTAGCTTATCGTTTTACAGTGGCTCATCACCTCATATTGATTTAATCGTCTCTGTGCCTAGTACCCTTAACTTGGATATCGATGATGACTCAGGTGATATCGTGATACGTGCAATGCAAAACGATATCAGCATTGATGATGATTCAGGATCAATTGTGATCGAAGGGGGTCGCACTATTAATATTGATGATGACTCGGGGGATATTCGCATTAGCAATGTCAGCGGCAATATCAGCATTGAAGACGATTCTGGCTCAATTATGATAGACCAAGGCCAAGGGCGTATTGATATTGAAGATGACTCTGGTGATATCCGCATCGAAAACAGCCAAGGCCCTGCACGTATTATTGATGAATCAGGTAGTATCAGCATTAAAACATTGGCTGGTGCGCTTACTATCGAAGATGGCTCTGGTGATATAGATGTAAGACAAATCAAAGGGCTGGTTACCATTACCGATGGCTCTGGCAGTATTTATGTGGATGACACACTCGGCCTGACAATTATCGAAGCGGGTTCAGGTGATTTAAGCATCGATAACATCAACGGCCCAGTAAAATTGGATAGATAATCAACAATTGCTTGATTTAGAACAATCCTGTTAATAACAACAGCACCTACACTTTAATTAAGGCTAAAGTGTAGGTGCTTGTATGACTGAACAAACCATCATTAGAATCTTAAAAACCTTTATTATTTTAGGCATTTGCCTAATTATATTGGGGCACTCTTTATTAGCTGGCAATTACTTAAGTGATAGCATGGGTATACATGGCATTATGATCAGCGCAGCGTGTATTGCTGTTGGTGTGCTATTCTCTTTGCCCACCAAAATTTATCTCACTATTTTACTGATGAAAATGGAAAGCGATCTCAAAGCACATAACAAACAGAGCTAATTTCCACCTTGCTCTTTGAGCTGCTGTTCAAGTTGCTTGTTACGTTGCTCCATAAGCTGTTTTACCTGCTCAGCGTCTTGCATCATCTTTTGTACATTTTTAGGGTCGTATACGCCAAGCGCTGAAGATGCTTCGTCAGCTTCAGCAGTTGCTGGTTGCTCTTCATCAGCTTGAAATGTCTCTGCGGGTAACACTGTTATGTCGTTAGGATCTAAACTTACCGCAGTACTTACGTAATTAGGGTGAGGGGTATCAGCATAGTGCCACTGACCATGTTCATCTTGCCATTTATACACGACGACAGATGAGTTTGCGTCTTTGCTCAAGCTCAACTTCTCAGTGAGCTTTTTTGCTTGGCTGGTAAGTGTATCGGCACTTTGCGAAGCAAAATCACTCACATCACCACTTACTTTGTCTGAGTAACGCTCGAACATGCTCAGCTCTAGGTAAGGTTTACCGTCTGGCTTTTTAATATAAAACAGCAGGGCAACACTGGTCAGTAGCAACATAACCGCAAGATAACAAAAACGCTTAATCATTCGATTTACCGATTATTGGTAGTTACTCTCAATCTTAGCAAATTCACCGGATGATTTAAGATTTTTCATAAATTCGTTAAATTGCTCGCTCATGCGCTTACCTTTTTCATTGTAAGCAAACTGTAATTGCATCGACGCCTTACCAACACTGTAATCACTCACCGTGAATTTTTTAAAAGCATTATTTTTTGAGGCATACCACTGCAGTGTGTTTTTTGCGATAACAGCAACACGTTGATTTTGCTGCATATCAACTAAAGCGCTCAGCATATCTATTTCAGAGTAAAAGTCTTCACGGTGCAACTTGCCAGCAGCAAACAATGCTTCAAATTGCGGGTAGGTATAACCAAAGCGGGCCATTAACACATAACCGCCGAGCTCATCAATTGCTGGAATATGACAACCACTCGGCATCACTAAAATATCTTCTACAACAGCGATACTATCACTCCAATAGTATTGCTTATTTCCGCGATACCATTGCTCAGACTCTAAGCGCACATCAACCTTGCCTTCATCAAGTAAATGCTGTGAACGCACTTCTGGTACCAGCATGTATTGAATATCATGATTATATTTCTCAGCAAAACGAATTAATAACTCATCAACAAGCCCTTTATGACCACTGTCAGCAAAGTGATAAGGGGGGTAATCTGTGTCATACAACGCTACTTGCAAAGTTTCTGCTCGCACTAAAGGCGCAATAAATAGCAACAATAAAAAAGCAACAACACGACTCATAATTTTCTCTCACAGAATTAAGCCTGAGATTGTATATAAATAACACAAAAAAAGCGCAACCTAGGTTGCGCTTTACGAAAATTCTGATAGGAATTTAGGATTAGATACCATCACCATCGATATGTAAGCCACATTCACGGTTTAAACCAAAGAAACGTGTCTCTTCTTCTGTCATGCCCGGTTCAAGTTTACGGGTTGTATGAACATCGCCCATCGACACATAACCTTGCTCCCAAAGTGGGTGATAAGGTAAATCATGTTTAGTTAGATACTGATAGATGTCACGGTTGTTCCACTCAATAAGCGGATACACTTTCACAGTCCCTCGGCTGATTTCAACAATTTGCTTATCAGCTCGGCTAGATGACTGATCGCGACGCAAGCCACTAAACCAAGTACCTGCACCCAGCTCGTTTAAGGCACGAGTCATTGGCTCAACTTTATTCAGTTGATTGTACTGCTTAATGCCTTCTTCACCTTGCTCCCAAAGCTTACCAAACTTCGCTTCTTGCCACGCAGGGCTAAGCTCAGCTTTATAAACTTTAAGATTAAGCGATAGTCGCTCCGTCATTTGCTCGATGAACTGATAGGTTTCAGGGAACAAATAACCAGTGTCAGTCAGTACCACAGGAATATCTGGCTGCTGCGATGTTACTAAGTGCAACATCACCGCCGCTTGAATGCCAAAGCTCGACGACAAAAAGTGTGTGCTTGGTAAGTTTTCAAGTGCCCATGCAACACGCTCTTCTGCGCTTTTATCAGCCAGAAGACCATTTATATCAGCCAGCATGGCTGTTTGGTCTTCTTTGCTCATCGTTAAGATGTTTTTAAATTCACTCATGGTTAATTCCAAACCTTAAAGCGGTGTCGCTTATAAAATTATGCGTGAAAATCAGTTACTGAAACTTTAACTTCAGCAACAATGCCTTTGCGAATTACAAAATCACCAAAACACTCGCCTTCATTACGCTCACTTGCCCATTGGCCAATAAGTTTATCGAATGCCTCTAGGTATACGTCTTCGCCAACATTTTCTAAATACAATTTAGGAATACGCGTGCCTTCACGGTTACCACCTAAGTACACGTTGTATTTACCCGGACCTTTACCAACCAGACCCGCTTCTGCCAACATGGCGCGGCCACAGCCATTCGGACAACCCACAACACGCATAATAATGTTGTCATCGCTGATACCGTGCTTAGCTAATAACGCTTCAGTTTTCTCAATTAAGCTTGGTAAATAACGCTCAGCTTCAGCCATCGCTAACGGACACGTTGGTAATGCCACACACGCCATTGAGTTTTTACGCTGCTCTGTATGGCTGTCATCAATTAAGCCATGGTTGCGAGCAATCTCTTCGATTACCGCTTTTTGATCAGCCGGAACACCTGCGATGATCAAGTTTTGGTTTGCAGTCATACGGAAATCACCTTGGTGAATTTCCGCAATTTTACGGCAGCCTGTTTTAAGAGGTTGATTTGGGTAATCTAAAATACGGCCACTTTGGATAAACAGCGTTAAGTGATGCTTACCATCAATACCTTCAACCCAACCGATACGGTCACCACGGTGAGTAAACTCATACGGGCGGCTTTGCTCAAATTGAACACCGGCACGTTTTTCAACTTCTGCTTTAAATACATCAGAACCTACACGGTCTAGTGTGTATTTAGTTTTCGCATTTTTACGATTTGAGCGGTTACCCCAATCACGCTGTACAGACACCACGTGCTCAG
This sequence comes from Pseudoalteromonas sp. NCCP-2140, assembly GCF_023708065.1. NCBI lineage: Bacteria > Pseudomonadati > Pseudomonadota > Gammaproteobacteria > Alteromonadales > Pseudoalteromonadaceae > Pseudoalteromonas > Pseudoalteromonas sp. NCCP-2140. The sequence continues at coordinate 38,691 of NZ_BRCZ01000014.1, read as the reverse complement.
CAATTTTCAACGTGTGTTCAAGTGGGATAAAACCAAAGTCATCTGCTTTACGCGGATACGTTGCTGTATCACCGTGAGTCATCGCAAGACCACCACCCACTAACACGTTAAAGCCAACTAACTTGCCGTTTTCTGCAATTGCCACAAAGTTTAAGTCGTTCGCATGCACATCCACTTCATTGTTCGGTGGAATTGTTACTGTGGTTTTAAACTTACGTGGTAAGTAAGTTGAACCTAAGATTGGCTCTTCAGTGGTTTCACTCTTTTCGCCATTTAACCAAATTTCAGCGTACGCTTTGGTTTTTGGTAATAGGTGCTCAGAGATCTTCGCTGCCCACTCGTAAGCTTCTTGGTGAAGCTCAGATTCAACAGGGTTCGTTGTACATAATACGTTTCGGTTTACATCGCCCGCCGTTGCAATTGAGTCAATACCCACGCTATTAAGCATTTGGTGCATGCCTTTAATATTTGGCTTAAGCACACCATGGAACTGGAACGTTTGACGCGTGGTTAAACGAATACTGCCATAGCTGGTTTTCTCTTCAGCAAACTTATCAATCGCTAACCATTGCTCAGGCTTGATGATACCGCCAGGCATACGAGCACGTAACATAACATTATGTAATGGCTCTAATTTTTGTTTAGCGCGCTCAGGGCGAATATCACGGTCATCTTGCTGGTACATGCCGTGGAAACGGATCAGTTGGAAGTTATCAGCAGTGAAACCACCGGTGATCTCGTCTTTTAAATCTTGCTCAATTGTGCCACGTAAAAAGTTACTTTCTCTTTTCAAACGCTCGTTATCAGAAAGCTTTACGTTTTTGTCTTGTTCGCTCATGGTATTTCCTAAATTTGTTACAGTGACGGCTGTTAGCTTTAAACGTGATTAGTACACGTCTTTCTGATAGCGATTTGCGCTACGTAAATCTTTTAAATATTGCTCAGCTTGTTCATCATCTTTGCCGCTATTTTCTTTGATAATGTCTACAAGCGCCTGATGAACATCTTTCGCCATGCGGTTTGCATCACCACAAATATAGAAATGAGCACCCGCTTCTAACCAAGCAAATACTTCTTGGCTGTTTTTGCGAAGTTTGTCTTGAACATATACTTTTTCTGCTTGATCACGGCTAAACGCCACATCAACTTTAGTCAGTAAACCTGACTTCAAGTAACCTTGAATTTCTACTTGGTATAAGAAGTCTTGAGTAAAGTGTGGGTTACCAAAGAATAACCAGTTTTTACCGCTTGCTTCACGGGCATCACGCTCTTGTAAAAACGCACGGAATGGGGCAATCCCCGTACCCGGACCTACCATGATAATTGGCGTTTCATCATTAGCCGGTAAACGGAAGTTATCGTTATGCTCGCTGAATACTTTTACTTTACAGCCTTCTTCAGCACGACGTGCTAAATAGCCAGAACAACCACCTAAATGCTCGCTACCGAATGCATCAAACTCAACCAGACCCACAGTTAAGTGAACTTCTTCTTCAACTTCTGCTTGGCTAGATGCGATCGAATATAAACGTGCTTGTAGTTTACGTAAGCAGTCTACTAAGGTTTGTGCTTCAAGCTGAGCTGGGTTTTGACGAATAATATCGAAGATTTGGCGAGGTTCGATGTAATCACGCATTGCCGCTTTATCTTCAACTAACTTTAATAATTCAGGGTTGCCAGTTGCTGTTGCATATTTTTCAACAAAGCCTGGATATGACTGAGTTAATTCTAATTTTTCGATTAATGCATCACGAATAGTTAGCTCTTCGTCGCCGAGCTTAACCGTGCTAGATGCATCGATTTGTGTAAGCGTAAGTACTTCATCAACAAGCGCTTCGTCATTTAAGAAGTAAACGCCTAGCGAATCACCCGGTGTATAGGTGATGTCTGAACCTTCTAATGAGATTTCTACATGACGCACGTCTTTAGTTGAGTCACGGCCGGTAATTTTTTGCACAACACTTAGCTCTGCAGCAAATGGGTTTTGCTTGGTGTATTGGCTTGCTACTGGTGCCGCTGCACCAAATGGCATCGCCACAACTTGACCACCACTTGCTTGCTGCTGCGCTTTAAGATCAGGTTCAAACGCATCAAGTGCACCATCAATCCACTTAGCTGCTTCATCATCGTAATCTACATCTAGGTCAGCACGCTGGAAAATAGTTTCTGCGCCAAGCTTGTTAAAACGCTTTTCAAAATCTTTTGCTGTTTGGCAGAAGAACTCGTAGCTTGAATCACCTAAGCCGATCACAGCCACTTTAACACCATCTAGTTTTGGTGCTTTTTTAGTTGTTAAAAACTCATGCAGGCTTTCAGCGTCTTCTGGTGGCTCGCCCTCACCGTAAGTTGAAACAACAACCGTGATGAATTTTTCTTTTTTCAGGGCAGTTGGTTTGTAGTCAGCCATGTTTACTAGCTTAACAGTTAGACCGCGCGACTCTGCTTGCTCTTTTAACTTGCTTGCCACGCCTTTTGCGTTACCCGTTTGCGAGCCGTATAAAATAGTTAGCGGCGGTGCATCACCTGCAGCTGGAGTGGCAGCAACACCACCGGTTAATGCACCTGCGTTGGCATTAGCAGCTAAGTAACCACTTACCCACGCTTGCTGAATTGGATTAAGTTCAGCCACTAAGCCTTGCAGCTTTTGTACTTGCTCTTGCGATAGCGGGCTCGCCGCTGCATTTAGTTGACTTAACAACATGAATTTATTCCTCGTAACCCTGAAAAGTTAACTGCGAAACGAACTTGCTACTGTCATTTCGCGAACATTTTTTTCGACTTTAAAGACCCAATAGAAATGCTTTAAAGGTTTATCTGAGCGTGAAGAATAACGAGGTCTGAGGCGATTAAAAAAGAATAGAATCTGCTTTGATATTCCATTTAGTTATTAATTTGGTATTTATCCAAAAAAAACATGTTAAAAGCAAAAATTCCCAAATAAGAAACTTTTATTAATTAACATTATTGCAACATAAGACAATTAGCCTATACTCGCTGTGTTCATTTTGAGAACAGCAAAAACTATTAAAATATAAAAAGGAAAATACAATGTCACACGGGACATGTAAAAAATATATGCTAGCCAGTAGCTTACTTTGTTTAGCAAGTTCAGCATTGGCAAATGTTAATAACGCCAGCTTCGAAAGCTGGTCAGCAAATACCCCTGCAAGCTGGAGCACTATTGATAGCGGTATTAGTCTTAGCGCTAATACTAATGTGGTTTACTCAGGTAATTACTCAGCACAAGTCGTGGTTAATACTGGCACGCAAAGTAATACCGATTTACAACAATTAGTAGAGGTAGTGGCGGGTGAAAATTATGAGTTTTCTGCTTGGGTTTACCATACAGAAGGCGGCGTAAAAGCTCGCTTAGTAGTTGATGGCTATCAAGGCTATTCTAACTCAGCATTAACGAATCAATGGCAACAAATCAGTTATCAGTACACAGCCTCTGCGACCACATCAATTAATGTTGGCCTGCGCTTTTACGATGTAACTGGTTTTGATGGCAGCGAAGTCGTTTATGTAGATAACTTTGCACCAAACACAGGCTCAACCCCACCACCTACGGGCAGCTGCGCCGATAACCAAGTATCTTTGACCCTCACTACCGATAATTATGGGGAAGAAACCAGTTGGCAAATCACCAATAGCCAAGGTAGTGCAGTAGCATCAGGCGGCAGCTATGCAGCAAATACTCAATACAGTGAGCAAGCATGCTTAACTGATGGTGACTATACCTTTACTATTTTTGATAGCTATGGTGATGGCATATGCTGCTCTTACGGTAACGGTAGCTATAGCCTTTCATTCGGTCAAACAGTACTTGCCAGTGGTGCAAGCTTCCAAAGCTCAGACGCTACGTCGTTTAGTTTAGGTGATAGCTCAGGTGGCGGTGACGGCGGTGGTACAACCCCAACAGAGCCAACGGGATACTATGTTACAACGCAAGGCCTTAGTGGTTATGCACTGAAAACAGAGCTATACAACATTATCAAAGGTCACAACTCGCAGGGCTATTCCGCGATTTGGAGTTTTTACGATATTGCTTCACGCGATAAGTATTTTGAAAACGACAACTCTATTTTAGACCGTTATTCAGAAAACCCTGCAGGCCAAGACAGCTACAACTATGTTGCTGTGAGCGACCAATGTGGTACATACAACAGCGAAGCAGATTGCTACAACCGTGAGCATTCTTTCCCGAAAAGTTGGTTTGGTGGAACAGTTGAGCCAATGAATTCAGACGTACATCACATTTTTGCCACTGATGGTTATGTCAATTCAAAACGCAGTAACTACCCATTTGGTGAAGTAGCTAGTGCAAGCTATACCTCTAGTAACGGCAGCAAATTAGGCAGCGCTGCTAGCTCATTAAATTACTCAGGAACGGTTTTTGAACCTATTGATGAATTTAAAGGTGACTTTGCAAGAGCCTATTTCTATATGGCAACACGCTATGAAAACGTGATTGGCTCATGGCAAAACAACACAACTTACAGTAACGCTGTATTAAATGGTTCATCTGATCAGGTCTTTGAGAGCTGGGTCGTTACTATGTTATTAAAGTGGCATAACGAGGATCCAGTGAGCCAATTAGAGCTTGACCGTAACCAAGCTGCTTATGAACATCAAGGTAACCGCAACCCATTTGTGGATCACCCAGAATTTGTAGAAATGATTTGGTAACTTCGTTAAGCCAAGGCACTTAGTTTCGGCTAAGTGCCTTTTTATACGGTAAAGCATGACTTAAGCCTCATTAGAGTTTAACTGCTCGACAAGACGAATGTCATGTAACAAATGGTTATGCCTTACCGACAAAGTATTTTCTTCTGTTGGCTGTATTTTATAACCGAGCTGCTGTAAAACCAGCGTAAATAGGGCGGCATGTTGATAACTAAGAGGTTGTCCGCTTAATTCAAATTCTTCGATTACGCTATTTGCATAACTAGAACTATTTTGTAATGACTGCCAAATACGCATTTGTACTTGAGAAACCTGTATCACTGATGTGTGATAGCAATTGATTTGTAGGCTTAATAAATAGTTTTCTAGTGAGTTCATAGCGATATCCATTACAAAAAACGCTACTTTAAAAGCTCAAGTTAAGTTGAGGTAAAGTGTTTTGTTATTACTTTTTACTCCACTTATTCATTATTTCTTTAAATAGTTTTGCTTCTTTATCTTCACAGGGTCTGGGCGATCCACTTGGCACTCCAGATTTACCAAACACCGAATTAAAATCTATGCCGTAACACATGCCATTTAGCACCTCGATACGCTTGCTGCCATCGCCATTTTGCCAAACGACAGTTGCTTTATCAGAGACGGTTAATTGTGCAGGCACTGTAACCCTACCTGTAGGCGATTTATCATTAGCGGCTTCATCCTGCCCAAATAAAGACGCATTAGCAGAACCATTTTCAAAATTAAGCTGTGGGATTGGCGCATAAGGGTTGAGCTTTTTAAAAGGCTCTTCGGCTATTTTTGAATTCTCAGCTGTCTGAATAGGCTTTACTATCTCAGTGATAACTTTTTTCGTCCCATTTATTGTGGGATTAATTACTTTAGTATCACTTATCTGCTGAGAGCTATTATGCGAAGTTTCTTCTTTTTTCGGCAAAGACTTAGCCTCTTCAGGCATTCCTTCTGTTTGCTCAGGTGAAGGTTTTTCTTGGATTTTCTGCAAGCTAGGTAATGAAGTTAAATCAACACTCACATACGCGTTGATTACTTTTGGCGGTTCAGCGACAGCGGGGAGTTTCACAGACTTTCCATATCGAGTAAATAGCAATAAAAGCACAGCATGTAACGTAATTGAGATGATCCATGCTTTGTAATTCCTTTTTAACACCCAAGCGCCTCGTTTTATTTTTAAGAGTATTAGATGAGTGAATTAGTTCATAGGAAAGTTGTGAGTTAGCGAGTAAGGTTTAGAGATTATGCTTTATGATGGTTTGAGTTCATAAAAGCACAGGTTTACATGGATTGTGTTGGGTTTCGCTTCGCTCAAACCAACCTACACTAATAAACTTGATCCAAATCAACTATTAAATCGGCTTATTTAGCATCAGGAAAATAGCTTGATCTGGATCATATCAGTCGCCCTCAAGCCAGCCTATGATTAACCCATAGACATTAGGAGGCACAACCATGAACGTATTCTTCAGAGATTTTTTTAGCGACCCTGTTTTATTTATGTCATTCGGCATTTTGGCAGTTGTTATCGTTTTATGCCTTTTCTATGTTGGTTTCTTTATTAAGAAAATACACGACGCAGAAGTTCCTAAGTAAGAATTAAGCACGACGCACAAAGCCCCTATCCAATTTATTGTTTAGGGGCTTTTTATTTGCAGCTAGCTAAAATCTTGTAGCGGTTCTCAAAAAGCAAAAACTTGCTACAATAGGCGCTTATTTTGTTTCGAAAGTGTCAGCTATGTTACCTGAGTTTAAGCCTGCGTGGTGGATGCGCAATCGCCATTTACAAACCATAATGCCGCGCTTTTTTCGCCCTTTTCATAATACCCGCTACGACATATCGACAATAGATACTCCAGATGGCGACTTTTTAGAACTGGCGTGGGCAACACCTCATAACGAGCAAGCCCCCCTCGCTATTGTATTGCATGGTTTAGAAGGCAACATAAATAGCTTTTATGCTAAAGGCATGATGAAAAAGCTTAAACAACAAGGCTTTGCTGTTGTATTGATGCATTTTCGAAACTGCTCGCGCGAAGTTAACCGTTTAGCACGTGCTTATCACAGCGGTGAAACCGAAGACCTGCGCTTTTTCATCAACCACCTGAAGAGCAAGTTTCCAAAACGCCCGTTATTTGCCGTGGGCTTTTCGTTAGGTGGTAATGTACTGGCAAAGTATTTAGGTGAGCAAGGTACTAAATCAAACTTAACTGGCGCAGCCGTTGTGTCTGCACCATTTGACTTGTCATCATCTTGCGAAGTTATTCGTAAAAGCTTAGGTAAGATTTATCAAAAGTATTTACTCGACCGTATGAAAAAGTCGATGCAAAGAAAGCTACCACAAATCGAACAGCAAATTAGCCTAACGCCAGAAAAGCTCATGGCGATTGATGACTTATGGCAATTCGATAATATGCTCACGGCACCATTGCATGGCTTTGCCGGTGCTGAAGATTACTATCAGCAAGCGAGTGCAAAACCATTTTTAAAAAGCATTGCAACACCTACGCTGATTGTGCACGCCAAAGATGATCCGATGTTATCAATAAAAGCCGTGCCAGATAGCTTAGATGTGAGTGAACATGTTACGCTGCGCATCTCAGAACAAGGGGGCCATGTCGGATTTATTAGCGGTAAAAACCCTTTTAAGCCCGAATATTGGCTTGAACGAATTGTGCCTGAGTATTTTCAACAATTAGTTAAAAAAGAGCAGTTATGATCATTCCCCACGAACGCCTCGATAAAGAGACTCTGTATAATTTAATCGAAAGTTATGTTTTACGTGAGGGCACTGATTACGGCGAACAAGAATTTAGCATTGAAAGCAAAGTAGCGCAGGTTCATCAACAGCTTAAAAATGGTGAAGCCATGGTGTTTTTTTCTGAGTTACATGAGTCAGTTACGATTATATCCAAAGCTGAATTCATTGCTCTACAAGCTGACCCAGAGTACCAAGCGTCGTTTAACGACTAAACTTGTAAGTTACACTGTAACCCTTCACAATGGCTTTTTAACTTAAAGAGCCATTAAAAAATGAAAAAACTAAGCTCACTGGTTGCCGCAGTTTCTTTGGCCTTAATTGGTCAAGCAAATGCAGATCAGGTTACTGCATCAGATAAAGCCATTAAACTAGCAAAAGACACTATTTTAATCGATACCCATATCGATGTGCCTTACCGTATTCATAACAAGTGGGCTGACGTAACCAAAGCTACAAGCGACGGTGATTTTGATTATCCGCGTGCTGTGCAAGGTGGTTTGAACGCTCCTTTCATGTCAATTTACATTCCTGCAAACCTAGAATTTGAAGGCAAAGGTAAAAGCTATCAATTAGCAAATCAGCTAATCGATTCTATGGAAGCGATTGTGCAACGCGCACCAAGTAAATTCGCTATTGCTGACTCAACTGCCGATATTAAAGAGCAGTTTAAACAAGGTAAAATGTCGATTGCTATGGGCATGGAAAACGGCTCACCTATCGAAGGCGACATTAAAAACCTTAAGCACTTTTATGAGCGTGGCGTACGTTACATCACGCTAGCTCACTCGCAAAGTAACCACATTTCTGATTCATCTTATGATATTCGTCGTAAGTGGAAAGGCCTGAGCCCATTCGGTAAAGAGCTGGTAAAAGAAATGAACAACATTGGTATGCTGGTTGATGTATCACATATTTCTGATGATGCGTTTTACCAAGTGATGGAAATCTCGAAAGTACCCGTGATTGCTTCACACTCGTCACTGCGTAAATACACCCCTGGCTTTGAGCGTAATATGAATGACGACATGCTGTTAGCACTTAAAAAGAACGGTGGTGTTATTCAAATTAACTTCGGTTCAAGCTTTGTTACAGCAAAAGCAGGCTCTTGGTACGATCAACTTAAATCAGCAAAGGCTGAAAAGAAAAAAGACGGTACTAAGCTAAGCAAAGATTTTGATGCTGCTTATCGCGCTAAAAACCCGTTTCCATTTGCAAGCTTAGAACAAGTACTTGATCACATTGACCATGTAGTTGAGCTAATTGGTATCGATTATGTGGGTATTGGCTCAGATTACGATGGTGTAGGCGACTCTCTACCTACTGGCTTAAAAGATGTATCTAGCTACCCTAACCTAGTGCAAGGTCTAATGGACCGTGGTTATAGTGATAAAGACATCAAAAAGATTTTAAGTGGCAATATGCTACGTGTATGGCAACAAGCTGAAGCATACGCAAAAGCCCATTAATCGGCATAAACTCTATTTAAAAGCGCAGCTAACTAGCTGCGCTTTTGTTTTTATCATCATAAGTAATTGATAATACAAATAGCTTGTTTTAATCTGCTGATATTACAAAGCAACTTGGATGATGTGATATGTCGACTTGGCAAGGGAATACTGCGCTGGCATTTGCAAGCATTGCACTAGGCTTATCAATTTATAGCTATACAAAAGAAAACTCGACTGACAAGCCTGTAGTTATTCAGCAAGCAAAACCTAACTTAAAAGAGTTAGCCATTCCAGAGCAAGACAGAGAAAATCTAGTCGCCTTACATGGCTATATTTTAGATCTCGAAACACGCATTCACGAGCTTGAAAATAAAGCGCCAACAATTGATCCTGAGCGACTTGCCTCATTAGTTAAACAAGCAATGGAACAGCAAGAAAAAGAGCGACGAGTCGAAATCGAAAAAAGAAATCCGGCGCTTGGCTGGCTAAGTAATTTACCTGATGACTACCGCGAACGCATCAAAGCAGACCCACAATATGCCGACAGCTCAATAAATGAAGCTCTTGCCACCTTACTCAATTTGAGTAAGTCCGAAAATGAGCGATTAGCAGCCTACGGGCAGCTAAAAATGACCCTAAGCATGCTCAGACGCGACTTGGACGACAGCCAAGCAAATGCAGTAATCGATGCCATGATAAGCATTAGCGAATACACTAATGATCCTAAGATTCGTGTCAGTACTTTAGAGAATTTATCTCGCCAAAATAATGTCTCACCTAAGCTCGCTGAGCATTTTCAAAAACTGTTACAAACTGACGATAATGATTATGTTCGCAATATTTCTGCCACAGCCCTCATCGGCCAATTTTTTCGTGCCACAAGAGACGGCAATAATAGTTATGCCAGTGATTTAGCAGAACGAATTACCGCTCTTGAAAATAGTAGCAATACAAAAGTTGCCGAAATCATGGCTGAAAACCTAAAAGGCCCACGGTTAAGAGAAGAAATAGATAAAGCGCTGGGGAAATGATTGAAGGTGCTAGGTGCTAGGTGCTAGGACAAACTAAATCCAGTTTATCCTGAAGTAACTTTTCTTATACTGAAATGAAAGCCCCTTCTCGATCTAATCTGACATCTGACAGCTGAAAGCTTCCAGCTATTTTTTAAAACAAAAAGCCCCAGCAGATGCCGGGGCTTTTTAGTAAGGAAACTTAATTAAAAATTAAGCTTTCTTTGGACGCTCAACAACGTCTACTAAAGTCCAAGACTTAGTCTTAGAAATAGGAGCACACTCAGAAATAGTAACTACGTCACCAGTTTGAGCTGTGTTGTTTTCGTCATGTACGTGTAGTTTAGTCGTACGTTTGATGAATTTACCATATACTGGATGCTTCACGTAACGTGCGATAGCAACAGTGAAAGATTTATCCATCTTGTCGCTGATTACACGGCCTTGAAGAGTACGGATTTTATCGCTCATTATTGACCTGCCTTCTGGTTAATAACTGTTTTTACACGCGCGATATCGCGACGTACTGTTCTTAGCGTGTGTGTCTGAGCTAACTGACCAGTGCTTGCTTGCATGCGCAGGTTGAACTGCTCACGAAGAAGTCCTAGAAGTTCAGCATTTAGCTCTTCTACGCTTTTGTCTTTTAGTTCGCTAGCTTTCATTACATCACCGTCCGAGTTACGAAAGTTGTTGTGAATGGTAATTTACGCGCTGCAAGGTTAAATGCTTCACGAGCAAGCTCTTCAGAAACACCTTCCATTTCGTAAAGTACTTTACCAGGTTGAATTTCAGCAACCCAATATTCAACAGAACCTTTACCTTTACCCATACGAACTTCTAATGGTTTGTTCGTAATTGGCTTATCTGGGAATACACGAATCCAGATTTTACCTTGACGCTTTACGTGACGTGTCATAGCACGACGAGCTGCTTCGATTTGACGAGCAGTCATACGGCCACGGCCAGTAGCTTTCAAACCGAAAGTACCGAAGCTTACTTTGTTACCGTTTTGCGCTAAACCGCGGTTGCGGCCTTTGTGCATTTTACGGAATTTTGTACGTTTTGGCTGTAACATTACTCGCTACCTCTACTTAGCACTTTTTTTGGCTTTCTTTGGCGCGCGTTTAGCTGGCTTCTCTTGCTCTTGTACTAGTGGTAAACCACCAATAACTTCGCCTTTGAAGATCCAAACTTTAACACCAATGATACCATAAGTGGTTAAGGCTTCAGAAGTTGCGTAGTCGATATCAGCACGAAGAGTATGTAGAGGTACACGACCTTCACGATACCATTCTGAACGTGCGATCTCAGCACCGCCAAGACGACCGCTAACTTCAACTTTGATACCCTTTGCACCAATGCGCATTGCATTTTGTACCGAACGCTTCATAGCGCGACGGAACATAACACGACGCTCTAGCTGTGACGCAATACCGTCAGCTACTAGTTGTGCATCAAGTTCAGGCTTACGAACTTCAGCGATATTAATCTGAGCCGGAACACCTGCAATCTTAGTTACTGCTTGACGTAGTTTTTCAACGTCTTCGCCTTTTTTACCGATAACAACACCAGGACGAGCTGTGTGAATTGTTACACGGATAGATTTAGCTGGACGCTCGATAACGATTTTAGACACAGAAGCCGCTTTTAATTCCTTAGTAAGGAAAGTACGTACTTTGTGATCGCCAAAAAGCTGATCAGAGAAATCTTTTGAATTCGCGTACCAGGTAGAAACCCAAGGTTTAGAGATACCTAGGCGAATACCAGTAGGATGAACTTTTTGTCCCATTACTTATACTCCTAGCTATCTGAAACCACAACAGTGATGTGGCTTGTACGCTTAAGGATGCGGTCTGCGCGTCCTTTAGCACGTGGCATAATACGCTTCATTGTTGGACCATCGTCCACAAAGATCGTAGTTACACGAAGCTCATCAATGTCAGCACCTTCGTTATGCTCTGCGTTAGCAATAGCAGACTCAAGTACTTTTTTAACTAATACAGCCGCTTTTTTAGGGCTGTACGCCAGGATTTCTAGAGCGCGATCAACCGGAAGTCCGCGGATCTGATCTGCAACTAGACGTGCTTTTTGCGCCGAACCAGAGGCGAATTTATGTTTAGCTAATGCTTGCATTTATCATTCCCCTCTTAACGTTTCTTCGCTTTCTTATCCGCAGCGTGACCGCGGTAAGTACGAGTTGGTGCAAACTCACCTAGTTTGTGACCGATCATTTCGTCTGTGATGAACACAGGAACGTGCTGACGACCATTATGGACAGCGATGGTCAATCCGATCATGTTAGGTATGATCATTGAACGACGGCTCCAAGTTTTAATTGGCTTCTTGTCACCGCTTTCCAACGCTTTCTCTACCTTCTTCAGCAAGTGTAGGTCAATAAAAGGACCTTTCTTGAGAGAACGTGGCATGGCTATTCCTCAACTATTATTTAGTACGACGACGTACGATAAATTTATCAGTACGCTTGTTCTTACGTGTCTTAGCACCTTTAGTCGGCTTACCCCATGGAGACACAGGATGACGACCACCAGATGTACGACCTTCACCACCACCGTGCGGGTGATCTACCGGGTTCATGGCAACACCACGAACTGTCGGACGGATACCACGCCAGCGATTTGCACCAGCTTTACCTAGTGAACGAAGCATATGCTCAGAGTTGCCTACTTCACCAAGTGTTGCGCGACAGTCAGCTGGAACTTTACGAACTTCGCCAGAACGAAGACGTAGAGTTACGTATTGACCTTCACGAGCAAGGATTTGAACGTATGCACCAGCAGAACGTGCGATTTGCGCGCCTTTACCTGGTTTTAATTCTACGTTGTGAACAGTCGAACCTACAGGCATGTTACGCATTGGTAACGTGTTACCAGCTTTGATTGGTGCATCAATACCTGATTGGATTGAATCACCAGCTTTTAAGCCTTTAGGTGCAATAATGTAACGACGCTCACCGTCTGCATATAATACAAGAGCGATGTTTGCGCTACGGTTTGGATCATACTCTAGACGCTCAACAACAGCTGGAATGCCATCTTTAGTGCGTTTAAAGTCGATTACACGGTAATGATGCTTATGACCACCACCGATGTGACGAACCGTGATACGACCTTTGTTATTACGACCACCAGACTTAGAGTTTTTCTCTAGTAGTGGTGCGTAAGGTTTACCCTTATGTAGATCTGGGTTAACCACTTTAACCAGGTGACGACGACCCGCAGAAGTTGGTTTACACTTTTGAAGTGCCATAATTCTAACTCCCCTTATTACTCGGCGCCGCCGACAAAGTCTAGCTCGCTACCTTCTTTAAGAGTAACGTAAGCTTTCTTCCAGTCTGAACGACGACCGAAACGCATGCCAGTACGTTTTGTTTTACCCTTAACGTTTAGTGTGCGAACACCAGTTACTTCTACTTCAAAAAGCTTTTCTGCTGCAGCTTTGATTTCAGCTTTAGTTGCATCAGAAGCTACTTTGAAAACAATCGTGTTGTTCTCTTCAGCAGCGATAGTGCTTTTTTCAGAGATGTGTGGAGCAAGGATCACTTTTAAAAGACGTTCTTCACGGATCATGCTAGCGCCTCCTCAAGTTGCTTAACAGCAGCAGCTGTAATAAGTACCTTATCGAAAGCGATTAGGCTTACAGGATCGATACCAGCTACATCACGCGTGTCAACCTTGTATAGGTTACGTGCCGATAAGAAAAGATTCTCATCTACTTCTTCAGTCACGATTAGAACATCTTTAAGCTCAAGTTCTTTAAGCTTAGAAACTAGTTCTTTAGTTTTTGGTGCTTCAAGACCAAACTGCTCAACAACGATTAAACGCTCTTGACGAACTAATTCAGATAAGATGCTTTTGATCGCACCGCGGTACATTTTACGGTTTACTTTTTGGCTGTGATCTTGTGGTTTAGCTGCGAAGCTAACGCCACCTGAACGCCAAATTGGGCTACGAATTGTACCAGCACGTGCACGGCCAGTACCTTTTTGAGACCATGGTTTTTTACCACCACCGCTAACTTCAGAACGTGTCTTCTGAGCACGAGTACCTTGACGAGCACCTGCTGCGTAAGCAACAACTACTTGGTGTACTAATGCTTCGTTAAACTCACGTCCAAAAGTAGCTTCAGAAACTTCAAGAGCGCCAGAAGCGTCTTTAATTGCTAATTCCATCACTAAATCTCCAGGACTTATGCTTTAACAGCTGGTTTAACGATAACGTCACCGCCGATAGCGCCAGGTACTGCACCTTTAACTAAAAGCAAGTTACGCTCAGCGTCAACGCGAACTAGTTCTAAGTTTTGAGTCGTTACACGCTCAGCCCCCATGTGACCGGCCATTTTCTTACCTTTAAACACCTTACCAGGTGATTGGTTTTGACCGATTGAACCAGGAGCACGGTGAGATAGAGAGTTACCGTGAGTAGCGTCTTGCATGCTGAAGTTCCAGCGCTTAACACCACCTTGGAAACCTTTACCTTTAGAAGTACCGGTTACGTCAACTTTGTTGATTTCGTTGAATAATTCAACAGTAAGCTCAGCGCCTACTTCAAAATCGCCTTCACCACCATTTAGGCGGAATTCCCACAGACCGCGACCCGCTTCAACACCAGCTTTAGCGAAGTGACCCGCTGCAGCTTTGTTTACACGGCTTGCTTTTTTAGTGCCTGCGGTTACTTGAAGCGCGTTATAACCGTCAGTTGCTTCAGATTTGATCTGAGCAATGCGGTTAGGTGTCGCTTCGATAACTGTCACAGGGATAGATACACCATCTTCAGTGAAGATACGTGTCATACCCACTTTACGACCGACTAGACCTAATGCCATTTTCCTAAAACCTCTCTAATCTTCCGATTAACCCAGGCTGATTTGAACATCAACACCAGCAGCAAGATCTAAACGCATAAGAGCGTCAACAGTCTTGTCAGTTGGTTCTACGATGTCGATCAGACGTTTATGGGTGCGGATTTCGTACTGATCACGCGCGTCTTTATTAACGTGCGGTGAAGTTAGTACAGTAAAACGTTCAAAGCGTGTAGGTAGTGGGATTGGACCACGTACTTGTGCGCCAGTGCGTTTCGCAGTTTCCACGATTTCCGCCGTTGATTGGTCAATCAAACGGTGGTCAAAAGCTTTTAGGCGAATACGAATGCGTTGATTTGACATTCTTAAACCTCAATATAAAGAGCATTTAAAAAGAGCATAAAAAAACGACCGAAACAATCTTAATAACTAAGATGTCGGCTGCTTTCTTATATCTACGATGAATTCCAAATCGGAATTCCTGTTTATTAGCTTGAAATCCAAGCTTAATCTTTCCTTCCAAGTTCCCGAGGGAATTTTGAAAGCCTGCGTATTATAGATAGATTGGTGATAAATGCAACAACTATTTTGAAAATCTCAAAGGTCTAAATTAAATTTTGTTTAATTTTCGAACTTTATCAATAACATTAACGTCTTTAAATTATACTTGTGCGAGTAAAGAGGCTAGAAAATCGCTTTTAAATGGTCAGTCCAGTTAATAATTGTTATTCTATGCCGCTTATTTTTGACCAGACTCGGTCTATTTAATATCTACTAATAACTTTGGTGAGTTGATGCGTATCATTAATCGTTGTTTAAATTTCATTTCTGCCGGTATGAACCGCTTGTTTGTAAAAAGTAAGGTGCTGCCAGAAAATCCGATTGAACAATACAACCTAAACCCAGCCAACCCTACTTTTTATATTGTTAGGTTAAATGCACGCTCTGATTTAGCGGCACTGGCAAGGGTATGTAAAAAATACGGCTTACCTAACCCGACCGAAGAGCAGTTATTAGGTAATGCAGAACTTGATCGCTTTATCGGTATTCAAAACCCACCACCGCTATTTGGTAACAAAAGCAAACCAAGCAATGCCCTGCAGCAAGGCAAACAAATTATTGACCACCTGATGCAATCAGGTGAGAAAAACGTCCAAGTGATCCCGGTGACGATTTTATGGGGCCGAAACCCAGGCAAAGAAAAGCCAGGTTTAGGTACTTTGGTGTCTCATTCATTAACACCCAGCTGGTTTCGTAAATTCTTTGTGTTGCTATTTTCTGGGCGCGATAACTTTATTCGCTTTAGTCAGCCACTCGATTTATCTTTATTGGTCAATGAAAAAGCTGAGGTTGATGAACTACCACATAAGCTTTTACGTGTAGCCCGCGTACACTTTCGTCGCCAAAAATTGGCAGCGACAGGCCCGAAAATGCCATCACGTGAGCAGTTATTTAATTCGCTACTTGCCTCACCAACAATAAAAAAAGCAATTCAAATAGAAGCGAAAGAAAAAAACATCAGCCAAGAACAAGCTCGCCAAAATGCGCTGAAGCTACTTGATGAGATTGCCGCCAATTACAGCGATGCCACCATTCGTGTTGCAGACCGTATTTTAACTTGGCTGTGGAATAAGCTTTATAACGGGATTGATATTAAATTTTCTGAGCAGGTGCATGAGCTTACAGATAAAGGCCACGAGATTATCTATATGCCATGTCACCGATCGCATATGGATTACTTATTGCTGACCTATTCTATTTACCATTTAG
Organism: Pseudoalteromonas sp. NCCP-2140; assembly: GCF_023708065.1. Taxonomy (NCBI): domain Bacteria; kingdom Pseudomonadati; phylum Pseudomonadota; class Gammaproteobacteria; order Alteromonadales; family Pseudoalteromonadaceae; genus Pseudoalteromonas; species Pseudoalteromonas sp. NCCP-2140. The sequence goes on along the minus strand of NZ_BRCZ01000014.1, from coordinate 22,186 downwards.
GCTTAGTTCCGCCACATATCGCTGCGGGTATTAACTTAAACTTCTTCCCGGCAGGGGGGATTTTCCGTCGCAGTGGTGCTTTCTTTATTCGCCGCTCATTCGCGGGCAATAAACTGTATTCGTCAGTATTTAAAGAGTACCTGAGCCAGTTATTTATCAAAGGCTATTCAGTAAAGTTTTACACTGAAGGTGGTCGTAGCCGTACTGGTCGCTTGTTACCGCCAAAAACAGGTATGCTCGCCATGACATTACAAGCTATGTTACGTGGCATAGACCGCCCTATTTCAATTGTGCCTGTATACATTGGTTATGAGCACGTAATGGAAATTAATACTTACTTAAAAGAGCTTGCCGGTAACGATAAAAAAGGTGAGTCGGTACTAGGTATCTTTAAAGCAATTAAAAACCTTAAAAACTATGGTCGTGGTTATTTAAACTTTGGCGACCCTATATCAATAAACCAATATCTCAATGATCAACAACCTGATTGGCGAGAGTCGATCCACCCAACCGACGTGCAAAAGCCACAATGGCTTGGACCACAAGTCGCTAACCTCGCTGATAAGGTAATGGTTAATATTAATAGCGCCGCTGCACTCAATGCAGTGAATCTACTTGCGATGATATTACTGGTAAATGATAAACACGCGTTAAGTAAACCTAAGCTGATTGCTCAGCTTGAGTTTTATTTACATTTACAGCGAAGCGCAAGCTACAGCGAAAAGGTGACCACACCAGACGAAAGCGCCGAGCAGCTGCTAGAGCATGCACTTAAACTTAATAAGTTTGATGTGATCAGTGATGAGTTTGGCGAAATTATCGCGATTAACGATAAAGAAAAAACACTATTCAACTACTACCGTAATAACGTGTTGCACTTATTTGCAGTACCGAGCTTATTGGCGCTGCATTTATTCAAAGCACATCAAACTACCATGGCTGATTGCCAAGCCTTGATTGCACGTTTTTACCCACTGTTTGCCAAAGAGTGGTTTTTGCATGAGTTAGATGAAAACTACATTACTCGCGTACTCGCAAGCTTCGTTGATCAAGACCTGATTGAAATTGATGGCGATAATATCAAGATCACAAACAGCAACGACTGTTTAGCGAAACTCGAAATGCTCGGTCGCGCCTTAAGTTTAACACTACAACGCTACGCTATCGTGGTTGGTTTTATTCAAACTAGCAGTGGTATTGAGCGTGAAGAACTTGAACACGAAAGCCAAGTGTTAGCAGAGCGCTTAGGTACCTTGCACGGCATTAAAACCCCTGAGTTCTTCGACAAAAAAGTACTTATTGGTTTTATTTCAAGCTTACGAGAGCAAAAGCTAATTACCGAAACAGAGCAAGGCTTAACGGGCAGCAATGAGCTGTGTGAAGTGTATTTATATCTTAAAGCATTGCTGCCAGCACGGGTCTGGCAGTCAATTGACGATATAGTGCAAAGCCAAGCTCAGCACACACAAGATTAACGCTGACGCATGACCCCTTCTTGGATCGTTGAGGCAACCAAATTGCCTTGACGGTCAAAGAACTGACCTCGCACCAAACCACGACCAGAGCTCGCACTTGGGCTATCAATCGAATATAAAATCCAATCGTCTAGTCTAAACGGGCGGTGAAACCACATTGCATGGTCAATTGTTGCAACCTGCATATTCGGCTGCATAAACGATACCCCGTGCGGCTGTAATGCAGTTGGTAAAAATTCAAAGTCAGATGCGTACGCAAGTAAGTAATTATGAATACGCTGATCGTCAGGCATCTCACCATTAGCTTTAAACCAAATATGCTTAACTGGCTCCATCACTTGTGGTTTGAATGGGTTATGAAAGGTCACAGGACGCATTTCAATTGGTACTTCTCGGATGAACTTATTTCGAATTGGTTCAGGAATAAGCTCTGCATTTGCTTGGTAAAATTCAAGCGATGACTTTAATTCTTCAGGCTGTGGTACATCAGGCATCTGCGCTTGATGTGATAAGCCCTCTTCTTCACCTTGGAAAGAAGCTGTCATGTAAAAAATCGGCTTACCATATTGAATTGCTTTTACACGGCGAGTACTAAAACTTTTACCATCACGGATATTTTCTACATCATAGACAATCGGCTTTGCAGCATCACCTGGGCGCAAAAAGTAAGAGTGTAAAGAGTGAACAATACGCCCTTGTGGTAATGTTTCTTTTGCGGCAGATAGAGCTTGGCCCATTACTTGACCACCGAATACAGCTCTAAATCCTAAATCTTGGCTTTGCCCGCGATACAAGCCTTGCTCAATCTCTTCTAACGACATTAATGACAGTAGGTCATCTAATACTTGGCTCATTTATTTATCCTCAATCCCGACAAGCGTTTAATGATACTATAGACTAATTGGAAGTAAATCTTTGTAAGAGCACCTCATTATGGCTTATTGGCTTTTTAAAACCGAACCCGATGCATTTTCAATTGATGATCTAAAAAACGCACCTGAGCAAACCTCTATGTGGGATGGCGTGCGTAATTATCAAGCCCGCAACTTTCTTCGCGATGGTATCAAGCATGGTGACTTGGTAATGATTTATCATTCAAGTTGTAAGCAAGTGGGTGTTGCAGGTATCGCTACGGTGACTCGCGAAGCTTATGCCGACCCAACACAGTTTGATTTAAATAGCGATTACTACGATGCTAAAGCAACTGCTGATAACCCGCGCTGGTTTGTAGTCGATGTACAATATCAAGCACACCTTGAAAAGCTAGTTAGCCTGCAGGCGATTAAAGCCAATGAGTCAATTACCGAAATCGCTCTTAAAAAAGGCGGCCGATTGTCAGTAATGCCTGTCACCGAACATGACTGGCAGCAGATCATCGCAATGAGCGAAAGCTAAGATTCTAAAATGGAAGCCATTTTTAATTAGCTGCTATTTTTGCTATAATTTCGCCCCTTTATTTTAGAGGTACTAAGGGGGATGTATGAAATTATTGTATTGGTTAGAGGAATGGACCAATCTCCCACGCGATGAGCAACAAAGCCTTGTGCCTATGACTGGTGGTGATTTGCTCGGTGATGTTTATGTGAAATACCATATCATTGATGCCAATAAGCCCCTGCTAATTACCTTCTCTCCTGCTGGAACAAATTATCAAGAACATGATATCACTGATGATTTTTCGCCTTGGGCTTATAAGCTCGCGAAAAAGCAAGATGTGAATATCATCGCCTTTCAACATTTAGGCATTAGCAACTGGTTTAGGCACCGTAACCTGTTGTTTTTTATTGAACAGCTAGCACCACTGATTGGCGGGTTCAAAGAGCGGTTAGGTTATGGATTGAGTCGAGGAGGCTTTGCCGTTGGCGCCTTTGCCAATCTATTAAAGCTAGACAAGGTTTTACTCTTTCACCCAGTTAGCACAAAAAATAAAGAAAAAGCGCCATGGGATGATCGCTCAAGTACCGACATCGCGCAAAAATTTGATTGGAACGGTGACTACCACGATTTAGATTTAGGCCATGCAAAGGGTTATATTATTTACGACCCAACGAATCGCATCGACCGAGCTCATGCTAAACGTTACTCACAACTAACCCACTTACGCGTGTTTGGTATGGGTCATAGTGTTCATGCAACATATTTAAATAAGTTTGGCTTTTATAAAGACGTTGCTGTTGATTTTATTAGCCACCAGCAAGTTGATATAGCCCAATTCCGCCAGCAAACCAAAACGCTGCGCTTTAAAGAAGATTATTATCGTCGTCTAAATAAGGCAAACAAGAGTTCGCCACATCGTTTAGCCTTACTAAGCACCGCGCATACAATTTTAGCTGAAGAAAAAGCCGAGCACATGCAAGAGCAAAAAGATGCGATTGATGTACAACCGCTGATTGATGTTGCAATCAAACATCAAGATGAGCACCCAAACGATGCAATTAAGGTCTTAGAAGTAGCGCAGCAACTCTCACCCGATGATCCTGTCATAGATCATAAACTAAAACAGCTGAAGTGACACAGCAGCTGTCAATTTGAGGAGAGTTAACTCTTTGGTTTTACTTTACGGTGTTTCTTGACCCGTCCGTGCTTAGGGATGATTGTTAAGTACATTACTAAAGCTAACCACGAAAAGAAGATGATACCGATTAACCAAGCATTCTTTTCGTGGCCTTGAGTGCGTTTACTATTGAGCACAATGACCACAGGTAAAATGTAGGCACTGAGTACAATAATTAAAAACACAACTTCGTTCATAAATTATACCAACGCTGACCAATCAACTTCGTCACTCAAAACACGCTCCGCAGCAATATAATGCAAAATATCTCCTTCACTTACCACGTAATCAAGTGGCGGGTTTAAGTCCATATTTTTTGCACTCAAATTATGTGCGACACCCAGTAATATAGCATCATGACTATATTTAAAGTGATGAAACAGCTTGCCAAACTCCATTGCTTGCACGCCTTTTGGAATTGGTAAACTAAATTGAGTATCCCCATGTAGTGTCGATAACAGCTCTTCTTGCACACGACTTGAACCTGGGTCTTGCATTGAGCGCACTAAGATCTCGGCTGACTTAGCACTGCTACATTCTACATTGTGGCAATGCTCATGTAGCATTTCGATTTTAGTTTCATCAGTAAAGTGCGCGCTAATGTGGCACTGTTCATTGACCAACTTGCTAATGCGCAGGGCTGTTGTAAACGTTTGGTCATCGTCTTGGCCATCAATGATAATTTTATCGGCGCGATCAATGGCAATTCTTTTCAACTCATCTAAGTCAGTAAAGCTACTTAGACGAGCAAAATCAACCATAGGATTTGCTAAAAACGGATGTTCCATTTGTTCAGTAACCGCCAATAAAATACGACGATCTAAGCGTTTATGATCGGCCAAGATATAGTCAACCATCTTTTTAGTACGTGTATCGTGCCAACCAAAGATAATAATGTGATTGTTTATATGTGCGAAGCTTTTATCACCCGTCATAGCGCGCCTAATTAAATAAGTTACTGTTTGCCCTGTCTTTCCTAACAGAACGCCAAATAATGCTAAACCAAAAGGTATTTGCAATAATGCGACAATCCAACGGCCAAGCTCGGTGCTTGCGCTAAAATCGCCATAGCCAACTGTAGATGTAGTTACTACATAATAATAAAAATAAGTACTAAGTGGTGTGAGCGCTTGCTCTCCTGCAAGCATAAGCAGCCACCAAATAAGTAGCATATGCAAAAGCGTAGTAAATACCACAGCCTGCCAACTTACTTGATCAATGTGACTGCGAATAAGTACCACTAAACGATTAAATATATGATGCATGATCCTTGCGATTTATAGTGGAGGAAATTATCGATACGGTACTGTAATGCTTGCATTTTGGCAACTGATGGAAAATTACTAATGCATGTCGATGAAAAATGATAGTAGACTATACTATCTCTGTATTAGGTGTTTAGGGTGAAATATGTCAGGTGTTCTTGCTTCCGTCGATAAGCGTACGCAACTGGTCGGTGAAAACCGCTTAGAGCTTTTACTATTTTACCTACACAGTCGCCACTTATTCGCTCTCAATGTGTTTAAAGTTAAAGAAGTGGTGAAGTTACCGCAAATTAGCAAAATTCCCCACGCCCACCCTAAAGTTTCTGGGGTTGTAAATATTCGTGGCGAATCAATTCCGGTGATTGATTTGCGCAGAGCGATAAACATGCCTGAAGCTAAACACATCGAAGATACAAACCTCGTTATCACCGAGTACAATCGTACCGTGCAAGGCTTTTTAATTGGTAAAGTTGATCAAATCATCAATATGACGTGGTCAGATATCATGCCGCCGCCAACGGCAATTGGTAAAAATCATTACCTAACAGCCTTAACGAAAATAAAACGCGATGGCCAAGAGCAGCTGGTTGAAATTATCGATGTAGAAAAAGTGCTTGCAGAAATCGTTGAGTACGAAGTCCAAATATCTGAAGACATTCTAGATAAAAGCATCGTGAACGAGTTTGCAGGCCGCAAAATTCTTCACGCCGATGATTCGCCAACGGCTCGTAAACAAGTAAGCGATACCTTGTCGCAACTTGGCATCGAAATCATACCTGCTCGTAACGGACTTGAAGCACTCGAAATGCTAAAAGGCTGGGCTGATCAAGGCAAAGATGTAGAGAAAGAATTACTCATGGTGATCACCGATGCTGAAATGCCAGCAATGGATGGCTACCGTTTAACACACGAAATTCGTAACGATAGCCGCATGAAGAACCTACATATTGTGCTTAATACCTCTTTGAGTGGTAGCTTTAACCAAGCTTTAGTTGAGAAGGTTGGCTGTAATGCCTTCTTATCAAAGTTCCAGCCAATACTGTTAGTAGAAGAAGTTCAAGCCCGCTTAAAAGCAGTGTTAGAACAAGATTCACAGTAAGCACTTTTAGCATCTGTTTTTAAAGGTATAAGCTAAAGCAACGACGTCGCAATTTGCCAATCATCGTTAATCATGATTTATTGGCATTATCGATTCGACGACAACAATAAAAACTATGCTAAATCGCGTTGCCAAACCATTCACTAAACTAGTAGAGCGTTACCTACCCGACCCGTTTGTATTTGTTATATTACTCACCTTGCTGAGCTTTATCGTTGCGAGCCTCTTTACGCCGTCAACGCCCACGCAAGTGCTCGCGGCTTGGGGTGGTGGATTTTGGAACCTATTACAATTTGCCATGCAAATGCTGCTAGTACTGCTAACGGGCTACATGCTAGCGAGTACCCCGGTGATGCGCAGTATACTCAACAAACTCGCGACTCTTGCCAACAGCCCTGCAAAAGCGATCATACTCGTTACGCTCGTGTCTTTATTAGCAAGTTGGCTAAATTGGGGCTTTGGTTTAGTGATTGGCGCTTTGTTCGCCAAGGCAATTGCGAAGCAAACCCGCGTAGATTACCGTTTGTTAGTGGCCAGTGCCTATTCGGGCTTTATTGTTTGGCATGGCGGTTTAGCCGGTTCAGTGCCGCTGACAATCGCAACCGATGGCCACTTTGCAGAGCAAAGTATTGGGGTAATAGGCACCGAAAACACGATTTTTTCGGCATTTAACATCGCTATTGTTGTGGGCTTGTTTATTATCATGCCGCTGGTAAATCGCTATATGTTGCCGAGCGAAAAAGACAGCGTTTATGTTGACCCTGCAAAACTCGATGATGAATCACAACAAATAGCAACACCTACCCGCCCTGCCGAAGTGATAGAGCATAGTCGTTTGCTTGGTATGGGTATAGGTGCCTTTGGTCTTGCCTATTTATTCTATTATTTTGTGCTAAACGAAGGCGGCTTAAACTTAAATAGCGTGATCGCTATTTTCTTATTTAGCGCAATTTTACTGCATCAAACGCCGCATAATTTACTTAGCAGCTTACAGCAAGCAATCCCTAGTGGCGCTGGTATTGTGATTCAATTTCCCTTTTATGCAGGGATCATGGCGATTATGGTAAAAACAGGACTTGCTCAACAAATCTCTGAAGGATTTATTGCCATTGCAACAGCCGAGACACTGCCATTTTGGAGCTTTTTAAGTGCAGGGTTTGTGAATATATTTGTGCCGTCAGGCGGCGGCCAATGGGCAGTGCAAGCGCCGATTGTCATTCCTGCAGCACAAACACTTGGCTCGGATATGCCACGGGTTGCTATGGCTGTAGCATGGGGCGATGCTTGGACTAACCTTATTCAGCCGTTCTGGGCACTCCCCGTACTTGCTATTGCTGGCTTAAAAGCAAAAGACATCATGGGCTTTTGCCTTGTACAGCTGATCATCACCGGCGTGTTTATATCGTTAATGCTGAGCTTTTATCCTTAACACGATATTAGGAAGTGTTAAAAACACTTCCTAATAACTGGCTGTGCATGCTAGCTTGCTAATATCTTCATTGGCAAACTTAGGATTGGGCTTTCTGAATCAGCAAAATGCATCATCACTGCAACGTGGCCTGCAACAACCAGTGCGTACATGACCGCTGAAAAACCTTGCCCGTAAGTATCAAGAGGGATTAGGTGTGAATAATGACGACCACGCCATTCAAATACAATTTCAAGCGCGCCAACAAACAAGAAGAACACGAGGAGCATTAAACCGAAGGTATAGCTCAGCCATAAACCAAATAACACGCCTAATAAGCACACGCTTAAGCCGACCCAAGAACGCATCGAAAAACTAATGCTTTTTAGTACATGACCGCCATCTAGGGGCAGAATAGGTAACAAGTTAAATAGGTTTAACAGTGCACTGAGTACCGCCACCCCGGCGAATATTTCCATTTCTGTGGCGTAGTAAAGCACCACTCCCAGCACAGAGGTAATTAAGCCAAAAGCGGGCCCCATGAGTGAGATCACCACGTCTTGCCATCTGGTGGTAATCTTATCATCAGAAACAGCCAAACCACCGACAAAGGGAATAAGGTAAATACCTTTAGTTTTAATGCCAAAATATTTCATAGCACGCACATGACCATATTCATGCACCACCAAGCAAGCAATTAGCATCAAGGCAAATTCAATGGAAAATAACCACGCATAGCCTGCCACCGAAGCACCCGCTAAAGCCGCTTTCACGACTTTTGCACTTTTGAATAATTTAAAGCCCAGTGCCAGCAAACCAATAATGCCGCGTTTTGGTTCAGCTTCTTGTAACTCAGGTAAAGCAAGTTGGCTCACCTGCTGCTGGTTAACAAAGATTGCTAAGCTTTTTTCGTGCACTTTACTAGTATCAAGGCCAATACGCAGCCCCTGAAAATCAAACTCATAAAGATCTGACTCTGGACTATCAAAGGCAATTGCTTGTTGTTGATGAAAAAGCTGAATTAACTGTGAGCCGTTTAAATGCAAAATAAAGGTTTCGTCTGCGAGGCTCAGCTGAAGTCTGACCATAGTTCTTATAAATACGAATAAAAAGTGCGGCTATTATACTGAGGCCTTACAAAATTACGAATTTCCTTTAGGTACAAGGGGGTATATTTTTCGCACCACAAAACAAGCAAAAAACATGACGAAATACCGTTTATCTACTACTTTTAACTATAGCGTTCTTGTTCATGGAGTGAATATGGTGAAGTCAAATAGACACATTCTCGTAGTGGATGACTCAAAAGCCATCCTGATTGTTATGCATGCCATTTTGAATGAGCTTGAGGTTCCGCACATCACAACCTGCCTAAGTGCAGAAGAAGCTTTAGAAAAAATTAAAAAAGCACCTCGATTCTTTGATGCAATTTTTACTGACCTCAATATGCCAGATATGGATGGTATGGAGCTTATTCGCCACTTAGGCGCTATGAAGTACCAAGGTGCAATTGCCATTATTTCTGAGATGGATCCTAAAGTTATAGACCTTGCCGCAGACCTTGCTCGTAAGCATAACGCTCACTTAATTGGTAACGTCACTAAACCCGTGCAACTTAATCAAGTCTATTTACTACTGCAAAAGCTTGAGCACTTTGCCATTCATGTTGAGCGTACAAAAACCCCTATTTCTGAGTCACTGCTACTACATGCCATCAGTCATAATGAGATTATTCCGTTTTATCAACCTAAGATAAATCGCCACGATAATCGGGTTGAAAGTATAGAGGTGCTTGCCCGTATCAACACAAGCCAAGCAGATGAAATTATCTTACCAGAGCGCTTCATTTGTATCGCTGAAGATCTGGATTTAATAAACCTTATTACTTTTCAATTATTTGAAAAAGCCACTAACGATTTTGCAGAAATTAAAGAGCAGTTTGATCCCAACTTAAAACTGGCGTTTAACTTATCCCCTTCGCAGCTCGAGGACTTAAGCTGCCCTGATAAACTGGCTTTAATACTGCACCTTAACAACCTAACCCCCAGTGAAGTTATTTTAGAAATTACTGAACAGTATGCTCTACGCAGCACTGCACAACTCGAAACACTCAACCGTTTACGAATGCGCGGTTTTGGTATTTCACTTGATGACTTTGGCACTGGCTTTACTAATGTTCAGCAGCTAAAAACGCTGCCGTTTACCGAAATTAAGATCGATCGCACCTTGATTAGCAATATTGAAACCGATCAGTTTTCTCAAGTGATTGTTAGTAGCTTGGTGAATATAGCGATACAAGAAGATCTTGCGATTGTGGCCGAAGGGATTGAACGCGTTGAAGAGCTTGAATATCTCGACCGCTACAAAGAGTTTATTTTAATGCAGGGCTTTTTGCTGTGCCGCCCGAAAGCCAAAGAAGACTTTTTAAATTGGTCACTTTCATGGCGGCAAATGGTAAAAACTGCAGCAGGACATCGCCGCTAAGGTTTACGCTTATCGTCACTGACGATGGTATTACTCGATGCTAAACGTTGTCGCCAACGCTGTTTGGCGACTTTTTGCATATTGGCTGATTGATCATGTTCATCAACAATTTCAAGTCCCATTAATGCTTCAATTAAATCTTCAAGAGTGACAATACCTTGCACATCACCGTATTCATCCACGACTAAACAAATATGTGTGCGCTCAGACAGTAAGGTTTCGAGCAAGGTTGGCACATGCAAGGTTTCTGGTACGGTGTAAATAGGCTTAACAAGCTTGCTAATTTTATAGTCTTCACCTAAACGATGATATGCCAGCATAATGTCATTTTTATGCACAAAACCAATAATATCATCACCATTTTTGTCATAAACCAATACTCTAGAGAACGAAGAAGAACCATGCTCCGCCAAGTATTGGTTTACGGTTAGGTCTTTATGCACTTTAAAAAGCACCGTACGTGGTGTCATTAAGGTATCGAGTTTGGCATGACGAAAATGCAGCAGGCTACGAATGATTTCAGATTCATCTTGCCCAAGCGCTCCAGACTCAGTACCAATATCAGCCATGGCTTCAATCTCTTGGCGAATATAATAGGCTTCATCGTAATTACGCCCCAAAAAGCGCGTTAAAATGTCTGCAAACCACACAAAGGGTTTTAGAATAAACACCAACCAAATTAGGCTCACGCTAACAATGGGTGTTAATCCTCGCCAATAATTAGCCCCTAATGTTTTAGGGATAATTTCAGAAAGCACTAGTACCAATAACGTCATGATTGCTGAAGCTATACCGACGGCAGCATCTGAAAACACCACCGCAGCTTGTGCGCCAACACCAGCGGCACCTGCTGTGTGCGCTATGGTATTTAACGTGAGTATTGCAGCTAAAGGTTGGTCTATATTGTCTTTAAGCTTACCAACACGTTTTGCCAATTGTGGTTGTTGCTTTCTGAGCATGGCAACATAGCTTGGTGTAATACTTAACAGTACCGCCTCCATCACTGAGCACAAAAACGAAACCGCAATGGCAACAAACATATAAACAAGTAACAATGTCACTGTAAGCCCTCTTAAAAAGTTAACCTGCTCACCATAGCAATTGAAAACCACAAGCTCAAACCCGACTGCAATCTAACGCAGAGCACTTTTTGGGTAATTTGCAGCGTGCTATATTGGTTTAAATTACCTTCAACAGGCGAAACTATGACACTTTCAACTACTTGGCTAAGCCAATCAGCCAAGCTAAAAACAACATTCAGTGCATTAGCGTTATGTGCGTTAAGTAATACAGCGATGGCCGCTGCCATTGATAAATCAGCGGTGCAATTTATTGGCCCTCTTGGCGAAGATATGCAACTTAAGCCATATCAAACGGATCATCGCGATGCCATTATTGCTAACCTATTACCTAGCTTGCAAAAAAGCAGCGATAGCATACGCGTTTTTGGTAATGAGCTTGACTGGCAATCATTCGACAAAGTGAGTGCGCTAACACTCGGTGGTTTACAGGCACTCAAATTTACCGCCTCAACTGAACGTTTTAGCCAAGGCTCATTAACACTTAAAGGCATTGAAAACGCGCAGCTGTTTATTGATGGTGAAAAGCAAACAGAAAAAAATAAAAGCTATGAGCTAGCTTTAAGCCAAGGCGATCATCAGTTTGTTATCATCACTGAGCAAGTAGCCAACTGGAATGAGGTTGAGCTTGATTTTACGGCTAAGTCAGAACTAGATACTGTGCAATTTAGCGCTAAACAACAACACGGTTTGTCTGCTAAGCAATTATTTGATGCGCCAACAGTCAGTTATATTTCAATGGCACCAAATGGTGATTACTTCATTACTAGCCAACGTCATTACGAAGATACAACCGCTAATCAAGCACAATATGTTACTGAACTTAAAGACGAAAAAAACAATACACTTTATCGCTTTGAGTCAGCCCAACCAAGTAACATTACTTGGAGCCCAGATAGCAAAAGTTTAGTGTATTTATTAAATGGCGAGCTTAAGCGTTTAAACCTAAAAACCATGCAACTTAGCGTCATTGCTAAAAATCTAGCTGGTGCAAATGGCTTTCAGTTTTTTGATAACAACAGCTTAATTTTTAGTTGGTCAAAGTCTCCAACAGACAATGGCAAGCTCACTAAGCATTACCAAGGCCTGCAAGACCGTTGGTCTTATGCTCGTACTACATCGCAAGTATATTTACTCGATATACCAACAGGTCTTAGCAAAATCTTAAGCCAAGGCCCACTTAGCCATTCACTTGAAGATTTTGACGCTAAAAGCGGTCGCGTCTTAATGAGCCGCTCAGCACAAGCAATGCAGCTATCACCACAGCCAGCAACAGAACTTGTTGAGTTAAACCTAGCTACATCGGCTCTTACGGTACTTGGTCAATACAATACATTTAATCAGGCTAAATATACTGACGACGGAATTTATGTCACTGCCGGACCAGATTTTAATAATGGCTTAGGTCGTAACCTTCCTGAAGGGATGCTTGCTAATAACTATGACGGTCAACTTTATTTACTCAGCCGTGACGGTAAAAAAGCAACCGCTTTAAGTAAAGAGTTTAACCCGGCTATCGGCCAGTTAAATGTGCTTAAAAACGGTGATGCGCTTATTAAAGTTACCGAGCAAGATACCGTACAACTTTATCAATTCGACTTAAGCAAAAAGCGTTTTAATAAAGTGAATACGGGTTTTGATGTTGTTGAGCAAGTTAGCTACTCACACGAACGCACCCCGCGCATTTTGGTTACCGGCACCACAGCGTCAACACCTCAGCAGTTAAAACAACTAAGCTTAGGTAAGAGCCGCGCTAAAGTAATGTGGGACTCTAAGCCAATTGGCTATGAAAATACGCAAGTAGCCTCATTGGAAGAGTTTAACTTTACTAATAAAGATGGCATTGAAATTAAGGGTCGCGTTTATTTACCCCATGATTTAGATAGCAATAAACAATATCCTGCGCTGGTTTATTATTATGGTGGCACTTCGCCAGTAACTCGTGGTTTTACCGGTCGCTACCCATTTAACCTATGGGCTGAGCATGGCTATGTTGTTTACGTTTTACAACCTACTGGCGCAACCGGCTTTGGCCAAGAGTTCTCAGCTAAACACGTCAACGCGTGGGGTGAATACACCGCCAACGACATCATCGACGGCACAAAAGCCTTTTTAGATAAATATAGCTTTGTAGATAGTAAACGTGTGGGTAATTTAGGAGCCTCTTACGGTGGCTTTATGACCATGCTACTCGCAACTAAAACAGATATGTTCAGTGCATCAATTGCCCATGCAGGGATTTCAAATATCACCTCGTATTGGGGTCAAGGTTGGTGGGGTTACTTATACTCAGCAGAGGCATCTAAAAATAGCTACCCGTGGAACAATCCTACACTTTATAGCCAACACAGCCCGGTGTTTCATGCTGACAAAGTAACAACGCCGTTATTACTCCTTCATGGTGATTCAGATACCAACGTACCTGTTGGTGAAAGCCACAATATGTACACGGCATTAAAGTTATTAGGTAAAGATGTTGACCTGATTGAGTACAAAGGTGCAGATCACCAAATTTTTGCTCGAGATAAACGCTTCGACTGGTGGAATACCATGTTGGCTTATTTCGATAAAAACTTAAAAGATCAGCCACAATGGTGGCAATATCTTTATCCTGAAAAGTAGTTTAATCACTTGGCTGAGTACTGTGCGAGTGCTCAGCTTTCACCCTTTTCAACTATAGCTAAGCCATTAAATTGTAAGAAATAGTTACAAACCTCGCCAATACACTTCTCAGCCTTTGCCATACAGTGCTAACATAACAACAAATCAAGTGTGAAATTAAAGCGAATGACTATTCAAGTTTTATTGGTTGAAGACGACGAACTACTCGTTAAACGCATTCTTAATCATTTCAAAGAAACTGAGTTTAATATTGAGGTAGATTCAACGGGGGCCGATGCATTAAGCATTGTGCAATCGCGTGCTTCAACTAAAGAAGCAGTTTCTCTAGCCGTTATCGACATTGTGTTACCAAAACGCGATGGGCTTTTGCTTGCCAAAGAACTTAATGCACTGACTGATATTGGCGTTATTGTGCTGTCTAGTCGTGACTCGCAAGCTGACCGTATTGCAGGTCTTGCACAAGGTGCCGATGACTATATTTGCAAGCCGGTTGACTTACTTGAACTTGAACTAAGAATGCGCGCTCTTTTTAAGCGCATAAAAGGCTCTCAGCAAGATGATGAGAGTGAAGAGTTTATTGAATATGCCGACTTTAAACTGCACCCAGATAACCGCACATTAGTGACCCCTAATGGTGAAGAGTCTCGTCTTACCGAAGCAGAGCACAAGGTACTTATTTGCCTTATTGCAAATGCAGGTAAAGCGACATCGCGTGAAAAAATTTCCGAAGAAATTGGTCAACCTGACTGGAGCCCAAGCGATCGTACCGTTGATGTACTTATTGGCCGCTTACGTAAAAAATTAAGCGATGAAAAAGACCAAAAACGTATCGTTACCGTTCGCGGCAAAGGTTACATGCTCTCTATTTAGCAAGTTATCTAATACTGCGTTAATTGACTAATTAACCGTTCAAAGGCGCGATAATTCAGCGCCTCTTTTAATTCATTTAAGGTAATTGCGGGCTGTACTTTCAAGTCGCTAATGGTACGCGCAACTTTAATAACACGATGATATGAGCGTGGTGATAAAGCCAGTTTTTCGCTGGCTTTTGCTAAAAACTGCAGCTCAGCAGCTGCCAACTCACAATGAATGCTCATTTCTTTATTATTCAAGCGCGCATTCACTTTGCCTTGCCGGTTAAGTTGAATTGCATAAGCTCTTTCAACTCTGGCTCTTACTTGTTCACTGCTTTCTTCTACTTGCGTGCTCTGTAATTGGCTACTGGTGAGTCTAGGCAGCTCAATTTGTAAATCAATCCTATCGATAAATGGTCCAGATACTCGAGATAAATAGCGCAATACTTGATCAGGCGTTGCACGCTTATCAGTATGACTTCCTGTAGGGCTTGGATTTAATGCGGCGATCAGCTGGAATTGCGATGGAAATTCCATTTGTCGAGCCGCTCGCGATATAGTCACCACGCCCGTTTCCATTGGTTCACGCAGTGAATCGAGCACTTTTCTTTCAAACTCGGGCAGCTCGTCTAAAAACAATACGCCATTATGAGCAAGAGAGATTTCCCCCGGCTTAGGGTTCGAAGAGCCACCAACAAGGGCAACCGCAGAGCAAGTATGATGTGGATTTCTGAAGGGTCGTTCACGCCAATTCGATAAATCAACCGATTGACCAATTATCGAATATAACGCGGCGGTACTAATTGCTTCATCATCCGACATGGTTGGCATAATCGTAGGCATACGCTGGGCAAGCATTGACTTGCCTGTACCTGGAGGGCCAAGAAACAGTAAATTATGGCCACCAGCGGCTGCTATTTCGAGTACCCTTTTCGCGCCAGGTTGGCCTTTCACATCACTTAAATCGAGTAGCGTGTCACGCTGCGACTGCTGCTCTGGATAGCAAATATTAAGTGGCAGGGGTTGCTGATTTAATAAGTCATTCCAAACATCTTGTAAGGAGTAAACAGCTTTTCGAGCGACGCCCGAAACAAGGCTTGCGAGATTATCGTTTTCAGCGGGTAAGAAACAACAACGACCCTGCTCTTTCGCTCCTAACACCGAAGGTAAAATAGCATTTACCCCTCTTACTTCACCATTTAAAGCCAACTCTCCGTAAAACTCATAACGATGAATATCAGGGCTGTTTATTTGCCCAGAGGCGACTAAAATCCCCACAGCAATAGCCAGATCAAAACGGCCACCTTCTTTAGGTAAATCAGCAGGCGCAAGGTTTACGGTTATTCGTTGATCTGGAAAACCAAACTGAGAGTTTTCGAGTGCGCTACGCACTCTATCTTTTGATTCTTTGACTGACGCTTCAGGCAAGCCAACGATATGAAAAGCTGGCAAGCCATTTCCTAAGTGTACTTCTACTATCACTTCAGGAGCTTGCACACCCACTTGTGCACGTGAAAATATTCTAGCTAAAGACACGATCCATGATGTCCCTATCATTCATCCTTAAATTAAGTTTAGTCGGGATATTTAAAAACGTGTAATGTCAGTTTCCATTTCATTGCAGCTAAACGCAGTGATAAGGTCATTAGCATGGCTAATATCATAGCTACTTCGGTCACTAAACCCAGCGAAATACTTAATGTATAAACAATGCCACCAGCGATACAAGCAATGGCATAGAGCTCGCCCTTTAATAGCATCGGCATATTCCCAGCCAGCACATCACGGATAACACCGCCAAAGCAGGCTGTTATTACACCCATGATAATCGCCGTGGTGTCTGGCATCCCTGCGAGCATGGCTTTTTGTGTGCCCATCACCGCAAAAAATGCCAAACCGAAAGCATCAGCAACTTGCAGCGCATTAAGTGAAATCGATCGCTGTTTATTGATTAATCGAGTGGTGACAAATACAGACAATAAAATAGCCCAAAAGTAGCTTTGATCATGTAGCCAAAATACAGGAACATCTAAAATAACGTCGCGTACACTCCCACCGCCAATAGCAGTGACTGTGGCTAACACAACAACCCCAAAGCCATCCATTTTTTTGTTGTACGCCAGTAGCGTTCCAGAAACTGCAAACACGGCTACGCCGAATAAATCAAACCAATGGTAAAGTTCAGTCATGTTTGTAACTAAAAAGTAATGTTAGTGCCGTTGTAACATAAACTTTTCAATCTTTTAAGCGAAGTTGTAATAAAAATCGGCTCTTGAAAATTTAAGAGCCTTAACTCAAAGGAAGTAAAAAATAGATGGGGCTCGCTGTAGTCCTTAACCATAATCTGTACTCAGTCATGTTTGCCCGTCAATGATAAACAAAGAGCCCCAAAACTACGAAGATATAATTAGATTAGGTTAACTGTAGAAAATATGTATGCATTATGCCGACAAAAATGTACTCAAATGCGACATTTTCATAATTAACAGCCAGTTATATGTAATGACATTGATACTCTTTCGCCGTCATGCCATATTTTGCTTTAAAAAATTTAGAAAAATACGAGCGTGACGAAAATCCCACATCGTCTATTACTAAACTTATTTGTTGGCCTTTCCTAAGAAGTTCGGCTGCTTTGGTTAGTCGATAATTTCGTAAGTACTCACTGGGTGTAATGTTTAGTAGGACTTTTAACTTGCGTTGTAACTGACGCTCACTAAGCGCTAACTCTTTCGCACAATTCACCATAGAGAAACCTTGTTGCTGGTAATGCTCAGCAACATATTTTCCTAAATTTTCAAGCAACTGTTTATCACGAGGATCAACTTTAATTGATTGCTTAGTTTGAGAATTAAGAGGTAACCCCATAATTTGCTGCTGCGAATATAAGCTAACCCAATGTATCCAGTTCTCTACTTTTAAAAAGAGCTCTTCCCTATCAAATGGTTTAGTGATCACATCTAGCGCATGCTGTTTTAAGCTGCTAATTCGGGTTTCGTAGTCGCCCTTTGCAGTTAAAATAACCACTGGGATATGGCATGTAACGGGCGAATTGTGTAATGAATCTAACACAGTAAAGCCATCGACTTTTGGCATCATTAAATCAGTGATGATTAAATCTGGTACTTGGCTCAGCGCTATTTGCAAACCGACTTGACCATCTTCAGCTAATAATACTTGATAACGCTGCTGTAACTCTGTTTTTAGGTAATGACGTAGCTCGTCATTATCTTCAATAATTAATACACTCGCTTTGTCATGATTCTCTGTTGATTTTAGACTTGTGCTATCAACTGGAGTTTGCTCTGCAAATTGCGCTGTTTTAAATGCGAGTTTAAAGCTGGTCCCTTCCCCTAGGTGACTTGACAGCTCAATAGTACCTTTGTATTTATCAACCAAGCGCTTAACGATAGTTAAACCAACGCCACTTCCTGCTATATTTGCATGACAACTCACTCTGTAGAATGTATCAAACACCTTGTCTTTTTCAGCGTCAGCAATGCCCTTACCTGTATCGGTTACTTCTATGTTGGCAAGTTCACCTGATGCGCTTACGGTTAAGCTAACTTGACCTTGCTTAGTATATTTAAAGGCATTACTTAATAGATTGGTAAGAATGGTGATCACCCCTTCTCGGGTGCTTTCAATAAATACAGCCTCTTCAATATCGACCTGAAAGTCGATGGACTTTTCACCTAACACAGCAAACTGCCCTGCGACCTCTCTGGATATTGCCGATAATGACACAACTTTAATAATCTCTTCATGGCGCTCATCATAGCGAGTCAAGGTTAATAGCTTATCGACCAAGTTTTCTAAACGCCGACTATTACGCAGTACCAAATTCAGTTGCTCTCGCTTTTCAGTATTTCGCTCATCTGCGATTAGCTTTTGCAACGGCGCAATTAACAAACTCAAAGGAGTACGTAATTCATGTGATGCATGTGTGAAAAAGCGCACTTTATTTTCGAGTGAGTCACTCAGAGCATCAGCTTGCTGTTCGATTAGCATTTTTTGCTCTGCAATTTCATCAGTGCGTTCGCTAACAATTTGCTCCAGATAATATTTTTGTTTGCGAATACGGCGAGTCCAAAGCACTGTGAATAACCACACCATAGCCAAAATCAGCATGGCTGCTAGCAGATAAAACTCACTTGTTTGCCACCAAGGCGCAAGAACCGTTATGTTTAACAGTAATGGGGTGAGCGCATTAGCCCCATTTTCACTACTAGCATTAACTTTCAACTGATATTTACCAGCAGGAAGATTAGTGTAGTCAACAGATAAAAACGGCCCTGTAGCTTTTCGCCATTGCTGTTCAAAGCCTGCTAACTGATAGGAGTACTGGTTAGTCTGTGGCTCAGAGTAGTGTAGGTAACTAACCTGAAAATGAACCCGTTTAATTCCCGCAGGAATAGTCACTGAACGGCTTTTTTCTATTTGGTATAAACTGCCTAAACGGCTGATTCCCTGATTTACCACATCCTCATCATCAAACTGCAAACTAGTGAGTGCTAATTGCCCGCCAATATTATTAACTTCAAGGTCAGCAGGATTAATCACGCTAACCCCTTGTGTGCCACCAAACATCAAGCGGCCATCACGGGTTTTTAAATAAGCACCGGCATTAAATTCATTACCTTGTAAGCCATGGCGAGCTTTATAGTTTTTAATGCTCATGGTTGCAGGATCTATTTTAGCGAGACCGTTATTAGTACTTAGCCAGACCCAACCTTCGTTGTCTTTTAACAACGCATAAACGACTTGATTAGGAAGGCCTTGAGCGACATTAAGCTGATGAACTTGCTGGTTGCTCAAATCAATAATATTTAAGCCGTTCGATGTTGCGAGCCACATTTGCTGATCAATTTTTAAAAACGCTCGCACTGTATTATCAGATAAAGCCAAGTCACCTTTACGGTAATTAGTGAGGGTATCGGTTGCAGCGTTGTAATGATAAGCCCCATCACCATCTGTACCTATCCACAGATCTGCTTGCGAAGTTTTATATAAACTCGTCACCCGCGCCGTTGGAATTACAAGTTGAGTATTCGCTACAGGCTTTGCAAAACTAATAAATTTGCCGCGCTGCCTATCAAAGCAAAACAGCCCCCCTCCATTAGTGCCGACCCAAACATTATTTTTCTCATCGACTAAAAGGGCATATATACTGTTTTCAGTTAAGCCATGCTCGCCTTCATCTGCTCGAAAGTGACTGATGCTGCCATCTGTATGCAAAACATCAATCCCTTGCTGCCAGCTGCCAATCCATATATCGCCATTACGATCTTCGGCGATGGCTTTAATTGCATTGCTACTGATTGAATACGGTGAACTTTCGGTGGTTATGCGTTCTAAACGATTTAATTGCTGATCAAGAATATCGATACCGCCACCCCAGCTGCCATACCAAATACGTTGCTTTGAGTCTTCAAATAACGCCCACGCATCGTTACTTGAAAGTGGCGTTGGCTTTTTTAACTTACTAAATTGCAATGATGCTGGGTCGAGCTTACTGATCCCATGTGCAGTACCAAACCACATAATGTCGCTACTGTCTCGGTAGATACTATATACCCGGTCATGAGCAAGACTATATTTATCAAATGGGTCATGCACTAAGACGGTGAAACTTGCATTAATAGGATTGTAAACATTAATACCGCCGCCTCGCGTTGCCAGCCAAACTTGGCCTTGACTATCAAACTCAATATCACGAATTTCATTACTACTAAGCCCCGAATTATCATCTTTAGAGGTAAGCCACTGCGTTATTGTTTTTGTACTTAACTCAATCTTATATAAACCACCGCCCTGGCTTGCCAACCAAATACTGCCATCAGCAGCCTGTTTGATAGCAAAGATACTGGCATGAATATCTACAGGCTCAGCAAAGCCAGAAAAAACCGAATTGATTTGTTTATTATTAATAAGGTCATAATGAAGTACCCCAGCCCCATGAGTACCAATCCAAAGGATGTCAGCAATTTTTGATAGCGCATAAATAGGCTTTTTTAACCCTGTTATTAACGTTTCAAGCTGCTCTTTTTGCTTATCGTAACGAAACAGGCTGCCGTCGTAAGTGCCAATATAAACTTGCTGTTGCGTCACCAATAAACTGGTAATGCGGCGCTCTTTTAAAAGCGGCTCAGAAAATTGATAATCATGTAATGCGAGCTGGTTTACACCACTATTTCGAGTACCTATAAACAGCTGTGATTCGCTATCAAGTGCCAATGGATAGATATAGTTATTAGCTAGGCTATTTGTCTCATCAGATGCTGTGAATACAGTAAATTCATTGCCATCAAAGCGATTTAAGCCTGCCTGTGTTGAAAACCACATAAAACCTTGCTGGTCTTGCACAATATCGAACACAACACTTTGCGATAACCCATCTTCAATATCGTAATTATGAAATGCAGACCAAGCTGAAGGTAAAAACAGAAGTGCTAACAGCGCTATAAAAAAACGGATCATCCCTAAATCTACACATTTATTATTAGTTATTAATCAAGCGTAGTTCAGTTCAGCTAACATTCATAATCATTTCCCAATTTAGGGATGAATAACTAGGATAGATATCAAGGGGTTGGATTTAGATATGAGTTAGCGAGGATAAAGTTTAAAGGGGCGAGGTCAAGCCTATTTGCAGAATGGCTATTTGAGTTCATAAAAGAAAAGGTTTACATGGATTGTGTTGGGTTTCGCTTCGCTCAAACCAACCTACCCGAAGAATGAACACGGCAAATGCTGAGTGAGACACCACACTAACCAACCCCACTCTTCTGATCTGACGTCTGAAAGCTGATAGCTTTTCTACAGACATTAAAAAAGGCCGCCTAGGCGACCTTTTTATAAGCTGTGAAGCTCTATCTGTTGATATTACTCAACGATAGTTGCAACAACACCAGCACCAACTGTACGGCCACCTTCACGGATAGCGAAGCGTAAACCTTCGTCCATTGGGAATTTGAAGGCGGCAGATTAGCCTTTCACTCTAAACTGCTTAAAACTTAAAGCTGACAGCTTTTTTCACCCATAAAAAAACCCGAGACTAAGCTCGGGTTTTTCTTAATGCTTGATGCATTACTATAGTTGATTACTCAACGATAGTTGCAACAACACCAGCACCAACTGTACGGCCACCTTCACGGATAGCGAAGCGTAAACCTTCGTCCATCGCGATTGGGCAGATTAACTCTACAGTCATCTTGATGTTGTCACCAGGCATTACCATTTCAACGCCGTCTGGTAACTGTACGTCACCTGTTACGTCAGTTGTACGGAAGTAGAACTGTGGACGGTAACCTTTGAAGAATGGAGTGTGACGACCACCTTCATCT
>NZ_BRCZ01000013.1:0-77690 GCF_023708065.1 Pseudoalteromonas sp. NCCP-2140 | reverse complement strand
GTCCCCCACTTTGGTCCGTAGACATTATGCGGTATTAGCAGTCGTTTCCAACTGTTGTCCCCCACCATAAGGCATATTCCCAAGCATTACTCACCCGTCCGCCGCTCGACGCCAGAGGTGCAAAGCACCTCTTCGTTTCCGCTCGACTTGCATGTGTTAGGCCTGCCGCCAGCGTTCAATCTGAGCCATGATCAAACTCTTCAATTAAAAGTTTTTTGAAACCGAAGTTTCGTGCTCAATGAATTCTGAATTTTAATATCTTTCGATATCGAATTGACTGTGCTGAAACAAGTAAACTTGTTTCCGTTGGTCACTCAGTTACATTTGAGACTCTAAATTTTTTTGCGTCACTTAGTAAACTAAGCTTCGCTGTTAGAACTCAATCTGTACGAGTGCCCACACAGATGATTGCTTTATATTGTTAAAGAACGTTGCGACATTGTCGCTAGGGATGCGTATAATACATCCTTAATTTTTCGAGTCAACACTTAATTTTAAACTTTCTTTTTAGACCGTTTCAAACCCAAGTTTTACTTAACTCTCTGTCACCTTGTTCAGCGCTTTTCATTGCTGCCCGCCGTGTCAGTGGATGCGCATTATAGAGATGCGAAGAATTAACGCAAGCACTTTTTGTAGAAAACTACTAAAAACTTACCTTTCGCGCAAAAAACAAGCTAAAGGCAGTAAAAAACACAGTTTACTGTACAAAATACAGTCAACTTTTCTCGAGAGGATCTTAATTATTATCGATAATAGGTAATACGCAAGTTTTTAAATAAAAAAAGCGCCACTATTTTTAGTGGCGCTTTTATCAATCAACTCTTAATTAGTACAAGATACTATATAGCTTACGACGATACTTAGATGCCAAGGCATCGCCATCAGGTAAAGAAGCGATAATTTCTAGATAGGTTGGTTTTGCATCTGCGTAGTTAAGATCTTTTTTAAGTACATTAAATAACATCTCTAAAGCTTCTTCTTTACGACCCGCACTATTAAGAGCATTACTTAGTTCTACTTTTATCTCTAAATCATTTGGGTATTTTTCAACTTTATCCTGCAGTGCTTTTATTTCAGGTGAATCTGTTGCAGCTAATGCTTGTTCACACTTTGCTTGAATATTTGTGAAATACGCATCACGTTCGTTTTCTGCAACCGAATCTAATAATGCTTGTGCATCTTCTAATTTATGAATTTGAATACAGATATCAGCTAAAACTAACTTAACACGTGTATGGTTTGGATCAAGCTCATAAGCCTGCTTTGCATAGTTAAAAGCATTATTTAAATCTTGATTAATTAACGCTTGCTTAGCTTGCTCTAGTAATAACTCGTGTTGAGCTGGTAAATGTTTGCCTAGCGCATCGCGAATTTGCTGCTCTGTTTGAGCACCCGGTAACATATCGACAGGCGCTGAATCTTTTAACATCACAAGCGTAGGTAATGCTTGTAAACCAATTTGCTGCGCAAGTTGCCCTGCAAGGGCTTGCTCAACATCACAATCTAATGTCGCTACTAATAAATGCTCACCATACTCATTTGCTATTTTCTCTAAAATTGCAGCTTGCTGATGACATTCTGGGTTTTGCGCAGAGTAAAAAGTAAGTAGCACTAGCTTTTCAGCGGACGTTTCACCCAGTGCTTGCTGCAAATTTTGCTGGGTAAGTTTTATCATATTATTCATTTGATCGATTGCACTATATAAGTATTTAGGTTTTTATATAGTGGCAAACATAACAATTACAAGCCCCACGGGTCGAGGTCATTATGAAATTATCTGCTATTTCTGCAGCTTTATTACTTCTTAGTCCATTAGCACAAGCAACAACGCTCGATTTAAACCTTCAAAAAACTATGCCTGAGATTGAAAAGCTTTATTTAGATTTACATCAATCTCCCGAGCTGTCTTACCACGAAAAAGAAACTGGCCAAAAGCTAGCAAAGCAATTAAAACAGCTGGGCTTTACTATTACTGATAATGTAGGTGGTTACGGCGTTGTTGGTATTTATAAAAACGGTGATGGCCCTACAGTAATGATCCGCACAGATACTGATGGATTACCAATTGTTGAGCAAACAGGAAAACCTTACGCCTCTAAAGTGACTGTAACAAATGATGCTGGTGCAACTGTTGGCGTAATGCATGGTTGTGGTCATGATATTCATATGAGTTCATTTATTGGCACAGCACAACAGTTAATGACACATAAAGATCAGTGGCAAGGTACGCTAATGATGGTCGCACAACCTGCAGAGGAAGTTGGCGGTGGTGCAAAAGCAATGCTTAAAGAAGGGCTTTTTACTAAGTACCCTACTCCAGACCATGTTATTGGTTTACATGTAAGTGCGAGTGTTCCTGCTGGTAAAGTTAGCATGAAAACTGAATATACGATGGCAAGTGTTGACTCTGTTGATATTACTGTAAAGGGTAAAGGCGGTCACGGTGCCTATCCACATACAACAATCGACCCTGTTGTGATTGCTTCACGTATTGTGCTGGCACTGCAAACTATTACTAGTCGCGAATTGTCACCACTTGAACCGTCAGTGATTACCGTTGGCTCAATTCATGGTGGCTCTAAACACAATGTCATTTCTGATGAAGTAAAACTACAACTTACATTGCGTAGTTATAACCCTGAAGTTCGCTTACAACAAATCGCAGCGATTAAACGAATTTCTAAAGGTATTGCATTAAGTGCAGGACTTGATGAAAGCTTAGCACCTGAAGTATATGTGCATGAAGATGAGTCAATTCCTTCGACTTATAACAATCCAGCTCAAACCAACATAGTGCGTTCAGCAATTGCTAATGCTATTGGTGAAGACAATGTACTTGAAACTGAAGCAGTCATGGCTGGTGAAGACTTTGGTTTATACGGTCGTACAGAACAGCACGTGCCAATTACTTTGTTTTGGTTAGGCGGTGTTGAACCTAATCAATATGATGCAGCAATGCAATCTGGCGCAACATTACCTTCATTACACTCAAGTAAGTTTGCACCTGATTACAAGAAGGCGCTTCCTACTGGGATTACAGCGATGAGTAATGCTGCGGTTGCCCTATTCAACAAAAAATAAATAGTTTAGGCTGACTTAGCTCTGGGTTTAGCCTTTCTTTTAAAACGTCGCTTTTGCGGCGTTTTTGGCAACTGAGCAAAGACTTGGCTGTCGCACTGCTTAGCTTGCTCAACTAAAGCATGTAACTCTGCCAACAATGGCGTTAAAAATTGCTGATAACTCATGTGTTGCTCAGCTATATTCCCTAACGATGCTTCCCACTTAGCTGTTAAGTCAGGGCTAGCAAGCTGCTCTGGTAATGTACTTATAAGAGCTTTGCCTGTTGCGGTAGCTAGAATGTTTTTACCCTGACGCTCTAAAAAGCGGCGTTTAAATAAAAGCTCAAGAATACCAGCCCGTGTAGCCTCAGTGCCTAAGCCGTCGGTTTCTTTGAGGATCTTTTTAATTTCTGGGTCTTTCACATAGCGGCTGATGCCTGTCATAGCACTCAATAAGGTAGCATCAGTAAAATGCGCTGGCGGTGTCGTCATTTTGTCTACCACTTCACCTTGATTGCAATGCAGTGGCTGACCTTTTTCAAGTGCAGGTAAGGTTTGCTCATTTTTTAACTCTGTTTTGCCCATTAATGTTTTAAAGCCTAAACTAACATCTTGCTTAGCAGCTGCTTTAAAAAGCCCACCCGCAATTTCAACCGTTACTTTAGTTTCGTTAAATATATAGTCTGGATAAAACTGAATTAAATAATGACGACAGATCAAGCGATAGATTTTTTGTTCATCGCTATTTAATGATACTGAGCGAAGCTGTTTTTCGGTAGGAACAATAGCGTGGTGAGCTGCAACCTTGCTGTCATTAAAACATTTACTCCGCTTACTGGTATCAGCTTGCATGCAAGCTTCACTTGCTTGACCTTCATTACTGGCGATGGCTGCAATAATCCTCGCTGCATCTTTATGATGCTCTTTTGGTAAATAGCGATTATCTGAACGAGGGTACGTAATTAACTTATGGCGCTCATACAAGCTTTGACAGGTATCTAACACTTTTTGTGCAGGCATAGAAAACGCTTTTGCCGCATCAATTTGCAAAGCAGATAAGTTATAAGGCAGTGGCGCTTGTTGCTTTTTTTGCTTTTGCTCAAGCTCAACTACTTTAGCCGGTTGATTAGTTATGCGTGACACAACATTTTCAGCAAGCCCTCTATGCAATACTCGCCCTTCTTCATCTTGATAAGGTTCACATGCTTTACTTGGCTGCCACTTTGCAGAAAATGCTTGCTGCTGCTGAGTTTCAAGATGAGCTAATACTTCATAAAAAGGTTTTGCTACAAAATTAGCGATTTCATTATCACGATTAACGACTAAACCTAAAATAGGCGTTTGAACACGCCCAACAGATAACACATTGCCAAACCCAGCTTTTTGCCCAGCAAGCGTATAAGCGCGAGTTAAATTCATGCCAAATAGCCAATCGGCACGTGAGCGAGCTAAAGCAGATACACTCAATGGAATAAAATCGCGATTCGACTTTAAATTATTCAGCGCTTTTTTAACTGCACTTAAGTTTAAGTCGCTGATCAAGAGTCGTTGAATTTGCTGTTTTTTGGCTTGGCTAAGTTTAACCTGTTCGATCACTTCATCAACCAATAGCTGGCCTTCGCGATCAGGATCGCCAGCATGAACTATTGTACTAGCCTGCTTAATGAGCTTTTTTAATACAGTAAGTTGTTTACGCGTTTTTGCTTTAGGTTTTAATTGCCATTGTTCAGGCACGATAGGTAAATGCTCAAACCGCCACTTTTTAAAACTTGCATCGTAGTCATCAGGTTCTGCTTGTTCAAGCAAATGACCAATACACCATGAGACACAATCACCATTACCTAGTTCTATATAGCCATCATGCTTTTTTTGTGGTTTTGGCAGTGCATCTGCAATGGCTCGCGCCAAGGATGGTTTTTCGGCAATGTAAAGTTTCATAACGCAACACTAAATACTGTTTTTATAAACAGTAGTCTAACACAGGATTTTTAATGAAGAAACGCCTTAAGCTTGCTGGCTTCGTCGAGTAAAAAGGTAGATAAGTGGTAGGTAACAGACGACCACAGTACCAATATTAATTAACGGTAGCAGGGTCTTATACATATAAGTGCTGTATGACAAATCCCAAAGGTGGCGGTCAACTAAACGGAACAACTGTAAAATGGGCGCCATTATCACAACCAACTGCCCTAAAACACTTTGCCATAAGTAGACTTTATCTTTAATACCTAAGTAAGCAATGATTGCCATCCAAGCAATATCATTAAAAGCCCAAACTACATAGCGCCAGATATAGATGTCATCAAACTCACGTAAAGTGCCATGAATTAAGGTACCGTATAAAAAGAAACATGCTGTTATTACGGTGAAGTGGAATGCCTGCCAATCTTTACGGAGGTAGAAAACGAAAATAGCTGGGCTCAGAATGAACACCCAGCTATTACTCAAAATTGAGATGGTATATACAAACCAATCAGGCAAAATTAACGAACCTTATTCTGTTTTACCATCATCGTCGCCATCACCATTACCAGGCATATAGCTATATTTATCAACTTTTTTCATTTTTATACTCCATTACATGTGTTAATGAAGTTTCACTTTAATTGATTTATTGCCTTACATCAATAGGGTCAGATTCGTGTGCTTTGCCTTGCATGATAGAGATTTCAACACGACGATTTCGCCTACGGTCTTCATCGGTCACATTCGGTACAAGGGGTCTGGTTTCTGCGTGACCTACCACCATCATACGAGACTTATCAAAACCTGGCGCTTTTTCCATTTCACTGGCAACTGCCACCGCACGCTTTGATGATAAATCCCAGTTGTTAGTATAAAGCTCATTCGATACTTGGAAGTCATCAGTGTGCCCTGACACGGTTATTTCACCCGGCACATCTTTTAACAGCGTAGCAATATCACGAATAATAGGTTTAAATTTTGGCTGTAAAAAAGCACTCCCTGATGGGAATGAACCATTCTCACGAATGCGAATAATAATTTGCTGGCCTAATGACTCAAGCTCAATCGCACCATCCATAATTTGCTGTTCTAGTTGCTGGGCAATTTTCTTCACAAGTTCATTTGTTTGTTCTTGATCAGCTGCTGAAATTGACTGTTCTAAAGCTTGTTGCTGCGCCGTACTTTGCGATTCACCACCACGTTTATTGCCGCGCTGTTCTTGTCGACCACCGGCAGAGCTTTCATCACCAGCTTGAAACTCAAGCATTTGTTGTGTCATTTCTACGGTTTGTTGTTGAATTGTCTCAATAGGAGTGGGTTCAGGTTTACCCGGAGTAAACTCCATAGCAATGACCGAGGTTCCTTTTGGAATATCTTTTACTTCAATTTTATTTTGTACACCGAAAGCAAACTTCATAGAGCCGGCAATTTGCTTAAACTTCAGTACGTCCATTTCTGAGAAGGCAAGCAAGAGTACAAAGAAGCACATTAATAATGACATTAAATCTGCGAAGGTTCCCATCCAGGCGGGTAAACCTGGAGGTGGACATTTGCACTCTTGATCTGACATACCCTACTCCTCGGTATCAACTTTACGTTTTGATTCGGCTAAGTAGTTTTTCAAGATACCTTCTATTACTTTCGGGTTTTGACCATCTTGAATACCCAGTACCGCGTCGAGAATCAAACGCTGGTTAAGTGCTTCCTCGTCTTTACGTAGCTCTAGTTTTACCTGAATTGGAATAGCAACAACGTTTGCTAAGAACGCACCATAGAGAGTAGTTAAAAGTGCAACCGCCATAGCAGGGCCGATTGCTTTTGGGTCATCCATGTTTGATAACATAGCAACCAGACCGATTAGCGTACCGATCATACCCATCGCAGGAGCGATATCCGCAAGTGATTTGAATAACCCAGCCCCTAGTTCATGACGGTTAGCAGTAAGAGAAATATCTTTTTGTAGGGTGGCACGAACAACATCAGCATCATGACCATCCACTAACATATCGACCCCTTTACGCATAAAACCGTTGGGGATTTCGGCTTCTTCTAATGCTAAGAAACCACCTTTACGTGCTGAGTCAGCTAATTCCACTGCTTTTTCAATTAACTCTTCTGGAGATTCGATTTTGAACATAAAGGCTTTTGCAGCGACTTTACCTATGCCCAAAAATTGCCCCATAGTGAAATTCGATAATACGATAAAAATCGAACCACCAAATACAATGACCACCGAAGGCGTGTTGTAAAACATTGCAACTTGGCCGTCACTACTTAACACCATCGACATAGCAATTAAGCCTATGGCACCAAGAATACCTATTATGGTTGCTAAATCCACATACCCCTCCAGAGGAACAATTACACGACACCCTCAGGTATCAAATTTTTATTATTAACTGCTTATCGGCAAGCAGTTGAAATACTTAAATCATTAAATGAATTAATTTTATTTTAATGTAAGATTTTTAAGCTACAAGTTTAAGCTGTATCTAAAACCGTAAAAATAGCATATTGAAAATGGATTATGCGTAAAAAAACACATCATTCTTTGACCTAGTTTAGCATTCCCCCTAAAATTGGCCTCACTTTCTAACAGCTATCGAGGCCACAATGGCAACAAAGAAACCAGAAAACTTAAGCTTTGAAGAAGCACTGGATGAATTATCTCAAATTGTTGCACAAATGGAGCAAGGTGAACTGTCCCTAGAGCAGTCACTCAAACAGTTTGAACGCGGCATTGCGTTGGCAAATGCTTCATCTGGTAAGTTACAACAAGCCGAACAAAAGGTTGCCATATTAATGGGCAACGATAGCCAAGCGCCTCTTAGCAATTTTGATTCAAACCTGGACTAATTAAGTGCAATTAAAAGAACAACTACAACGCGCTCGAGAAGACGTTGAAGCACATTTAAATCGCTATTTCGAACGACCACTTAATACCGAAAAAACCATCAAAGAAGCCACTCATTATGGTGTTTTAAATGGTGGTAAGCGCTTACGTCCTTATCTTGTTTATGCAACTGGCCGAATGATGGGCGCAGATAAAGCCGATCTTGATATTCTTGCCGCTGCTATTGAGTGTATTCATAGCTACTCATTAGTCCATGATGACCTACCTGCCATGGATGATGATGACTTAAGACGTGGCCGTCCTACCTGTCATATTGTTTACGGGGAAGCGCAAGCCATACTTGCCGGAGATGCATTACAAACACTGGCATTTGATTTAATCGCTAACCATCAATTTGCAGTTTCAGCTACGCAACAAGTAAAAATGATAGCCTCGTTAAGCAAAGCCTCAGGTATTGAGGGTATGGTAGGTGGGCAAGCACTGGATATCGAAGCGACCGATAAACAAATTACTGTTGAACAGCTGGAGCGCATTCACCAGCTAAAAACAGGCGCATTACTTAATTGTGCAATTACACTTGGTGCGTTGTGTGCTAAAAATTGCGATGAACATACCCTCGCGCAATTAAACCTATTTGGCCAAGCAATAGGACTGGCTTTTCAGGTACAAGACGATATCCTTGATGTAGAAGCTGATACTGAAACATTGGGTAAACCACAAGGTTCAGATATTGCAGCTAATAAAGCAACTTACCCTGCTTTATTAGGTATGGCTGGCGCAAAGCAAAAAGCACAAGATTTACTGGCTCAAGCTCATCAAGCTCTTGAGGCTATTGATTACGACACCAACGAGCTGGCGAGCCTTGCTAGCTATATCGTTGAACGTAATTATTAATGCCAAAAAAAGAAAGACAAAATAACTAAAAAATCAGAGCGGCAATGGGCTATAATGCACTCTGGTTAGCGAAGGATGTATAAAAAATCATGACACTTGATAGTAGCAAGTATCCATTATTAAGTTTGGTTGACGAACCAGCACAACTGCGTGATTTAGCGCAAGACAAGTTACCTGCGTTTAGTAAAGAGTTACGCGAATACCTACTTAACTCGGTTTCGCAAAGTAGTGGTCATTTAGCATCAGGTTTAGGCACTGTTGAACTAACCGTTGCGCTGCATTATGTTTATAACACTCCTGAAGATCGTTTAGTATGGGATGTGGGTCATCAAGCATACCCGCACAAAATCTTAACGGGTCGCCGTGACCAAATGCATACTATTCGTCAAAAAGACGGTTTGCACCCTTTCCCATTCCGTGAAGAAAGCCCTTACGACACTTTCAGTGTAGGCCATTCGAGCACCTCAATTTCAGCAGCCTTAGGCATGGCCATTGCCGCTGAAAAAGAAGGTAAAGATCGTAAAACTGTAGCGGTTATTGGCGATGGTGCAATTACGGCGGGTATGGCATTTGAAGCAATGAATCACATGGGTGATGTAAACCCTAACGTGTTAATTATCTTAAACGATAATGAAATGTCGATTTCAGAAAACGTAGGTGCACTAAACAATCACTTTGCCCGTATTTTATCTGGTAGTTTCTACACCAATATTCGTGAAGGCAGTAAAAAGCTGCTTTCAGGTTTACCGCCAGTGAAAGAACTTGCTAGCCGCATGGAAGAACACTTAAAAGGTATGGTCATTCCAGGCACGTTCTTTGAAGAATTAGGCCTAAACTACATCGGCCCAATTGATGGTCATGATGTAAATATGTTGGTTGATACCTTACGTAATATGCGTAACCTTAAAGGCCCGCAGTTACTGCATATTAAAACGCAAAAAGGCAAAGGTTATAAACCAGCTGAAGCGGATCCAATTGGTTACCATGGCGTACCAAAATTTGATCCGAGCATGTCAAAATTACCAAAATCAAAACCAGGCGCTGCCACATTCTCAAATGTGTTTGGTGATTGGTTATGTGATATGGCGGCTCAAGACACCAAGTTAATGGCAATTACCCCTGCAATGCGTGAAGGCTCAGGCATGGTACGTTTTTCTAAAGAGTACCCAGCGCAATACTTTGATGTAGCAATTGCCGAGCAACATGCTGTAACGCTTGCAGCTGGCCTTGCTTGTGAAGGGTTGAAGCCTGTTGTTGCTATTTATTCAAGCTTTTTACAACGTGCGTACGACCAACTTATCCACGATGTAGCATTACAAAACTTACCCGTTTTATTTGCTATTGACCGTGCCGGTATTGTTGGTGCTGATGGTGAAACTCACCAAGGCGCCTATGACTTAAGCTTTATGCGCTGTATTCCTAATATGATTATCATGGCGCCTAGCGACACTAACGAGTGCCGCCAAATGCTTTACACTGGCTACCAATGCAATCAACCAGTTGCTGTTCGTTACCCACGTGGTAGTGCCGGCACGTGTGAGGTTGAATCAACAATGAGCGCGATTGAAATCGGTAAAGCGCGTAATATCAAACAAGGTAATAAAGTGGCCATCTTGTCGTTTGGTACGCTGTTAGAGAACGCCAAAGTAGCCGCTGATGAGCTTAACGCAACAGTCATTGATATGCGCTTTATCAAGCCTCTTGATACTAACGCTATCAGTAAATTACTCAGCAGCCATGATGTCATTGTTACCCTAGAAGACAACGCCATTGCTGGCGGTGCTGGTTCTGCTGTGAATGAATACTTAGCTGCAATCAAAGCGGATGTGACTATCTTAAACTTAGGTATTCCAGATGAGTTTATTAAGCATGGTACGCAAGATGAAATGCACGCCGAAATGGGCCTAGATGCAAATGGTATTTTAACTAGCATCAAAAAGTTCATGGCTTAAGCCAAACAGCATTCACTATAAAGGAGCCTTAAGGCTCCTTTTTGTTCTCTACCCTACTGGGAATAACTCCTAACTCGTGATCCCAAGGTGCTGCTGCATCTTTAAACTGCAATTTAAGAAATTCAACAAGTAACCTTAAAGACAAGGGTTGGTGATGACGGCTCAGGTAAATTGCATAAATACCGAGGGGTTCTGGCTGGAATTGGGGTAATATCCTAACGAGCTTGCCTGATTTAAGATGCTTTCCTACATAAAATGTAGGCAACATTCCTACTCCAGCCCCACTCAAAACAGCCCGTGTTATTACATTAGTTTCGTTACTTTCAAAGTACCTTTTTACTGGCACTTCTATAATATCTTCACCTTTAATGAAGCGATAGTTTTTGCGCGAGCCAGAAAAATGAGCAACACATCTATGTTCACTTAATTCCTCGAAAGAAGTAGGCGTTCCATATTTTTCAAGGTATTCAGGCGCGGCACACAAAACTGAATTACATAACGTTAAAGGAACAGCAATCATAGTTGGATCGAGTGTATTAGTAACTCTTACAGCTAAATCAATCCTATCCTCTACTAGATTAGATATTGTATGGCCAACAGATAAACTAATTTCTATTTCCGGATGTAGCTTTTGAAACTCAACTAAGGCAGAAACAAGGTATGCGTCCGCAAATGAGCCAGACGTCGCAACCCTAAGAACACCTTTGGCTTTTTTCGTTTGTTCAATGACTAAATTCTTTGCTTCAGCAACAGCCATAAGCATCTTACGACACGCTGGTAAAGTTGCAGTTCCAGCTTCTGTCAAACTTATCACGCGGGTAGTTCGATGCATTAATCGTGTACCGAACCATTGCTCTAATTCAGATAAGTAGCGACTTACCATTGCTGTTGACATATTTAGTTTAGCTGCAGCCTTTGTAAAGCTACCCTGCTCAGTTATTTCAATAAATACTTTTGCAGCTGTTATTCGATCCATTATCTCAAGTTGCGCAATAGTTAATTAACTAATATGCAGTTTATCAACAGATTAACGCTCTATACAATCGCACAAAATTAGGACACTAAAAACAAACGGAGACTATTATGTCTATAAAAAATAGCTTTACTAAATCAGTATTTCTATTCAGTTTATTATCTACAAGTTTAGCAGCAGTGAGTTCTGTTGCTGAAGCTCCTTCAACCGTTGGTGCTCACTATGTACCACAATCTAGTAGTAAAGTTCTTGCTCCAGGTGAAAAGGTCGCAAATTTATTTAACTTAAATATGACAACACCTTATATCCTTCAGCGCATCACAGAGAATACTTATTGGTATCAATCAGGGTTCTACGGCACGATTTTTTATATCGGTGATAAAGGTGTGCTTTTGTTCGATCCATTAGAGCAAAGAGCAGAGCCAATTTTAAAATCTATTCGATCAATTACCGATAAACCTATAACAGCAATTGTCTATTCTCATGACCATGCTGATCATATTTCAGCAGCAGATGATTTATTAAAGTTACTTAAAAAGTCTCAAAAAGAACAACCTGAAATTATTGCATCAAAAGCAACAAATAAGAAAATGGAATTACTGGGAAGTAACATAAAGAAACCAACAAAAGTACTTAACTGGCCAAACGATACTTTTAAGTTCGAAGACTTAGAAGTTCAACTTCATGGCTTCGAACATGCCGCACATACTGATGATCACTCAGCTTGGCTTTTAGTGAATGAACGTGTACTCCATGCCCCTGATTTACTGAATGCAGATCAACCTCCTTTTTGGAATTTTGCAGGCTCAGAGCGCTTCACATATCTAGAGCATAACTTAAAAACAGCAGACGCATTAAAATGGGATTTTTTCAATGGTGGACATGGCAATATAGGCTCACATGATGACTTTGCTTTTCATCTAAAATTTATTGCTGATTTGAAAAAAGAGGTAGCTAAAGCTATGGGTGAAGTACCTTTTGGGTACGGGGTTGATGTCGCAAAGATAAATGCACACACCATTATGTTACCAACTTGGTACGGTGAAATAGCAAAACGAGCAACGGATGCACTTCGTCCAAAATATGGCAGCTACTATGGCTTTGAGACTGCAGTTCCTGCCAACGCAGAAATGGTTGCAGAATACTTATACAGCTACCGATAAATACAGTTAAAAGCCATAAAAATATAGCTAAGGATGCGCCCTATCAGAAACACGGTATGGCGCTCCTATCGCATCCAAATTTTAATATCGGCTAAGCCATTAGCTTGTAGTGCACTAAGCTGCTGATCAACATTGTGGCTTTGTTCGAATTCAAAGGCATCTAATTGCTCGTCAAAGGTAATGTTTGCTACACCATCACCACCGCGCTTTTTAACTTGATGCAGTGCGATATCAGCAAGGTTAACTGAGGTTTCCCAACCAATAACTTGGCCCCCCAGTAAAGGTAATGGATAGAAAGACCAGCCAATAGATGCAGTAATCGTGGTCGATTCTCCATTCGGTAATCTAAATGGGTTTGCTGCAATTGCTTCACATAAATCGGCCACATAATTGTCTATCGCTGTGCGTTTGAAATCACGTAGTAAGAGTAAAAACTCATCGCCACTCCAGCGTGCAACATAGTCAGAACCTTGAGTACGGCTATTCAATAAAGTCGCCATTTGCTGTAAGCAGCTATCGCCAGCAAGCGGGCCATATGCATCATTAATGCGACTAAAGTTATCAAAGTTAATTATCAATAGCACGAGTGACTTACCCTGCGCTTGCAATGATTGCGAGTTACGCTGGAAGTGTTCGATATCTTTAGGGAGCTGATCAAACAAGAAGCGTCGGCTACGTAGGCCTGTAAGCTCATCTGAGTGACTTACTAGCTTAAGCTGTGAATTCACTTGGTTAAGCTTATCGTTAGCTTCTCGAAGCTCTACGGTACGTTCTGTTACTAAGCTTTCAAGGGCTAATTGCTTACGTTTCTCTTGCGCTCTAAATACCCAAAATACAAGGTAGAACAGTAAAATAAAGCTACTAGTAATTAAGAGTCTAAAATAAATAGTCTCATCAAAACGGCGCGGCACTACAAAGCTGTACTCAGTACGACGTGCTTTTTGCCAATCTTCACCACGGCGCTTTGCTTCAAGTTGGAATAAAAACGACCCCGGTGGTAAGTTGGTATAGATTGCCTCACGACGAGTATTGGCATAACGCCAGTCACTGTCTAAGCCACTTAAACGGTAACGGAACTCGATACTTGAAGGGGCATAATAATCAATCGCAGTGTATTTTAACGTTACATCGCGTTCATCAATATGTAGCTCTGGCTTACTGCCTAAAGTAGCCGTACTTAAATGACGAAGCGGCGTGATCAAACTTTCAATACGAGGCTTAAGAGCTTGAACACCAAAAAGCTCAACGCTCTTTGGTATTTCTACCACACCTTGTAGGCTTGGATACCAAATAGAGTTACCGGTATCTGCTACAGCGTCATGACCCAGGCCAGCACAACACTGACTTGCTTTACCATCAAGTTGACGGTCGAACGATGAGATCACTTGCTCTACTTTTAAGCTCTCGATATCAGTACCAAACTGCTCGACTGGCATGCGGTATACACCCTTCATGGTACTGACCCAGATACGTTTTAATTGCTTATCGTAAACAAGACTAAAAATAGAGCCATACGGCAGACCATCTGTCGCATCTAACTGACGCCACTGACCTTTGGTACTGCGATAAAATAAACCATCGTTAAGTGAGCCAATTAATATCCCCACCCCTTCAATATTCAAAATACTGGTAACGTAGGCACTTTCTAAGCTGGTTTGGTCGCCAATTTTTTCAATCCCGCGGTCGGTAAAGTAATAAGCCCCTTTACTGGTGCCAATTAAGCCAAAGTTTTGCTCATCCAGAACATAGGTAATAAATTTACTGCTTAAGAATGCATTGTATGCAAAGGGTGTTAAACCACCGTAGCTTAAGCGGTACATACCACGGCCTGTACCGAGCCAAAAACCGCCTTTGCTAGAACGGCTAATTGCGAATACTGGGTTATCGCGCAGTGCTCGCCCCGGTACCGTATACAAGTTTTGGTTTTCGTAATAAAACACACCGCGGCCTGTTGCGATGTACAAACGATCACCGTCAAATTGTAAGTCGTGCACTGCTGCTCGACCAAACTGATTACTCGGAATTTGATTTACAAAATTCTTGTTGTAATCGAAGTAGCCAACACCGCTGCGGTTAGCCACCCATAATTTGCCATCAGGTGCTTGGCTAATTGCCATCACCGCTTCGGTCATATTTGAGATAGCTGAGTGACGTTCAATACGTCCTTCGTGAGCAAGCCATAAGCCTTCACTGAAGCTTGCCAGCCAAATGTTATTTTGATTGTCACGGAAAATATCGGCAAACCAAATGCTTTGATCGAGCTGGCTTGGCTCAACCCATTGCCAATCTCCTGAGTTATCACGAAATAACAGTCGCCCATAGGTCGAAATCCAAAGCGCACCATCTGAGTCGCTCATAAACTTATAAACGGCAGAATTACTGGCATTTGGCAGTGGGAATGGGCGCAGCTCGTCATCTAAATCAAGAAAGTAAGCACCCAGCTCTGAAGCAAGGTACAAGTTCCCTTCTAGCCAAGCCATGTCATGAATAATGGTTTGTGCTAAACGCTCAGGTAATGAAACTTTGGCAGTCAGCTCTAATCGTAACTTTGCAAAGTCAGAAGAGGTATTGGTTAAACGCAATAAATGACGCTCATTGACCAGCCAAATGCCTTCTGGCGACAACGCCATTTGGCTCACTGAACCCACAATTTGCGTAATAGCAGTGG
Organism: Pseudoalteromonas sp. NCCP-2140; assembly: GCF_023708065.1. Taxonomy (NCBI): domain Bacteria; kingdom Pseudomonadati; phylum Pseudomonadota; class Gammaproteobacteria; order Alteromonadales; family Pseudoalteromonadaceae; genus Pseudoalteromonas; species Pseudoalteromonas sp. NCCP-2140. Next base: position 62,162 of record NZ_BRCZ01000013.1, on the reverse strand, counting down.
CATTAGATACCGGTACAATTAAAGCTGAGTTTTGATTGAGTGTGACTTGATTTCGAGCAACGTAATAAAGGCCATTCGCTGCAATCCAAATACTGCCTTTGGAGTCTTCAAGAATATCGCGAACCGGACCTTTAACGTTAAAGGTTTGCGACATCATGGTTTTAGGATCAAGTGTTACCAAGCCATTTTTGGTACCAACCCAAAGTAACCCAGTACTATCAACTAAGAGCTTATTAATACCATTACTTGGTAGGAAATCGCTGTTTTGCGTATTGAAGTTAGTGAAAGTGTTACCATCAAAGCGGCTTAAGCCAAACTGAGTGCCCAGCCACATATAACCTTGCTCATCTTGAGCAATGCTTTTTAAAGATTGCGATGGCAAGCCATTTTGGATGTTCCACTGTTTGACGACATAGTCAGTAATAGATGCAAACGCAGGCGTGCTGCAAAGCATCAACAAACAGACAACTAGAAATCGCATCATATACTTGCCACCAAGTAACACTTAACTCATCGTTTAAAAAGGCAAATAGCCTGCTTTAAACAAGGCTTGAACACAAATTAATGAAAATATACCTGCTAAAATATCATCAGCCATGATGCCCAAGCCACCGTGTAAACGTCTATCTAGGATTCTGATAGGACCTGGTTTAGCGATATCAAAAAAGCGGAACAATAAAAAACCAACCAACAGTGACTGCCAACTCAGTGCAGCACCAATCATGGTGATATAATAACCAGCAACTTCATCCCAAACAATGGCTGGATGATCATGTACCCCTAAGTCATCTGCTGTTTTACCACATGCCCAAATACCAAATACACTGATCACGATTGCAAACACAATCTGTAACCACAGCGGAAAGTACATCGTGGTGAAAATAAATGGCAAGGCAGCAAAGGTACCAAAGGTGCCAGGTGCTTTAGGGGCAAGCCCTAAGCCAAAACCCAAACCAAAAAATTGGTGTGGGCGTTTTAAATTGAATAATCGGTTACTGCTCAAACCGGCTCCTTCGTAAAGTGCTGAAAGCCCTTACCTTGATAATTAAATTGCTCACCATCGAGTAATAGCTCAATCTCACCTTCGCCACTTTTAATTTGACCTACACAACTTGCTTCAACACCATATTGGCGCAGTTTCATATCAACCATGCTTTTATTGCTTTCTGGCACAGTAAACAGCAGCTCGTAGTCGTCACCATAATTTAAAATGTAGTCAAATTGCTCTGCACGTGGAATCGACGAATTTAATGCATCAGAAACAGGCACTTTATCAACATTGATCACCGCACTAACTTGCGATAGCGCTAAAATATGGCCTAAGTCAGCTAATAATCCATCGGAAATATCAATTGCTGCAGAGGCAGCGCCTCGCAAAACCTGACCGGCTGCAACACGTGGAGTCGGATAATCAAAACGATTATTTAAATAGCTTAAGTGTTCTGGGGCGATATCGAGGCCTTGTTTACGAGCTTCAATGGCTACACCAGCATCACCTAACGGACCTGTTACATAAATCCAATCGCCAACTTTAGCACCGCTACGGCGCAGTGCTTTGCCTTCAGGCACGATGCCTTTAGCACAAATCGTAATAGTTAAAGGGCCTTGAGTGGTATCACCACCAATGATTTGCACATTGAAGTACTCTGCAATTTCATGCATGCCTTCAGTGAACTCTTCAAGCCACTCTATATTTGCTTCAGGCAACGTAAGGCCTACCGAAATCCACGTAGGTTCAGCGCCCATTGCCGCAAGATCACTTAAGTTAACAGCTAAAGCTCGATGCCCAAGGGCACGCGCAGAGATGTCATCAAAAAAGTGTACGCCCGCAACTAAGGTGTCTGTTGTTACCGCCAATTGACAGTTTTCAGGCACAGTTACTAAGGCACAATCGTCACCAATACCAAGGTTCACATCACGGCGAATAATGCCACGACCCTTAAAGTAACGATTGATTAGTTCAAATTCCTTCATACACAAAAAAGCCGGCCCAAGCCGGCTCTCCTTTACGGGGCTACTTACTTACGCAGTTCTTTCACTGCTTTATCAAGTACACCGTTGACAAACTTATGGCTGTCTTCAGCACCAAACATTTTAGCAAGCTCAATGCCTTCATTGATTGCCACTTTGTAAGGTACGTCTTCACGGAATTTCAGCTCATAGCCAGACAGACGTAAAATTGCTTTTTCGACCATGTCTAACTCATCAGCTGGGCGTGCTAAATGTGGAGCAACGATTTCATCTAATTGCTTACAGTTAACAACAACACCGCGTGCTAGGTCTTTGAAATATTCGACGTCGATCTTAGTCACATCATTTTCAATTAACATTTGCTGTTCAATATCAGCAATTGGGTTACCGCTTAACTGCCAAGAGTATACGGCTTGAAGTGCTAAGATACGTGCTTTACGTCTTGCTGCTGGTTTCACAGAGATTCCTTAAACTTAAATTTTGTCTAACACATTAACCATTTCAAGCGCACCTAAAGCAGCTTCGCCGCCTTTGTTACCCATTTTGGTACCTGCGCGCTCAATTGCTTGCTCAATGCTTTCAGTGGTTAATACGCCAAATGCAACCGGGATATCATACTCAAGAGATACTTGCGCAAGACCTTTGTTTGATTCGCCAGCGACTAAATCAAAGTGTGGTGTACCACCTCTGATCACTACGCCTAAAGCGATGATTGCATCGTGTTCTTTCTTTGCCGCAACGCGTTTCGCTGCTAAAGGTAATTCAACGGCACCTGGTACGTAAACAACTGTAATGTCGTCTTCAGATACGCCACCTGTGCGCTTAAGCTCATCAACAGCACCTGCTAATAGGCTGCTACCAATAAAGTCATTAAAGCGAGAAATGACAATGGCAAATTTTTTGCCCGGTGCGTATTTGTTACCTTCAATAATTTTCATTTAATAACCCTAAAAAATAAGTTTAAGCGGTTGCGATTGCGCAAAAATTACGGCGCATAATACCACAAAAATATAAAAGTAGCCTAGTAAATCTGTTTTCCCTAACTAAGACTGTGGCTCAACATAGTCAACCACTTCTAAGTGGAAACCAGATAACGCATGGTACTTCTTAGGACGGCTCATTAAGCGCATCTTTTCAATACCTAAATCAGCCAAAATTTGCGAGCCCACACCCACAGTACGCGATGTACCTTGGAATTTACGATGACTCACATTTTCGCCAGCATCTTCAGCGGCAAAGGCTTTAACGGTTGCTTCTAGGTCTTCTGTTGACTCTTGTTTACCCAAGATAACCAGCACACCGTTGTGCTCAGCGATATAAGCCATAGCATCTGATAAGCCCCAGCTACGATCAGCACTTCTATCTGATAATAGAATATCGTTAAAGGTACTTTGTAAGTGAACACGTACTAACGTTGGTTCATCTTTCGATACTTCACCTTTTTGTAAAACATAGTGAAGCTGACCATCAATGGTGTCTTTGTAGGTCACTAAATCAAACTCACCGTGATCTGTTGGCAGTTTACATTTAGCAACGCGCTCAATGGTGGTTTCGTTTAGGTTTCGGTATTCGATTAAATCTGCAATGGTGCCAATCTTTAAGTCATGCTCTTTAGCAAATACTTCAAGATCAGGGCGACGCGCCATGGTGCCATCTGGGTTTAAGATTTCAACAATCACAGATGAAGGCTCAAGACCTGCTAAACGCGCTAAATCACAACCCGCTTCAGTATGACCTGCACGTGTTAAAACGCCACCAGGCTGCGCCATAATTGGAAAAATATGCCCTGGCTGTACGATATCGCTCGGCACGGCACCTTTAGCGATTGCAGCTTGAACGGTACGGGCGCGGTCGGCCGCTGAAATACCTGTAGTTACACCTTTCGCCGCTTCAATCGACATTGTGAAGTTAGTTGAAAAAGCAGCACCGTTATTTTTCACCATAAGTGGTAATTCTAACTGCTGACAACGCTCTTGTGTCATTGTTAAACAAATTAAACCACGGCCATGTGTTGCCATAAAGTTGATAGCATCAGCACTAATGTGCTCTGCTGCGATAATTAAATCGCCTTCATTTTCTCGGTCTTCATCGTCCATTAAAATAACCATTTTACCGGCTTTAATGTCATCGATAATTTCTTGCGCGCTGTGTAAATTCATAATGTGCCCATGAGAGTATGATTAATAGTGACGTATCTGTGCTTATTTAATAAAGCCAGCTTGTGCTAGCAAGCTCATTGATATGTCTGAACGGGAAGGTTGTTCAGCCCCTTTAATTAGGCGCTCTAAATAGCGAGCAATCTGGTCAACTTCTAAGTTCACCTGAGTCCCCACCTGAAATTCTGCAATCGTTGTTTGCTCTGCAGTATGCGGAACAATCGTCAGCTTAAAGCGATTTTGCTCAACCTCGTTAACGGTTAAGCTAATGCCATCAATACACACCGAACCTTTGTACGGAATGTACTTCATTAAATCATTGTCTGTGCTTAACCAGTACTCGGTTGCACGAGCATTGGGACTAATACTTTCGACAGTCGCAATACCATCAACATGCCCTGACACTAAGTGCCCACCTAAGCGAGAAACCGGTTGCATGGCTTTTTCAAGGTTAACTGTTTGACCTTTTTTATAATGTGCAAACCCAGTTAAGCTAATTGTTTCGTTTGATAAGTCAGCACTAAAACCATCGCTATGTTTAGCGACAACCGTTAAACACACACCATTGGTGGCAATACTGTCACCGAGCTTGACGTCTTTCATATCCAAATTAGGGCTTTGAATACGAATAGCTAGATCACCTTGCTTTTGTGTTAGTTCAACAATTTTACCTGTTGCTTCAATAATTCCAGTAAACATAGTGCTACTCTTTATTTTCAATGTCTGTGGCTTGCTTTGCTTTTATCGCTGTTAAGCGAATATCATCGCCAATCATCACTGTATCAGTAAAGGTCAGTTCAGTGATATCACTCATCATGGTGACTTCTGCAAAGTTTAGTAAGCTTTTGCCCATATCACCTATTAACTTAGGGGCAATATAAACAATGTATTCGTCAATTAAATCTTGCTCTGCGAACACACCAGCAAGGGTTGCACCCGCTTCGAGCCAAATATGATTAAATTGTAGTTCAGCAAGACGCTTTAAAACCGCCGATAAATCAACTTTATTGTTAATTGCTGGTACTACTTCGTGTTTAACAAAGTGAGGCCATTTGGTGTGATTATCAAGCGAAGTGGTAAAAATTATCACCGGGCTCTCGATGCTGAATAACGCAAGCTCAGGCGTTAACCTGTTTTGTGAGTCAATAATGATTCGGGTTGGTTGGCGCAAAGGCAACGATGTTGGCATGGTAAATGGCAACTCACCAACACGAACATTAAGTTTGGCATTATCAGTAATAACGGTGTCTGCACCGGTTAAGATAGCACAGCTTTGTGCACGAAATGCTTGCACATCTTGGCGCGCTTTAGGGCCTGTTATCCATTTACTTTGGCCGTTATTTAGCGCGGTTTTACCATCTAAACTACATGCCATTTTACAAGTCACATATGGCAATCCAGTTTCCATACGCTTTAAAAAGCCCTTATTTAAATCGCGCGCTTGTTGTTCAAGTAAACCTGATGCAACGCTAATACCTGCGTCGGCTAAAATTTGTAGGCCGCGACCACTCACCGCAGGGTTTGGGTCAACCATAGCGGCAATCACCTTGCTTACACCCGCGGCTTTTAAACCTTCGGCACAAGGTGGAGTACGTCCATAATGACTACAAGGCTCTAAAGTCACATAGGCAGTGGCTCCTTTCGCGTTGTCGCCAGCTACAGCCAAGGCATTCACTTCAGCATGGCCCTGCCCTGCTAATTGATGAAACCCTTCACCGACTATTTCGCCATCTTTAACCAAAACACAGCCAACATTCGGGTTTGGCGTCGTAGTAAAACGACCTTGTTTAGCCAGCTCAATGGCACGCGCCATGTAAGCCGTATCAAGCTCTGTAAACGACATGATTAATCACCTAAACGAGCGATTTCTTCACCAAACTCGCGAATATCTTCAAATGAACGATAAACCGATGCAAAACGCACATAGGCCACTTTGTCGAGTTTCTTCAGTGACTCCATGATGCACTCGCCAATTAAATGGCTAGAGATTTCACGCTCACCTGTAGCACGAAGTTGAGATTTAATGATGTTAACGACTTCGTCGACCTGCTCAGTGCTCACTGGGCGTTTCTCTAAAGCGCGATGCAAGCCATTCAGTAACTTGTCTTCATTGAATGGTTCGCGGCTACCGTCTTGCTTGATGACTCTTGGCATCACAAGTTCAGCGCCTTCAAAGGTGGTAAAGCGCTCATGGCATTCGTTACATTCACGTCGACGTCTCACTTGGTGACCACCGCCAACAAGTCGAGAATCAATTACTTTAGTATCTTTTGCGGTGCAAAAAGGGCAATGCATAGGGTTCAACTTCCGTTTATAAAAAACAAAAAAAAGCCGCTTAGTAAGCGGCCTTTATAATAGCAAAAAACAACGCTATTGTTATCTTAATTACGGTTTAACCAGTAATTAAGCGTAAACTGGTAATTTTTTACAGATAGCTTTAACTTTCTCTTTTACTTCTGCTTGTACAGACTCATCGTTGATGTTGTCTAGTACGTCACAGATCCAGCCTGCAAGCTCTTTTGACTCAGCTTCTTTGAAACCACGGCGAGTAATAGCCGGAGAACCAATACGAAGACCAGACGTTACAAACGGTGAACGTGGGTCGTTTGGTACTGAGTTTTTATTAACAGTGATGTTTGCATTACCTAGTGCAGCGTCAGCATCTTTACCTGTGATATCTTTATCGATTAGGTCAAGAAGGAATAAGTGGTTGTCTGTTTTACCAGAAACAACTTTATAGCCACGCTCTTGCAGTACTTCAACCATTGCTTGTGCGTTCTTAACAACTTGTGCTTGGTACGCTTTGAATTCTGGCTGTAATGCTTCTTTGAAAGCAACCGCTTTAGCAGCGATGATGTGGCATAAAGGACCACCTTGACCACCAGGGAAAACAGCGCTGTTTAGCTTTTTGTAGATCTCTTCATCACCACATGCAGAAACGATTAGACCGCCACGAGGACCTGCTAATGTTTTGTGAGTTGTTGTTGTAACAACGTGTGCGTGAGGGATTGGGCTTGGATATACACCCGCTGCGATAAGACCAGCAACGTGAGCCATATCTACGAATAAGTATGCACCTACTTTATCAGCGATTTCACGGAATTTAGCCCAGTCAACAACGCCTGAGTATGCAGAGAAACCAGCGATGATCATTTTTGGCTTGTGCTCTAATGCAAGTGCTTCAACTTGAGCGTAATCAATTTCGCCTGTTTCATCGTTTAGGCCGTATTGAATTGCATTGTACGTTTTACCAGAAAAGTTAACGTGTGAACCGTGAGTTAAGTGACCACCATGAGCTAAGCTCATACCTAGTACTGTATCGTGTGGCTGAAGAAGTGCTTGGAAAACAGCTGCGTTTGCTTGTGAACCCGCATGTGGTTGAACGTTAGCGTAATCTGTGCCGAATAATTCGTTTGCACGGTCAATAGCTAGTTGCTCAACAACGTCAACATGCTCACAACCGCCATAGTAACGTTTGCCTGGGTAACCTTCAGCATATTTGTTGGTAAGCTGAGAACCCTGCGCTTCAAGTACGCGTGGGCTACAGTAGTTTTCAGACGCGATCAGTTCGATGTGCTCTTCTTGACGAGCCGTCTCTTTATTGATGGCTGCAAATAACTCTGGATCGAAATCCGAAATATTCATGCTACGTTCTAACATGGGGTCTCCTAAGGCAACGTGTATGGTGTTTTTTAAAGGCTGTATTGTACGCTTAAAACGCACTTTTGCCTATCTTGTAAAGATGAACATATTTAAACAGGGATTGAATTTATTTCACAGTGTTTTAATAATGATATTTTTTTATTGATACATAACAAAAATTTATAAATTTAAAATATTTCATAGATATTTAAAATGTCACTTAAACAAAAAATCGCTCTGTTAAATTGCGTTTTTATTAGGGCAAACTAAGCTTATATAACTAGTCAATATCAAGGATGGTATAAGTACATGTTAGCTAAACCAATATACGAATTAGTCCCCTACGGATACTTTTTTCTCGGCATCAGTTGTATCACATTAGCCAATAATTATGTGCCTACATTAATCGGTGTAATCTTATTTTTATTAGGTGCTAACATTTGGCGGATGCGTTCTGAAGCCAGAAGAACCGATCATTCAAGCCAGCGAGTCAAGCAAAGAAAACGTCGCTATTACTATGAATTTAAACCTTTTATCATTTTTATTTCGGCATTCACCTTGATGCAATGGACGCAAAATGAACTCGTTTCGGTGATCAGTATTTTGCTGTGTATCTCGGCAGGGGTCATTCTAGGCATGCGGATTTTAAACCGTCATAGCCATTCGTTACTTCATTGAGGGCTTTATTAAAAGACAGCATAAAAAAGAGCGGCTTAGCCGCTCTATAATCAAGGTTATGCTAATTTATTTAACAGCTCAGTTCGAAGCAATTGATAATCAAACTTAATATCTTCGGCCAAACACTCATTTGCTAGCGCATCAGCAAGTGGTTTCGGCATAGGCAGTTCGATATCTAAAATTTCTTCTACACTGTCTTTAAATTTAGCTGGGTGTGCAGTCGCTAAAAAGATACCTGCACTGCCATCTGCTAGATTTTCTTTCAATCCTTGATAAGCAATTGCAGTATGAGGCTCTGCGATGTAACCCGTTTGATGAATTTTTTTCATCACCTCTTTTGTTTCTTCTTCACCAACACAGCTTGAATAAAAGTCATCATAGCTAAACCATTTGTTATCCAACATAAACTGAACACGTGGCCAGTTATTCGGTTTACTCACATCCATAGCGTTCGATAACGATTCAAGCGTGTCATTCGGTGCCCACTCTTTGCTTTGTAAGAAACGTGGAACAGTGTCGTTTTGGTTAGTTGTAGCACTTAGTTTCGCTACTGGCATACCAAGCACAGCACCGATCATCGCAGCGCACACATTACCAAAGTTACCACTTGGTACTGAGATATGCGCTTTACTACGCTGCTCTTTAGGTAATTGGGCAATGGCTTCAAAGTAATAGCAAACCTGTGCAACTAAACGACTGATGTTGATTGAATTAGCAGAATTTAGACCTAGCTTTTGTTTAACTTCATCGTCTAAGAAAGCTTGCTTTACCATGCTTTGGCAATCATCAAAGCTACCATCAACAGCATAGCAATGAATGTTATTGCCTAACGTTGTAAATAGCTTTTGCTGCGCTAATGAAATTTTACCTTTCGGGTATAAGATCACGACATCGATATTTGGCTTATTATAAAATGCATGAGCAACCGCAGCCCCTGTGTCGCCCGATGTTGCCGTTAAAATAGTGACTTTTTCGCCTTGGTTAAATTGAGCAAGACACTCAGCCATAAAACGGCCACCAAAGTCTTTAAACGCAAGTGTTGGACCATGAAATAGCTCTAAGCAATAAATATCTTTTTCTACTTCAACCAGTTTCACATCAAAGTTAAAGGCATTTTGTACCATCTGTGCAACGGTATCGGCAGGTAGTTCATCGCCAATTAGGTGCGATAAAATCTTGCTGCTTCGGCTAACAAAGTCTAAATCAAGTAACGCATCAATGTCTTGAATTGGCGTTAGGCTTTCAGGGAAGAACACCCCTTGGTTACGCCCTAACCCCGTTTTTACCGCTTCAACAAACGACACCTGTTGTGTTTCATCTTTTAAATTATGTAATTGCATGTTTATTCCTTAAAATCTTTAAAGCTGTCGTGTGCCAAGCTGATCAAGTTTACAGATATGGCTGAAACCTTGTTCATTTACGTAATTATCATTCAGCCAAGCTGCACACTTTTGAGCAGCTTCAAGACTCTTACACACGGTAAATAATGTTGGGCCAGCACCAGAAATACTGACAATCTCTGCGCCAAGCTCTGGCAAGGCACTTTTAGCTTCAGCAAAACCTTGGATTAATGGTGCGCGATGTGGCTCAGCGATTTCATCTGTCATAATTGATAACGCAGCATCAAAGCGACCAGTAAGCAGTAAGCTGCTAAATGCAGACAGTCGCTGTGCAAACTCAACACTGTCGTGCATTGATAATTGCGTTGGCAATACCGAACGCGCTTTTGCAGTATTCAGTGAAAAACCTGGAAAAGCCGCTACGTAATACCATTGATTATCAACGGGTAACGAAATTGACTTGTTCGGAATCAGTTCACCAGTTAATTGCAAGCCACCTAAATAACAGGGTGTGATGTTATCGTAATGACGGCCGCCACTAACAATGGCTTCAAAATCAGCCATCAACTCGATAAGTTGCTCTTGAGATAAGTTGGTTTCGGCAAATTTATCAAGGGCAGCAAATGCTGCCACCACAGAACAAGCACTTGAACCTAAACCTGAGCCAATTGGTAGGTTCTTTTTAAGCTCAAGTTTTACCGCTGGCATAGCCGGCGCAACGTGTTCTTTAAAATGAATTAAACATTGATAAGCCAAGTTTTCTTCAGCATTAGCAGGCAGTTTATGGGCATAGTCGCCAGAGCATACAAAAGTATCTTGCTCAGCGGCACTCACCTCTACAACATCACCTAATAACGTACCATCGATAGGTGCCAGCGCGGCACCTAGTGCATCAAAGCCGACAGCAAAATTCCCGATTGAAGCGGGTGCATATACACGGATCATGACCAGCTCCTAACGTGTTAACGTTTTTAAGATATCAGCAAATACGCCTGCAGCCGTTACTTCAGCACCTGCGCCATAACCACGAATCACAAACGGACGTGGTTGATAATATTGACTTAAGATTGCCAATGCATTTTCACCATCACGGATATCGTAAAGAGCATGGCTACTATCTACGGCTTCAATGCCTACTTTACATTGACCGTTTTCAATAGTGCCCACATAACGAAGTACTTTACCTTCACTTGCAGCGCTTTGAATGCGGTCGTTAAACTGTGCATCAAGAGATGGTAGTTTTGCCATGAAATCTGCTACAGAATCATCTTCAGCAAACCCTTTTGGTAAAACTGATTCAACTTCAATATCGCTAAGTTCTAACTCAAGACCCGACTCACGAGCAATGATCAGTAGTTTTCGGGCAACATCAGTGCCTGATAAATCATCACGCGGATCTGGTTCTGTAAATCCACTTTCTTTTGCTTTTAATGTTGCTTCGCTAAGTGATAAACCATCTTGCAGTGCACCAAACATATACGATAATGAACCCGATAAGATACCGCTGAACTTAATAAGCTCATCACCGGCACCAAATAATGATTTCAAGTTATCAAGAACCGGCAGGCCTGCACCTACGTTTGTTTCGTATAAAAACTTACGGTTATTCTTTTGTGTTGCTGCTACTAAATCTTGGTAGTAAGCATATGAGCTAGTATTGGCTTTTTTGTTTGCCGCAACCACATGGAAACCGGCATTCAAGAAATCAACATATTGCGCAGCAAGCTTATCGGCTGAGCTACAATCTACAATCACAGGGTTAATTAAATGGTTTTGTTTAACAAATTGCTCAACCAGATTTAAATCAAATGCCTGCTCTGACTCGGCTAGTTTGTCTTGCCAGCCATCAAAAGCAATACCTTCGCTATCTAGATAAAGCTGTCTTGAGTTAGCAACACCGTACAAGTTCAGCTTGATGTTACGTTTTTCAAGCCATGCTTGCTGACGCTCTAACTGCTGAATAAGCTCTTGGCCCACTAAGCCACAGCCAAGCAAAAACACATCGATTGAAGGAATGTGAGTAAAGAAGTTCTCATGGCACACTTTTACTGCGTCGTTGCATAGTTCACCGTCGATAACCGCTGAAATGGCGCTTTCAGTCGAATCTTGTGCAATAGCAACAATGTTAACCTGCGCTTGAGCTAATGAAGCAAAGAACTTAGCCGCTAAACCTTTGTGCGCACGCATGTTATCGCCAACTAGAGTAACAATCGCAAGGTTACGCTGTACTTGTACTGGTTCGATTAAACCGGCTTGTGATTCTAATTCGAAAGCAGTTTGTAATGCTTCTAAAGCAAGAGATAGGTCACTCTCATGCACACAGAAACTGATGCTAAATTCACACGAAGATTGAGTGATTAGTACAATTGAAACATTGTCGTGCGCCAGTGCATTAAATACTTTTGACGCCATGCCAACTTTACCTTTCATGCCTGGGCCAGACACCGTTAACATAGCGAGGTTTTGTAAACTTGATAACGCTTTAACTGGATCGTTCGACACACTGTCATTACTGATCACTGAACCTTCTGCACGTGGGTTATGAGTATTTTTGATCTCGCACGGCACGCCTGCTTTAGCACAAGGTAAAATCGTTTTCGGGTGCAATACTTTCGCACCAAAGTAAGACAGCTCCATTGCTTCTTTATAAGATAACGAATCAACCTTAGATGCTTTTTTGATATAACGCGGGTCAGCATTGTAAACACCGTCAACATCAGTCCAGATCTGGCATACATCAGCTTCTAGGCATGCTGCTGCAATGGCTGCTGAGTAATCTGAACCATTACGACCAAGTGTTGTTAGCTCACCTTGCTCATTGGCAGCAGTGAAACCCGGCATGATATAAATTGTGCTCGGTGCCGCTTTTAATGCTGCTTGAAAACGTAACTTACTTGCATTCAAGTCAGCTTCAGCATCAATGTAGCCACCCACTGAAGCTATACAATCTGTCGCTTCTAAATAACGAGCATTACTGTCTTTAAGCATACACTCCATCAAGGCAACACTTACGCGCTCACCAAAACTGATTGCATAAGCACGTACTTGGTCTGGGCAACACTTTAAAAGTGCAACACCATCTAGTTTATTCTTAAGCTCGCTCAGATCAGGCCAATTTGCTGTCTGACCAAAGTCAGCTTCGACAGCAGCTTTTAGTTGTTCACAGCGTGCAACCAAAGCTTGCCATAACTCACTAAAATCTTGCCCCTGCTCAGCAGCGCTTGCTAATGCTACTAATGAATCTGTCATGCCACCCGGCGCTGACAGCACTAACAACATTTCATCGCGTAATTCTTCTTTGACTAACTGAGCTACCTGTTGCAAACATGCGTAGTCGGCCAAGGACGACCCACCAAATTTTAATACTCGCATTATTTATGTTTCCTCATTCCATAAACGAAAAAGGCCTGTGTTCTAGTGAACACAGGCCTATAATTTTGTTGCACCGACCTATGCCACTATCCCGTAAGGATGATGGTTGTAATAATAATGGTCGTTGTGTGATTAAATGTTTTCATAGACTGTAGACTGCCTTAAATGTAGCCAGCCTGTCAACCCTTAAAGAAAAGATAAATTATGCGTTTGTGTTATATAAAAGATTAGTGAATACCAAATTTATGCAAAGTTGCTTTTAGTCGCACAAGATCTATCGGTTTATCAATGAAGTCAATAGCACCCAATTTTACTACTCTTTGTTTCATTTCAGCCTGAATATCAGCCGAAATCACTATAACAAAGCACTCTATTTTCTCTGCTTTGATTGTTTCGAGCACTGCAACACCATCCAATTCTGGCATGGTTAAATCTAAGCACAATAGATCAAAGTTTTGCTCGCGCAATAAGGCAAGAGCTTCGCGGCCATTAGTGGCTTGTTGAACATCTGCATCCAAGCAATCCCCTAAACAGCGTACTACCTGCTTTCGGGCAATATTTGAATCATCACAGACCAGTACTGAAAAATTAGGATTATTCATGAAATAAAAATCTTCGCTGTAGCAAATACAACATCAAAAAAGGCTAAATTAAAGATGGAATAAATTTATAACACACTTTTTCAAGCGCAGTAAGGGCAAGTTTTTTCAAAATTTACTAACAATTTAGAAATGTTCCAGTAAAAAAGGATATATTTATTTCTTTTTAACCATTTATTAGCTAACTTTAGAACTAGCTGAATGTATTACAATTGTCACCAAGGAGCTATGGATATTCCATGCTACAAAAAAGCCTGTCCAAAGAATTATTAACAAATGTACTCTCAGTCTACTTTTTACTTACTTTTGTAGTGACCTGTGGACAAGTTATTGCTGAGTACGTTAATACCAAAGATTATATTCGCGACGAGTTAACGACTTTACAAAAAACATTTAGCCGTAGTTTAACCCGCGCTATTTGGGAACTGAACGATAAACAAACCATCACCACGGCTGAGGGCTTACTGGCAATCCCTATGATCGAGGGTATTATTGTGCGTGATGATAGCGGCGAGGTACTCTCTCAGTTAGGTCGCTCGTTAGATATTCACGAGCTATACAGTCAACAGTTAGTGCAAGAAGAAGCGATTATCGAAGATACGCCATCAGGCTTATTCGGTTACACATTCCCACTCATTTTTGAATTTTCGGGTAAAACAACCCAAGTAGGTGATGTAACCCTGTTCTCAAGTCGTGAAGTGGTCTTTAGCCGCATCATGATTTCTATCTACTTTTTAATTGGTAATGCAATGATCAAAACCACCTTTTTGATCATTCTTTTCTTACTTGCATTTAGAAAGCGCTTAACCGAGCCATTGGCACAATTCACAGAACAAATTGAAGATCTTGAACTAAACGACCTAGAAGGCCGCCATATCGAGATCAAAACTGTTGAACACAACGAATTAAAAGTAATGGAAGAGTCTTTCAACCGCTTAATTGATAAGGTGGTACTTTACCGTGAAGAGCTCGAACATACGCAAAAAGAGCTTTTGATAAGCAACGAAAAGCTCGACCAACATAACTTACAGTTAGAGCAAGAAGTAGCGCGCAAAACATCAAACCTAAGCCAAGCGATGATGGACTTGCAGCAACAAAAATACGAGCTTGAAAAACAAAAGCTGACACTAACTGAAGAAATTGATTTACGTAAACAAACTGAACAAGAACTCATAACCAAGCAAACTGAGTTACAACGCTACCTTGATGAACTAAATATGGCGCAAGAACGCTTAGTTGGCTCAGAAAAAATGGCTGCTTTAGGTGGCTTAGTGGCGGGTATTACTCATGATGTAAACACTCCTATTGGGATTGGTGTTACCGCAACATCATTTTTACAAGAACGCTTGGACCAAATTGAAGCGGCATATAAAGAAAAAACCCTATCGCCAAAAGCGCTTGAAGAGTTTATTAATGACGCCAAGCAAAGTACTAGCCTACTGACTAGTAACCTAGACCGAGCTTCAGAGCTGGTTGCAAGCTTTAAGCAAATTGCAGTGGACCAAGCCAGTGAAGCCGTACGTACCATTAACTTTAAAGAGTATTTAGGTGAGGTGATCCGCTCACTCCATCCAAAGCTTAAGAAAACATCGCATCATATTAATTTAGATTGCCCTGATGATTTAACACTTAACCTGCCTGCGGGTGCGATTAGTCAAATTTTCACAAACTTGATTATGAACTCACTCATTCATGGTTTCGAAGGGATTGAAAGTGGCATCATTGATATTGTGATCAAAGAAGAAGATGACGAAGTCGTTATCGATTTTAAAGACAATGGTAATGGCGTATCAAAAGAGCAGTTAGAAAAGCTATTCGACCCATTCTTTACAACCAAGCGCGACCAAGGCGGCAGTGGCTTGGGCACACATATTACTTTTAACCTTGTTAAGCAAACCCTGAGTGGCGATATTGAGGTATCAAGCGAAGTCGGTAAAGGCTTGCACTACCATATTAGTTTTCCGAAAAACATGCCAAAGCCACTTTCAATGTTTAACTCATAAGCAATTAACGCTGATGCCGAAATGATTCATTTCGGCATCAGTTTTTTATTGCTATGATTGGGCAAATTTATTGAAAGGATTAGCCTAATTATGTGGTTTAGTAACCTTATCTGTTACCGTTTTAAACAAGACGTTTCATACTCTCAAGAAGACTTCGACAAAGCCCTAGAACAAGACTTGTTCCGCTCATGTACAGGCCAAGAGCTTTCAACTTTCGGTTGGACAAAAGCCTTTGGTAAACATGGTCAAACCCTATCTCATTTCTCTCAAGACAGCATTTTAGTATGTGCTAAACGTGAAGAAAAAGTACTGCCAGCTGCCGTTATCAACGAATTGGTTGCAGAGAAAGTAGAGCAAATCGAAGCTGAAGAAAACCGCCCAGTAAAGAAAAAAGAAAAAGACGAACTAAAAGAAAATATTCTGCACACTTTACTACCTCAAGCATTCAAAAAATCGAGCCTACAGTTTGCGTTTATTGATCAAAAGAATGGCTGGGTTGTGGTTAACAGCGCAAGCTTTAATAAAGCAGAAGAGCTTTTAGCCCTATTACGTAAATCACTTGGCACGTTACCTGTCGTACCTGCATTTGCGAATTACGATTTAGATGTATTTTTAACTGACTGGTTAACTAATTTCAGTACCCCTGAAGGCTTTTCTATCGGTAATGATGCAGAGCTTGAAGAAGCCGATGACAGTGGCGCTCAGGTTAAATTAAAAGGCCATGACTTATCATGCGACGAAGTAAAGTCACACTTAGAAAATGGTAAGCGCGTAACTAAGCTGGCTCTTGATTGGCAAGAACGCGTTAAGTTCATGCTACAAAACGATGGTTCAATTAAGCGTTTAAGCTACTCAGAAACATTAAAAGAAGAAAACGCCGACATTCCAAAAGAAGATATGGCGGTCAAACTTGATGCTGACTTTATCCTAGCGTCAGAAGAAATTAAGCAATTGCTAGAAGAGCTGACTCAAGGCTTAGGCGACGCAGAAGATTTATAAAATTAATCTGAGAGTTAATTAATTTAAAAGCGCGACTAAGTCGCGCTTTTTGTTAAAGTTATTCAGTAAAAATTGCTTTTACTTCATTAAGCATATCGTTATATTCATCGTCACTGAACATATCTAGTGATTCAATCACGCCTTTGTCCATGTAAGTTTGCAATGCCGCAGACTTATCAGACACCTGTAAGATGCCTTCTAAAATCGCGCCAATACGAATAAAATCAACATAGCAAATATGCTCTGGACGGTAGTTTGGATTTGCCCAGCTTTCAGCTACTTCTACAAACTCATCAGTAAAGCCCCAAGCACGCATAATTGCGCCACCTACTTTACCACCCAGCTTTTGAATGGCATGAGCAAGGAAACTTGGGTTTGCGAACACCTCGGGGTGCTTTTCAGCTTCTGTTAAAATAGGCAGTACGCCAATGTTATAAACCAATGCCGCTAAGGTAATTGTGTCGCGATTCAATGATGTATGCTTATTTCTGCGTAAGAAGAAATCCATCAAGGTAATTGAGTGACATGCTACTTTGAGGGTTTTCTGCCATGCCTTGTCCATATAGCCTTTGATAAGCTCATTATGCGATACAAACAGCTGCTCCATTGCCATTGCAGTTGCAATGTTCTTAATTTGACGTAGACCAATTCGTGTTACAGCTTGGTGTAGATTTGTAACTTTAACTGAGCGCCCCATAAATGCACTGTTGGCGACTTTGATCATTCGTGCTGATAATGCCGGATCATGAGAGATGACATCTGCCATATCCATCAAGTTTACCTCGGGGTTATCCGCGGCTTGCCTTACCTTCACTGCAACTTCTGGTAAGGTAGGTAACACTAAAGTGTCATTATTTATTCTGTCGACCAATATGGTCAGTAATGCATTTTCTGTTGACATATGTGTGCCATCCTCTTGGGTTAGCCCGCCTAAACAAAGACAGACTAATGACTGACATTATTAGATTAGTTATAGTTTTAGTATTGTCTAACTTAGCGCTAAAGTTAAGAAATTCACAGAAATTATCTATTTTTTATATTTTTTAACTAACTAGGGCGTGTTGACCTTTTGTGATTAATTTTGCAGCAGTGTGTTTGGTATTTAGGCAAGGCAGAGCCTATGTAGTGTGGTTGTTCCACATAAATAGGCGATAACGCAGCATCAATGCCAAACACGCGCTGCCCTTCAGGTTCTTCCTAGGGGCGATTAACTCTTTGTTGCTCGATTTTTACTTAGCCCACTAGGTTACAAATCTCGCGCCGCGATTAAATCGCCCCTAGAGTGAACAAATTTTAATCCACAAAGGTCAACACGCCCTAATAAATATTGCTTCTAGTGCTGTAAACTTGCCATATATATGTCAGGTTTGCTTTAATGCATAGACTTTTTGTTTTCTAAGCAATGACTCTCACTTTTTTAACGGGCAAAAAAATGACATTAAATAAAATTAGCCAAGCACTTATCTTATCAGGTGCTGTTTTCCTTGGTGCATGTTCTGACCAGCAAGCTACCACTTCTCAAACTAAGCCTGCTGCAGAGCAAACAAAGCAAACTACTGAACAAAACAACCCACAACTTATCAATGCTGAGAAAAGCCGCTTAGACATTTACACTGACTTTACGCTTACTTCTGATCTTAGCCACTTAAGCGATAACCAGAAGCAAATGATTGGCAAGTTAATCGATGCCTCAAAAATCATGGATGAGCTATTTTGGCGCCAAGCATTTGGTGAGAGCAAAGACGCTTTCTTAGCAAAAATTAATGATGAAAAAGTTCAGAAGTTTGCAGATATCAACTACGGCCCTTGGGATCGCTTAAACGGTGACCAAGTATTCTTGTCAGGCTATGAAGAAAAGCCTTTAGGCGCTGAATTTTACCCGAGCGATATCACAAAAGAAGAATTAAACAACGCAATCGTTGATGACAAAACCGGTCTTTACTCAGTGATCAAGCGCGATGAAAAAGGCCTTCTTTATAGCGTGGCTTACTCGGTTGAGTACGCACAAGAGCTAGAAAAAGCAGCTAATTTATTACGCGAAGCAAGTAAATTGGCTGATGATAAAGAATTTGCTAACTACCTAAGCATGCGCGCAGACGCACTAGTAAGTGATGACTTCCAACCATCTGATTTTGCGTGGATGGATATGAAAAATAACCCAATTGACGTGGTTATTGGCCCTATCGAAACCTATGAAGATCAATTATTTGGTTACCGTGCAGCGTATGAATCTTATGTATTAATTAAAGATTTAGCATGGAGCGAGCGTTTAGCTAAATTTGCCGCTTTCTTACCTGAGCTACAAAAAGGTTTACCTGTAGACGAAAAATACAAGCAAGAAGTCCCAGGCTCTGATGCTGACCTAAATGCTTATGATGTTGTTTATTACGCAGGCCACTCAAATGCAGGTAGTAAAACAATTGCTATCAACCTGCCAAATGATGAACAAGTTCAGCTAGAAAAAGGCACTCGACGTTTACAGCTTAAAAACGCAATGCGCGCTAAATTCGATAAAATCTTAGTGCCAATTTCAGAGCAGCTAATTGTTCCTGAGCAGCGTAAACACATTACCTTTGATGCTTTCTTCGCAAACACTATGTTCCACGAAGTAGCGCACGGTTTAGGTATTAAAAACACCATTACTGGTAAAGGAACTGTTCGCCAATCATTGCAAGAGCATGCAAGTGCCCTTGAAGAAGGTAAAGCGGATATCTTAGGTCTTTACATGGTTGAGCAATTACTTAAGAAAGGCGAGATCACTGACGGTACGTTAGAGGATTACTACATCACCTTTATGGCTGGTATCTTCCGCTCAGTGCGTTTTGGTGCATCAAGCGCACACGGTAAAGCGAACATGATCCGCTTTAACTTCTTCGCTGAAGAAGGTGCATTCTCTAAAAATGCTGACGGCTTATACAGCGTTAACATGGAGAAAATGAGCCAAGCAATGGAGAAACTATCTAACCTAATCCTTACTATTCAAGGTGACGGTGATTACCAAAAAGTTGATCAGCTAATCGCAACTCATGGCGACATCAAAGCTGAACTAGCTAAAGACTTAGAAAAACTAAGCCAAGCTAACATCCCTGTTGATGTTACTTTCAAACAAGGTAAAGAAGTATTAGGTCTTTAAGCCTTATTCTTCTCTAACAAAAAACGCTGCAATTGCAGCGTTTTTTGTTGCCTGAAATCGAGTAAAACACGACTAGTGTGCAACGAAGTTCAAACCATATTTGGAGTTTAGTTCTACAATATCCCCGTTGATCAGCATTTTTTGAAACTCGGCATTAAAAGCATCGATAAATTCATCGAGTTCGCGTTGTTTACTAAAGCCATAGTAGCCCTGATTAACCGTCACCGGCGGCGATAACATAATCACTTTATCTGCTATATCTAAACTGTCGATCACAGGCTTTGCAGCCCGAGGATGGGTAAGAATTAAGTCAACTCGGTTATGCATCAATTGTAAAAAGCTAGCCCGCACATTACCCACTTCAGATAGCGATAAATTTGCCTCGTTACGCTTAAATTCAGGACCATAGTTCCAACCTCGAATTGTACCAATAATATCTTTACGAAGGCTGGCAAAGTTTCCAACCCAAGTCACATCATTGTTCTTTTTGGTATATAAAACAATCGGGTCTTCGTAAAAGGGCAAGTCACTAAATTGCATATACTGCTGACGTATAATGGATTTGTAAGGACCAATAATGGCATCAGCCTGACCTTGCTCTACCATTTTTAGAGCGCGTTTTAGTGGCATGATATCAATTACCAACTCATGCCCTAAACGCCTGCAAATTTCGTGAGCAATATCGGCACCCAAGCCAACCACTGTGCCTTGTTGATCTTGCTCTAAAATGGCAGGAAAGTGGCTACCAACAAAGTAATAGCTTTTTGCAAAACAAGAAAAAGAGCTCAGAATAAGCAACACGGCAAACACTGTGTGTTTCATTTATTCCGTACCCCTTCGTGCATCATCCATTTAGCTTAGTCCAATCTTGCTAGAACAAACAGTTTAAAAATGCGCTTTTAATGCGGCAATTTGTTCGTCGCTATAAGGTACTGCTGGTAATTTACCCCAAATTGGTGTTGGCCAAGCTGCATCAGTTGTGAAACGCGCAATATGATGAACATGTAATTGCGGTACCATATTCCCTAGTGCAGCTACATTGAGTTTGTCTGGGTTGAACACCTGTTGTAATAGTTTACTCAGTTTGCCCGACTCTTGTAATAAGGTAATTTGTAGCTCTTCAGAAAGGTCGATAATCTCTTTAACGCCAGCAACTCTTGGCACTAAAATAAACCAAGGGTATTGGCTATCATTCATCAGCAATACTTTACACAGTGGCCAATCAGCAAGCTCAATGCAATCGCGTTGTAGTTCTGGGGCCAAAGAAAACGGCGTATCAGTATTTTTCATCAGTAAATCCTTTGATATTGGGTAAACAAACCCTACTTTATAGCATTTTGTTGCAGTTGCCTAAGCTTACCATTACCATCGTGGCAGTTTTTATTCGAGCGAAGGTACTCCTGTGCTAAAAAAAATTAAATCTCTCTCACTTGCTTTGCCAGTGGTGGCAACAGCATTCAGTGTGACCGCTGAACCACTCACTCTTGAACGTATTTTTGACGATCCAAGCTTAGCAGGTAAAGCGCCTGTACAACTTAAATTCTCTCCAGATGGCAGTCGTGTAACTTACCTGCAAGGTAAAACCGATGATTACAATCGCTACGACTTATGGGAATACAACTTAAAAGATAACAAAAACCGCTTATTAGTTGACTCTGCTGCGCTATTTTCTGGTCCAGAAAACTTATCTGACGAAGAAAAAGCACGCCGTGAGCGCCAACGTATTTTTGGTAAAGGGATCTTAGAATATAAATGGTCAAAAGACGGTAAAGCGCTTTTATTCCCGCTTAATGGCGACCTTTATTATTATGAGCTTGCTTCAGCTAAAAGCCGCAAATTAACCGACACAGAAGCATTTGAAACCGATGCACGTTTCTCACCTAAAGGGCACTTTGTGTCGTTTATTCGTGAGCAAAACCTGTATGCACTTAACTTAAAAACGGGTCAAGAAATCCAATTAAGTAAAGATGGTGGCGGCGTTATTAAAAACGGTATGGCCGAGTTTGTTGCGCAAGAAGAAATGGGCCGCATGACTGGCTACTGGTGGTCTGGTGATGAGTCTAAAATCGCTTATACCCGTGTTGATGAAAGCCCAGTAAAAGAAGCGATCCGTAATGAAATTTACGCCGATGAAGTAAAGCTATTTAATCAGCGCTACCCGTTTACAGGTACCGACAACGTTAAAATTCAGTTAGGTGTTGTAAGCATCAACAATCAAAAAACTGACTGGGTTGATTTAGGCGACGATCAAGATATTTATATCGCTCGCGCAAAATGGTTAAAAGATAACAAAACACTTTCTTATCAGTGGCAAGACCGCTCGCAACATAACTTAGAGTTACGTTTTTATAATAGCGACACTAAAAAACAAACCGTTGCCCTAACAGAAACCAGTGATACTTGGATTAACCTGCACTTTGATTTGCAGTTCTTAAACGATAAGAAACATTTCGTTTGGGCATCTGAGCGCGACGGTTTTAAACACCTTTATTTATACCGCACAAACGGTGAAATGATCCGTCAAATCACCCAAGGGGAATGGGTTGTTGATAGCTTAAAAGGTATCGATGAGAAAAAAGGCATCGTTTATTTTGCAGGTCGTAAAGACACGGCACTTGAAAGCCACCTTTACAGCGTACCGCTATTCAAAAAAGGCGAAATTAAGCGCGTAACTGAGCTAGGTGCTTACCATAATGTGGTGATTGCTAAAGATAACAAAACCTTTATCGATAACAGCTCATCAGTGAATAAGCCTGGCTCTGCAGCATTACGTAAAATTAATGGCGAATTTATCACTTGGCTTGAAGAAAACAAGTTAGATAAGTCACACCCATTAACGCCTTACCTAGCTGATTTGATCACGCCTGAATACGGCACGTTAAAGGCTGAAGACGGGCAAATCATGCATTACCGTTTATTCAAGCCAACTAATTACCAAGATGGTAAAAAGCACCCAGTTATTGTTAACGTTTATGGCGGCCCTCATGCTCAGCGCGTAACGAACAGCTGGCGTAGTAAAAACTTATACTTCCAGTACATGGCACAACAAGGCTATGTTATTTTCCAACTTGATAACCGTGGTTCATACAACCGTGGTAAAAAGTTTGAAGACGTGATTTATAAGCACTTAGGTGTTGCTGAAGTGGCAGACCAAATCAAAGGTGTCGAGTTCTTACGTACCCTTGATTACGTTGACCCTGAACGTATTGGTATTTATGGCCACAGCTACGGTGGTTATATGGCGCTTATGACTATGTTTAAAGCGGGCGACTACTTCAAAGCCGGTGTTTCTGGTGCGCCAGTAACTGATTGGGCACTTTACGACACTCACTACACTGAACGTTATGTAGGTCACCCTGCAACTAACGCGAAAGGTTACGAAGCAAGTGCAGTTTTCCCATATGCCGAAGGCTTAAAAGGCCCACTGATGATTTACCACGGTATGGCAGATGATAACGTGTTATTCACTCACGCCACTAAGTTATTCAAACAACTGCAAGATCAAGAAAAGCAGTTCGAAATGATGACTTACCCGGGTTCAAAACACAGTTTACGTGGCAAGAGCGTACAAACGCACTTACACCAAACCATCACCAGTTTCTTCAACCGACACTTTAACGTGGAGTAATCACGTTTAATTTCGGTAACTTAGACTAAAGGCTGATTGTTAAATCAGCCTTTTTTTTGTCTCAATGTATTCTACTATTTAACTAGATTTTCGACCTATTTTAGCTACGCTTAATACATTGCTCCTATGGGCATGACGAAGGAATACACATGAATTTACGCCGTTTTACAATTTTTCAGCGCCTCGCCATGTTAGTGAGTGTGGTCGTAATAGGGCTGATATTTTTAAGCGTCTCGAGTTTAACTCAGCAATACAGCTCGCTAAAGCAAGAGCAATACATAAAAACCCAAAACCTTGTTGAGTCAGCTTACTCTATTATTGAGCATAATTATGCGTTGTTTGAGCAAGGTAAGCTGAGTGAGCAACAAGCCAAACAAGCAGCCCTCGAAACAATTTCTGCACTACGTTATGACAACAGCAATTACTTTTGGATCAACGACTATCAACCCGTGATGGTCATGCACCCATTTAAGCCCGAATTAAATGGTAAATCGCTAGCGGGCAGTAAAGATCCAGATGGCGTGTTGTTATTTGTCGATATGGTTAATATCGTCAAAAAACAAGGTGAAGGTTTTATTCCCTACAAGTGGCCAAAGCCAGGTAAAGATAAGCCGGTTGATAAAATTGCCTACGTAAAAGGCTTTGATAAATGGCAATGGATTGTTGGTTCTGGTGTCTACATTGATACCATTGAAGAGGCATTCTCTTCGCTTCGTACTCATGTCATTATCACCGCAGTGGTGATCATTGCCCTACTGGTTGCGCTAAGCTACCTAATTGCCAATAGTATTCTTCGCCCAACCCAACTTGCCGCCGACATGATGAAAGACATCTCACAAGGTGAAGGCGACTTAACCCAAAAGCTTGATGAAAATGGCAATGACGAAGTGTCTCGTTTGTCGCGCTACTTTAACTTGTACACCGCAAAAATGCGTGAGTCACTGAAACATGTTGCCCACAATGCCGAGCAAGTAAATCAGTTTGCCCATAGCGTTGATGATGCCAGTAAAACCAATCACTCCTTTATTGAGCTACAAAACGACAGCTCAACACAAGTAGCAACCGCGATGGAACAAATGACCCATCAAATTCACGATGTTAGTCAAAATGCCGACCAAGCTGAGCATGCCGCTAATGAAGCAGCGCAAAATGCTGAAGCGGGCAAGCAGGTTCTTAACAAGACTATCACCGCCATTGAGACCCTGTCGCATAATATTGAACAAGTGAGTAAGGTAACGGCGGATCTTGCTGCAGAGAGTAACAACATTGGCTCAGTACTTGATGTTATCCGAAGTATTGCTGAGCAAACCAACTTACTGGCTCTCAATGCTGCCATTGAAGCGGCCCGTGCTGGTGAACAAGGTCGAGGCTTTGCCGTAGTGGCTGACGAAGTGCGTACATTAGCAAGTCGCACAGGTAAAAGTACTGATGAAATTCAAGCCATGATCAGTAAACTACAAACAGGCGCACAAGCTGCTGTTGATGCTGTATCGGCAAGCCAACAGTTATCAACTGAAACGGTTTCACAAGCAGGTGAAGCAAATAGTTCATTGAGTGAGATTGAGCGACTTGTCTCTATTATTAAAGATATGAACAGCCAAATAGCCCGCGCTACAGAGCAACAAACCAGCGCCGCAGATGAGGTTAATTTACGGATTAATGAGCTTTCACAATCAACCGAACAATCACTGTCGAATACCGAAGGACTCTCGAACGCCAGTGAAAACTTAAAACAAAGCTCGCAAGCGTTAAGTGATGTCGTTAACCGCTTCAAGCTCGACTAACACCACAAAAAAGCCCCGCATTGCAGTGCGGGGCTTTTAAAACTAAAAACTTATAGCTTCTAGCTTATAAACAATAACGAGCGAATAAGCTGCTTACTGTTGCTGCGGTAGGCTTACCATGTTGCCAATCACCGCCTTCTACGCCGCTACCTGCGATGTCCATATGAACATACGGTAATGGTTGCGCTGATTCAGTACCATGTTTATCTAAACCACCAACAATCGCTAAGAATGCCATTGGGAACTGGTGACCACGAGCTGTCACTGCAGAAGCGGCATTGTTACTTGATAATACATCGTCAGCTAACGTGCGAGGACGAATAAAGTCATAATCTTCACGGCGGCTACGAGATACTTCGGCGCCATCTGCCCATAAATCGCCTAAGTCAGCAATTTGGCGTGAAATTTTCGCTGCGCGAGCTGGACCATTTTCAACATACGCACTGTAAGGACCCATCGCACGAGCTGCGTGGCCTGTTAGTGTTGCAACAGTGAATAGCTCTGGATTTACTTCGTTTAAAGCACGATCTTTCATTTCGCTTAATAGGTCACCCATTGCTAAACGGCCTTCAGCATCTGTATTACCGATACGAACACGCACACCTTCACGGCTGGTAATGATTTCATCAGGAACAAAACAATCAGAACCAATTGAGTTACGAACTACGGCTAGGTAAGCAATCACTTTTACGCCTTTTGGTGCAAAGTCAGCCACAGATTTCATAAAGCCAGCAACCGAAGCTGCACCGCCTTTATCGCGGCTCATACCTGCCATAAAGCCACCCACTTTAAGGTCTGCACCACCGGTATCGTAAACTAAACCTTTACCAACAAACATTAAGGTACGCTCAACGTCGCCTTCAGGCACGTATTCTAGTTTTACAACACGTGGGTGATGACGCTCAACAGCGTAAGATGCGCGCGCTACGGTGCTCATCATTGGGTAATCTTTATCGATAGTGTTGATATCTGAAATCACTTCAACAGACACCTTACTATCAGCAAATAACTCAACGCAGTAATCAGCAAAGCGAGGTGGTGCCATACGCTCAGGTTCGGTACCACATAAATCACGTGCAGCATATTGACCTGCAGCAATAGCATTAAGCGCTTTGCTCATTGCCTCATCTGCACCCACTAGGCTAATTTGGCTAATTGGTTCAATCGCTTGGCCGTGAAACTCACGTGCCTCAAGTGGTTGCCAAAGCGCTTGGCAAGCACCTAAATAAGCCACTTCAAGGGCATGCTTGTAACGGCTATCTTGATTTACGTTAGCAAGTAAAATTGCAGGCTGAGTGCTACCCGATGCTTTCGCCTCTAGTACACCTTGCTTCGCGGCATCAAAGTAACGACGTACATCATCATAATCACGATTTAGAGGGCCTGTAGGCGCTAAAATAACGCGTTTAGAGTCAATAACAAGTAATGTCACTTGTTTGCCAATACGTGCGTCTACAGCTTGTTGAGCGCTAATAGCTTGGCTTAAGCTTGCATCTGCTAAAGAAGAAAAATCATCACCGATAATAATCAATGCATCGTGATTTGCATCCGCTAATTGCGGGGCTGCAACTGCATGAGGGTATGCCATAAAAAAGGTCCTGCTGTTAGAAACATAGGACCTTATTATCATTGATTTAGAGCGCTATTGCCAGCCAAGTAAGACAGCTTACGATATGGCTGGCAAGCTAAGTTTACTGCTCTGTAATGTGTGCTGAGTCTTTACGATGCTTAACAATTACAGACCAAGCCTCAAGCATAACCAGTACGCTCACAACCAGTACTAACAAATCAAGTGTCACTAGTAACCAGTTACCTTGTTGGTAGTACTCGCCCAGTTTAATAACCCCAGCAAAGAACGCCATAACTAGTACAAAGCTCATTGGGATCAAGGTGTATTTAGCCGGGCGATTCGCTTTAATAAGCATTACCGAGATAACCAGTAGGGTTAAGCTGGCTAAGATCTGGTTAGTCGAACCGAATAATGGCCAAATGATCATACCGCCGCTACCGTCAGCGCCACCAGCACCAAAAGCAAGCAGTAAACAGCTAAGTACTGCAATGAGTGTGGCTACAATACCATTACGAATGATGCTGATATTATAAATATCACCCCACTCTTGAATGATATAACGCTGCAGGCGCACGCCAGAGTCCATCGTAGTCCCCGCAAACAAGACCACCATTACGGCAAGTAAAGTTGATGCCACCTCTTGCGAGATACCCCAACCACTTTCAATTAAGTTAGCACCACCATTAATAAAGGCGCTCACACTACCGGCACCTAAGTGACTGTAAATTTCGTGCCATTCTTCAGGAGATACCGCAAGTGCAACACCACTTACTGCAACTAGTGTAATAAGCGCAAGCATACCTTCGCCTACTGCACCTAAGTAACCCACAAAGCGACCATCGGTTTCTTTGTTAAGCTGCTTAGAACTGGTACCTGAAGACACAATACCGTGGAAACCCGATACCGCACCACAAGCTATGGTCACAAATAGCAATGGAATTATACTTGGTGTATCAACCGCCGTTTGAGTATTAAACGCAGGCGCTGTGATATCCGGCATTGACACAAAAACCGCACCATATAGTAATACTAAACCAACCAATAACTGCATACCGTTAATGAAGTCGCGTGGCTGTAAAAGCATCCATACTGGCAATAATGAAGCAATGGCTGCATAGATAAATAAGATGATGATCCAGTTCGCATTCGCACTTAAGCCAAACATTTCATCAGGTAATGAAATCGGCATGCCACTACCAAGGTAAATGGTGTAATAAAGAATTCCCACACCAATTAAACAAAGCGGAATTAACGACACTTTACGGCGTAGCAACTGACCAATAACTAAGGCCACGACAATCGCTGACCAAGCTGGAAATACCGCGTTGGGTTGCGATACAAATGACTTGGCAATCACCACACCAAATACCGCATTCACCATCAGTAGTACTAAGAACACCACAATCATAAATAATGCACGGGTGCGTTTACCAATTACGCTTTCAGATAAAGCGCCCATTGATTTGCCTTTGTTACGCGCACTGGCCCATAGAGCGCCCATGTCGTGAACACCAGCAAAAAAGATAGTACCAAATACTACCCACAGTACCGCAGGCACCCAGCCCCAGTATACGGCAATGGCAGGGCCAACAATTGGCGCAGCACCTGCAACAGAGGTGAAATGGTGGCCCCATAACACAACTTTGTTAGTTGGCACATAATCCACACCATCCTCAAGTTCATGAGCTGGTGTGACAAAATTATCATCCATTTTAAATATTTTTTCGGCGATGAATTTCGAATAAAAGAACCATCCGAACAACATACCGACTATTCCGAGCAGCACGATTACGACCGATTGCATAGTCATCTCTCTTATTAAGTTATAATGTTGTCTAAGGTGTTGAACTAGGCAGGCCTAGCACCCCAACTAGACACTAACAAACTTTCAAGCACCAAGGTGTTAACCTTTAGTCTAATATACTCAGCTGAAAATGCTCGTGAGCCTGACTCTTTATTCCGACACCTATTCCTAACAGGCGTACTGGCTGGTTGTTACCTCGCTCATAAGCTTTACTCATTAACTCAGCAAAAATGCGTTCGTCTAATTGATGGTGGCTTTGATCGGCACTGGTCACGACAAAATTGGCAAACTTGACCTTCACCGATAATTTATTGATGCGGTTGTTTAATTGTTGTTTATCAAGACGACGAGTTAATTCATCCATCAAGCGGGGTAACTGACTTAGACACTCATCTAAGTTATTTTTATTGTATTCATAGGTGTGCTCAACACTGAGTGACTTTCGTACTCGCTCAGTTGACACTTTGCCAACGTACTCGCCTGCACACTTTTGATATAAAGACACGCCAAAATTACCAATGTGCTGCTGCATCCAATTAACCCCTTTCGCACGCACATCAGCCCCTGTGTAAAGCCCTTTAAGTTGCAGCTTTTCTAATGTCACCTTGCCTACGCCAGGAATTTTGCCAAGCGGTAAACTCGCCAAAAAGTCATCAACTTGATCGGGCAATACCACAAACTGACCATTAGGCTTGTTTTCATCGCTGGCAATTTTGGCAATAAACTTAATTGGCGCGACGCCCGCTGAGGCCGTTAGTCCGGTGGTGTCATAGATTTCTTGGCGGATTTGCTGAGCCATGAGTGTTGCACTGCCTTTGCATGCGGTACTGTCGGTTACATCAAGATAGGCTTCATCTAACGATAACGGCTCAATAAGGTCGGTGTACTTTGCAAAAATGGCGCGAATTTGCGTGGAGATTTCTTTATAAACCTGCATTCGTCCGGGCACGATAACCAGATCGGGGCACAGTTGTTTGGCGTGATAGTTCGACATCGCCGAGCGCACACCATATTTACGGGCAATATAATTAGCAGTTGAAAGCACCCCGCGACGACTATTACCACCTATAGCCAGTGGCACATTGGCAAGCGCGGGGTTATCACGCATCTCAACGGCTGCATAAAAGCAGTCCATATCGATGTGAATGAATTTTTTCATCAGGAATACAACAACTGTTTATATATACAGTTATTATATTTAAACTTCCTGAGAGTGCAAGCTAAGAGGTTTGGCTTGTTTGTTGGTTTGGTTTTTTACGGCTAATAAGCCGTGAACCAAATAACCAAAACGCGGCTTCTAATAACAAGCCCACGACAATTAAAGCGATAAATCCTGACATTGTGCCCATGCTATAACAGAGCAAAGCTAGAGCTAGCAAGATGAAAAGTGCAATCCACTTTATCACCCTCAAGGTTAGTTGCTGCATAATTAAGGTCCTTTAATGTGTGTTCATTTTGCTCACACTTTACGTAAGCGTGAACTTATAAATCTAGCACAATCTACTGAGCTTTCTAATTTCCTTGAGCTAAAAGCAGCATATTGCTAACCTAAGATTTCTCACAATCAACGAAGATTTACTATGCAATCGTTTATAGAACAACACCCTATCAGAACAAAAATTAATGTTGCATGGGGCGAAATGGATGCCCTGCAGCACGTCAATAATGTGGTGTATTTTCGCTACTTTGAAACAGCCCGTATCGATTTTTTTACTCAACTCGGCTTTCTTAAAGATTTACAAGTAACAGGTGTAGGTCCGGTGATCAGCGAAAACAACGCCCGCTATAAACGCCCGGTGACATTTCCTGATACTGTGCATGTTGGTGTAAAGATTAGTGACATTGAACAAGATCGTTTTATGATGCATTACACTGTATTTAGTGAAAGCCAAGACGCAGTAACAACCATTGGCTCATCACAAGTGGTTATGTTTAATTTTAAAACGGGTAAAAAAGCGCAGTTAAATGATGAGTTATTAACTGCACTTAAAGCCCATTCTAGCGATTAACAAGGATCTACTATGCTTTATAGCCCACTTGGTCGAAGTGGTATTGATGTATCTCGTGTCTGCTTAGGTAGCATGACATGGGGTATGCAAAACAACCAAGCCGATGCCGATGAACAAATCGCCTACGCATTAGATAAGGGCGTTAACTTTATTGATACCGCCGAAATGTATGCCGTACCACCTTCTCCAGACACCTATGGTAAGACAGAAGAGATCATTGGTAATTGGTTAGCGCGTAATAAAGACAAACGCGATGATCTTGTCATTGCCACTAAAATTGCGGGTAACGGCTTACCTTGGGTACGCGATGCCGGCGATATTACTCGCCAAGCCATTGTTGAAGCCGTTGATGCATCTCTTAAACGCTTACAAACTGAGGTTATCGATTTATACCAATTACATTGGCCTAACCGTACATCACCGCACTTTGGTAAACAGTGGCCAGGTAAAGTGTGCTTCTCTGAGGCTGACACTGAACAAAATATCGCTGGCATGTTAGATATTCTTGAAGGTCTGAATGACTGTATCAAGGCTGGTAAAATTAAGCACTGTGGTTTATCAGACGATACACCTTGGGGCATCAGCCAGTACTTACGCTTAAGTGAGCAGCATAACCTTCCGCGCATGGTATCGATTCAAAACGAATTTAGTTTATTGCACGCCAAAGATTGGCCGTATTTAATTGAACAATGTATTCATGAAGATATTGCTTACCTACCTTGGTCACCACTAGGTGGCGGCATGCTAAGTGGTAAGTACTTAAATGGTGCTCGCCCTGAAGGTAGTCGTTGGACGCTAGTGCAACGTAATGGCTTATTTAGAGACACAGCACAATCACGGGCTGCGATTGCTGAATATGTTGAAATTGCTAACGCCTTTAATTTAACACCTTCACAACTTGCATTGGCTTGGTGTGATCAAGTGGATGGCGTAAGCTCTACAATTATAGGTGCAACCTCAATGGCGCAGTTAAAAGAAAATATCGATGCTTTCTCAGTGCAATTAAGCGATGAAGCTAACGATAAAATCGCTGATGTATTTACCCGCTATCCTATGCCTTTCTAAGCAATTATTTGCATTAGTATAAGCCTGTTACCTGACAGGCTTATTAATACTTATTCATCATTTTTATACTCTACCTACAACTTTACCCATACTTTAGTGTATAGTTATTCATAGAGTTTCACTATGTAGGTTGTTAATGAGTAAATACATAAAACAAGTAGTATGCGTAGTTGCAGGGGTTTTACTTGCTCCAATTACTCATGCCTCCGACAAGCTCTCTATTACCTGGCTTGAAAATGATGCGAAGCCTTTCTATATCGAGAAAAGTAACGCTACCCCCCATGGTGGGCTGTGCAATGAAATTACCGATATGTTGATTGAAGCATTACCTGACATTAACCACAGCAAAGTGATGTTGCCGCAAAAACGTGGCAGTAAATATCTCAGTGACGGACAAATGGCATGCTATGCTTGCATGATCCATCGTGATAAAAAAAACAACCGTGCTACCTACTCAATCCCAACCACAGTGTACCCACCGTTTAGCGTATTAAGTACCAAAGAAAAAGCACTGAAGATTAAGCAAAAACACGGTAACCCAGTTTCATTAGTCTCATTATTGACTGATGCCAATTTCATTTATGGTCAAAACGATGCGCGTAAATTTGGCAGTCAATTAGATAAGATTGCAAAAAATACCAAGCTTTACGAAAGTGCAGCACTAAGTGGTAATGGCAGTAGTCCTATTTTTGCTTTGCTATCACAGTTAGAGCATGGCTACATTGATTACACCATTGATTACCCGTACGTTGCTGATTATTACAATCAACAAAACCAACAGGATATTCAAAAGCTCAAAATTACCAACCCAGACCAGAATGTGGTTTTTGGTTCCATAGGCTGCTCGACAAGCGCACCTAATAATTATGCCGAAAAAGTGCTAGCAAAAATTAATGAAGCGCTGAAAAGCAAAGTATTGCCAAGCGAGAGATATCAGCAAAGTCAACGAGTTTGGCTCGAACAAAGCTTTCCTGAATTTTCAACCTATTATCAGCGCTACATTTTAGACCCGCTTAAAGAGCCTGCCACTGATGAGATAGCAACGCCTGCTGACCATCCATAAGTGTTACCACAAAGGTTGAATTAGCGACAACCTTCCCTACACCTTCAGGCGTGCCTGTCATAATGATGTCGCCATCTTCTAGGTCCATAAATTCACTGATTTCAGTTAAGATTTGCTCTGCGTTATGCAGCATTAACTTTGTATCGCCTAGTTGAGTGTCTTTATCATCAATCTTTAGACTAAATTGATAATGTAAGTTGGAATTAACAGCAACAAACTCAGTAAAAAGCGCTGAACCATTAAATGCTTTTGCGCGCTCCCAGGGGAGGCCTTTTTCTTTAAGCTTGCTTTGTAGGTCTCGCTTGGTTAAATCAAGCCCAAGCCCAACCGCAGCCAGTTGCTTATTTTTAACTAAAAAACAAAGCTCTGTTTCGTAATGTAAAGTCTCACCTAAGTGTTCACTATTGAGAGAATCGGTGATCGCACTATTTGGTTTTGCAAACAGCACCATATTTGTAGGCGTTTCGTTGTTAAGCTCTGCAATATGCGCTGCATAATTGCGGCCAACACAAATGATTTTACTAGGTAAAAACGTTTTATCTGCAAATCTAACCTTATGCATTATTCCTCCGTTAAGTAATTTATACCAAATAATGGCTTTACATAAAAAAGGCTAACAGATGCGACAGCAACTGTTAGCCATGAGGAACATTAAGGGAGAAAAAAGTTAGTTGCAAGAAATAGCAGTATCGTTTTTCTTCGAGGTTGTCACATTCAATTTAGCAATCGATACCTGCCATGCACCTTCAGTGGCTAGCTGCCAAGGTGAGAACACTTGTCCAAGTTGCACACCTTGCTCAGCAAAGCAGCTCAAATCGATTGTCAGGGTTTGCCAATCACTTGCTGCTTTAACCTGTTTGCTAATATCAAATTGACCGTCACAGTTTTCACCACATTGCATACCCAGCATCAGCGGCGCATCAGCAGCTTGGTCTACCTTAATTTGCATTTCTAACTGCCCCGCTTTTTCAACGTATGAACGAAGATCCGACGGGAACGCAGCCATTAAACGAACCGCAGCCGCTTCTTTACCGTTAAAGCTGATTGCGCGCGCATCTTCTTGTACATCTTTATCAAAGGTTTTTACGCTAACAGCGTTAAGGGCTGCACGACTACTAGTCATGGCTTGGAGCTCAGAACCACTTTGTAGTTGCAGTGACCATGGCGCTTTTACGGCGCGCTCAAATAGTACTAAGTCTTCTAATTTAGCGGCGACTTGTGATTTTTCGCTTAAGTCATCTGCTAATGTGTTTTTATCTTGGTAAGTTAAACCAAAGCCATAAGGCAGCAGTGGCGCGTAATCTTTATCGCCACGGTTTTGGTTACCTACAGGGTTGTTTGGCCATGAGAACGATAACTTACCTTTAAAGTCATGATTGATAGAACCATCTTGCTTTTTAAAGATAACATCGCTGATTGCATCACCTTCACTACCTGGTAACCAAGTTGCGACAAAGGCATCACTGGCATTGAGCTCTGCATTCACCCACATTGGGCGGCCACTAATAAATAGCGACACCACAGGAATACCGGCATCTTTTAGCTTTTTAAGTAAGGCTAAATCAGTTTTATTACCGCGTTGGTATTCAAGGTTATCTAAATCACCATTACCTTCTGCATACGGTTGCTCACCAAATACAACAATCGCAACATCTGGCTTAGCTTCAAATTCGCCATTTATATTGTATTGAACCTGACCACCGGCTTGCTCAACCGTATTTTTGATGCCATCAAAAATTGAAGAACCACCCGGGAAGTCGCTATTCTCGTTACCTGTACCCTGCCAAGTGATTGTCCAACCACCTGACTGCATACCAATGTTATCAGCACCTTGACCGGCAACTAATACGTTTGAGCTTGGTGCGAGCGGTAACAATTGTTGTTTATTTTTCAGAAGAACCAGTGATTCACGCACTGCCTGCTTTGCAACTGCGCGATGCTCCGCACTGCCAATGATCTCTGTTTTACCTGAAAGCGGACGCTTAGCAGGGCTTGGCTTATCAAACAAACCTGCGCGCATTTTCACACGTAAAATACGTGTTACAGCATCATCGATGCGACTTTGCGCAATTTCGCCACTTTTAACTTGTTTGATAAGGTTTTCGTAAAGAGGTTTCCATGCATCTGTTGGCACCATGTACACATCAAGACCGGCATTTGCTGCTTGTGCACAGTTGCCATTAGTACAACCTGGAATTTGGCCGTGACCGTTCCAATCACCAACTACAAAACCATCAAAGCCCATTTTGCCTTTTAGTACGTCAGTAAGTAGGTATTTGCTACCGTGAATTTTTTCACCATTCCAGCTATTAAATGACGCCATTACAGTTTGTGCGCCAGCACCTAAGCCGCCCACATACCCTTGCGCATGAATATCAAATAACTCTTGCTCAGATGCTGTGTTATTACCTTGGTCATCACCGCCTTCGGTACCGCCATCACCTAAAAAGTGTTTAACGGTACTGATCACGCGCTTATCTGATAAAAAGTCGTCATCAACCGCACCTTGCAACCCTTTAACAATGGCTGCTGAATATGCTTTCACAATTTCAGGGTCTTCAGAATAACCTTCATAAGTACGGCCCCAACGGTCGTCACGAACAACCGCAACCGTAGGCGCGAATACCCAATCGATGCCTGTTACCATCACTTCTTGTGCAGTAGCGGCGGCAATTTTTTCGATTAACTCAGGGTTGTTTGTTGCACCTAAACCAATGTTATGTGGGAATAGTGTCGCACCAATAACATTATTGTGACCATGCACGGCATCGGTGCCCCACATAGTCGGAATTGAGCTGCCATCAAGCGAGTCATCAATTGAGGCTTGATACATTTTTTCAGCAAGATCAATCCAATCTGCGGCACTGGCATGCTTATCATTATTTGGAAATGCGCCACCGCCATTAAGGTAAGAACCAAAGCCGTATTTGCGCATATCTTCAACGGTAATATCGCGAATTTCTGGCTGGATCATTTGCGCAATTTTTTGCTCAAGGGTCATATTTGCCAGCATTTTCGCAATTTTTGCTTCCATTTCTGGATTTGCAGCAATGCCCGTTTCGATGTTTGGCCAAATTTCTTGCTCAGCGCTCACGTTTGCCACCTTATCTTGCCCAGTGCAAGCTGTCATGCTGGCGCCTGCCATCATTAACGAGAAGAGTGTGAATGTTTTTTTCAATTTCATTTTTACACCTATGAAGATTGCTGAGTCTGAGTCGATACTTTTGAGCCAACCAGCGCAAAGTAAGTAATGTATAAATAACATGCGATAGGTAAAAACAACGCCATTTGCACGCCAATAGAATCTGCTAACACACCTTGTAGTAATGGAATAATCGCACCACCTACAATCGCTAAACATAAAATGCCTGAGCCTTTTGATGTATACTTACCAAGGCCATGTAGAGCAAGGCTGAAAATGGTTGGGAACATAATAGAGTTACATAACCCCACAAGTAAAATTGCCCACATAGCAAGGCTTCCCTCACCTGTCATGGCAATAACAACCAGCAGTACTGCTAATAAGCCGTGGCACGCCAGTACCTTACCGGCATTAAACTTTTGCATTACAGCAGCACCAATGAAACGGCCAACCATAGCACCTGCAAAATAGTAGCTAATATAATGCGCTGCTTCATTTTCAGGTAAACCAGCAATGTTATCTAGGGTCAAAAAGCCTACTAAGAAGCTGCCAATCGCTACCTCTGCGCCTACATACACAAAGATACCTACAGCACCTAAAATAAGGTGGCGGTAACGCCAAACACTGCCTAAATCAACAAAGTCTTCTAAGTCTTGATGTGCCGCTTCGCTATCACTTTCTTTACCTAGTTTTGGCAGTTTTAAAAATGCAAAGATAACCGCAAGTACCAATAAGCTTAACGATAACATTAAATAAGGGAGTTTTACTTCTTCTGCCGTTGCTTGGCTAATTTCAGATAGAATTAACCAACCACCAAAAATTGGCGCGACTGTTGTTCCTAAAGAATTAAACGCTTGTGTCATAGTCAAACGCGAAGACGCTGTTTTTTGTGGACCAAGAACACTTACATAAGGGTTGGCAGATACTTGTAAAATAGTGATGCCCGAGGCCAGTACAAACAAGGCCAGTAAGAATAACTCATACACATGAGCAACCGCAGCTGGGTAAAACAGCGCACAACCAATGGCTGCAACCACTAAGCCAACCACAATACCAAACTGGTAACCAATACGACTGACCAACTTGCCTGCCGGAATCGACATCACAAAATACGCACCAAAGAAGCAAAACTGTATGAGCATAGCCTGCGTATAGTTAAGTGAAAACATGCCTTTTAAGTAAGGGATTAATATGTCATTAAGACAAGTGATGAATCCCCACATAAAAAATAATGTGGTCAATGATGCCAGCGCAAAATGCTGCTTTGGCATATCTGCTTGGCCTGCTGCAGCCGAAACAGGAGTTGATACATGAGCCATAATTTTCTTCTCTAGTTAATTATATTTATCAGTTTGTTACAGCAAACTCTGGTACTTAATCACTAACAACAAATAGCGAAAAATGTTGCAACATTAAATGTAAGCGCTTACATTTATAACATATAAATCATATTTAGCAATTTATTTGCAGAAAAAATGTAAGCGCTTACAGCTGAGTCAAAGCTCTAAATATTCAAGCCTTACACTAACCCAAAGGACGAGTATTAACTGTGTATAAATCAATCTCACTGTTACCAGATTCGGCT
Organism: Pseudoalteromonas sp. NCCP-2140; assembly: GCF_023708065.1. NCBI lineage: Bacteria > Pseudomonadati > Pseudomonadota > Gammaproteobacteria > Alteromonadales > Pseudoalteromonadaceae > Pseudoalteromonas > Pseudoalteromonas sp. NCCP-2140. Next base: position 24,619 of record NZ_BRCZ01000013.1, on the reverse strand, counting down.
TTGCTCAAGCCCGAATTCACTTTTGGGGTGGCAACAGCCTCATTTCAGATTGAAGGGGCACGCGATAAGCGCCTCGATTGTATTTGGGATACATTTTGCGAAAAGCCTGGCACCATTGCAGATAACAGCCATGGCGATGTAGCTTGTGATCATGTTGCACGCTGGCAGCAAGATATCGAGATGATTGCAGATTTGGCTGTCGATGCTTACCGCTTATCTATTTCGTGGCCGAGAGTCATGCAACAAGATGGCTCGGTTAACGAGCAAGGTATGGCGTTTTATGTTCAGCTATTATCGGCGTTAAAAGCACGTAATATTAAGACCTACGTCACCTTATATCACTGGGATTTACCCCAATACCTTGAAGATAATGGCGGTTGGTTAAATCGCGAGACAGCCTATAAATTTAAAGACTATGCCGAACTTGTTACTCAACACCTTGGTCACTTAGTTGATTCATTCGCCACCTTGAACGAGCCATTTTGTAGTGCCTACTTAGGTTATGAAGTGGGTGCACATGCACCTGGCATTAAATCGCAACAAGCTGGCCGACAAGCTGCGCACCACTTACTGCTTGCCCACGGTCTTGCAATGCAAGTATTACGTAAAAACTGCCCGGATACAGAAGCGGGTATCGTATTAAACTTCAGCCCGACCTACCCTTTAACCGCCGATGATAAAAAAGCCGCTGAGCTTGCTGATCAATACCATAATCAATGGTATATCAAAGCGGTTTTAGAAGGTGCTTACCCATCTTTACTGGATGATTTAGCTGATGCAGTTAAGCCAACTATTATTGCTGGCGATATGGCGATTATTAGCCAAGCTGTCGACTTTATTGGCGTTAACTACTATACCCGCATACACTACAGAAATACCGCTGATAACTGGTTTGAAGAAGCAAACCTTACAGATGTTCGTGTTACCGATATGGGCTGGGAAGTTTACCCACAAGGTTTAACTGAACTTTTGGTATCACTTCATCAGCAGTATGATTTGCCAAAAATGTATATTACCGAAAATGGCGCAGCCATGGCCGACACACTAGAAAACGGTGAAGTGAACGACATCGAGCGGGTAGATTATTATCATACTCATTTAAATGCAGTGTGTGATGCAATTCGCCAAGGCGTTGATATTCAAGGCTACTTTGCATGGAGCTTAATGGACAACTTTGAATGGGCGTATGGCTACGAAAAGCGCTTTGGGTTAGTTTATATTGATTATCAAAGCCAACAACGCATTTTAAAAGAAAGCGCAAAACAATATCGCGCGCTACTCAAACAGCGATAAAAATAACAACAATCGAGAACACACATGCTGACAAAAAGAGAAAAAATAGCCTACGGATTAGGCGATACAGCAAGTAATATCATCTTTCAAACGGTGATGTTATTTTTAACTTTTTTCTATACTGATATCTTTGGTATTTCACCCGCTATTGTTGGCACCTTGTTTTTGGTGGTGAGAATCGTTGATGCAATTACCGACCCATTAATGGGAGCTTTAACTGATTCAACCCGCACAAAATGGGGAAGCTATCGCCCCTATTTACTTTGGCTTGCTATACCATTTGGGGTGATTAGCATGATCACCTTCACCACACCAGACCTACCAGAGTCAGGCAAAGTGATTTATGCCTTTGTCACTTATACTTTGCTAATGCTGGTTTATACCGCGATTAATATTCCTTACTCAGCGTTAGGTGGGGTATTAAGTGGCGACCCGAAAGAGCGAGTATCAATTCAATCTTATCGATTTGTGTTTGGTATGCTGGGCGGCTTAATTGTCAGTGCCTGTACTTTGCCTTTGGTAAACTGGCTAGGGAAAGGTGATAACGCTACCGGCTACCAACTCACTATGGCTTTAATGAGTGGCTTTGGTGTGATCTTATTTTTGATTTGTTTTCGCTTTACCAAAGAGCGTGTTACAGCTCATAACAGCTCATCGTTGAGCTGGAAAACCCGCATGAACACACTATGGCAAAATGGTCCATTTAAAGTGTTGTGCTTTGCCGCATTTATGTTGTTAACCAGTATGGTACTACGCACTACCCTTGCCATTTACTATGTAAAATATGTACTTGGTGAAGCAGAGCTAGTCACCTACTTTGTTACCATCGGCATGATAGGTAATATTTTGGGCTGTGCCTGTGCAAACCCACTCAGCAAACGTGTTGATAAGAAAACCGCCTATATTCGTTTGCAATATATCTCTGCAGCTATTAGTTGCGTGGCATTTTGGTTGCCAGGCGAACAGCTGATACTTGCCTTTGCGGTGTATTTTTTATGGTGTTTCTTCACGCAAATGGCAACCCCGCTACTGTGGGCAAAAATGGCCGACACCATAGATTACGGGCAATGGAAAACCGGTGAAAGGCTAACAGGCCTAGTCTACGCAAGCGTGGTCTTTTTTATTAAGCTTGGTCTTGCCCTTGGCGGTGCCATTGCAGGTTGGTTACTGGCATTTTATGGCTATGAAACCAATACCGAACTCAGTGAACACACGCTTTCGGGTATCTTAATTTCATTTACCCTTTATCCAGCAATAGGTAGTATGCTTGTCGCATTTATCATGAAAAGGTATATTCTGGATAACCAAACAGTTGAGCAGATCAGTGCCGATTTATCGTTAAAGCAGCATCCATAATTTTGTATAAAAAGGAATAATATGGCCACCATTTACGAGGTGTCGAAACTTGCAGGTGTTTCTCTTGCAACCGTTTCACGAGTAATGAACAACAATGCAAATGTCAGTGATGCAACTCGTAAAAAGGTCACTGCCGCAATGGATGAGCTTGGCTATAGACCTAACTCAATTGCTCAGTCATTAGCATCAAATTGCTCGAACAGTGTTGGCCTACTGGTCTCTGAATTACAAGGTCCGTTTTATGGGCCTATGATGAGCGGCATTGAAAATACCTTTCGTAATCAAGGCAAACATCTGATTATTGCTGCGGGTCACAGTGATGAAGAACGCGAAAAACAAGGGATTGAATTTTTAATTAGCCGTAACTGCGATGGCCTTATTTTGCATGTTGAAGCAGTCAGCGACGACTACCTTATAAAACTCAGTAAAGGCCGTACGCCATTTGTTTTGATCAACCGCTATATCAGCGAACTCAGTGACCGCTGTATTTTGCTTAACAACATTAAAGGTGGCTATTTAGCGGCGAAGCATGTGTTAGAGCAAGGTCATAAAAATATTGCCTACATCAGCGGGCCGCTTTGGAAACAAGATGCCAAAGACCGTCTAGAAGGACATAAACAGGCCCTTGCTGAGTTTAATCTTGAGTTTGATGAAAACCTATTATTCCAAGGTGACTTCATGGAAGCGAGTGGTTACGAAGGTTTAAAAGCACTTCATCAACAAACGCATCCATTCACAGCGCTCATCTGTGCCAATGATGAAATGGCTGTAGGCGCCATGGCTAGCGCGCGGGATTTAGGGTTAACTTTACCTAAGCAATTGTCGATTATGGGTTACGATAACGTATTTTTCACCCGTCACGTTTACCCACAATTGAGTACCGTTAATTACCCAATAGATGAGATGGGTCGCATGGCAGCAGATTGGGTGTTAAATCATGTTTATCAAAAACAAACCCCACCACTACAAACGCTATTTGAACCAGAGCTTATAATAAGGCATTCAATTAGCCGCCAATCAGCTCAGATAACAAGCCAAGGTTAATCGGCTTTAATAACACTTGTTCAATCTCAAGTTGTTCAATTTTTTCTGGCTCTGGCTCTGCGCCACTAACAATGACTAGATTTAAGTCAGGGTGGCGCTGTTTTATCTCATGGGCTAAATCAAGCCCTTCGCCATCAGGCAAATGCATATCGAGTAACACTTTAGCAAAGTTTTGATCGTCACTCAGGGTCGCAAGACATGCAGCACAACTTGGCGCTATAACAGTTTCAACACCTAAGCTTTCAAGCAATAACTGAGTGATTTGCGCCGCATCACTGTCGTCCTCAACCAATAAATAGCGTGTGCTTTGTAATGTCACTTCAGGACTGTCGTCTTGCTCAACCACAGGTGCAGTATTGCCTTCGCAAATGTAATGATTGAGCACTTGGTAAAGCAGCCCAGAATCAACCGGTTTTGCAATCATATCGTTAAAACCAAGCGCGCTTAACTCAGTTCTCACCCCTTTCATGGTGGCGGCAGTAAGCGCGATAATTGGCCCTTGATAGCCCATTTTACGCAGCTCAATGGTAGCCTCTTTGCCGCCCATAACCGGCATATGCAAATCAATAAATACAATATCAAAAGGTTTACCGGCTTGCTCGGCACTGGCTACTTTTTCAATTGCTTGTTTACCGTGTTCTGCGTACTCCACTTCTGCCCCGGTCATAGTGATCATGTGACCAACAAGGGTGCGTAAATCTTTTAAGTCGTCGACCACTAATACCCGACCACTGGTTTCGAGGGTGGCTAATTTTTGCTGGCAATCTGGGTTTGAATCAAAGCGTAGCACTTGGCGCTCAACATCACGAATGTTACCCGGGTAGATAGAAAGGGTAAATTCAGAACCCACACCTTGCGTTGATTCAAGCTCAATAGAGCCTTGCATTCGACTAAGTAACTCTGAACAAATAGCAAGGCCAAGCCCCGCTCCACCGACATCTCGTGATTCTACATCGGCAATTTGTTCAAATGGCTTAAAGATCAATGCTTGTTTTTCGGCTGGGATTCCAAGGCCAGTGTCTTTAATACTAAAAAACAGCATTTCTCGTTCATTGACCCAAGCAGTCCAAGCTCGCACTGTGATCTCGCCTTGGTTGGTAAACTTGATTGCATTGTTGATGATGTTAATTAAGATTTGGCGTAACCGAGTAGCGTCTGTGTTTATAACTAAAGGCAGAGCTTGCTGGGACTCAAACTTAAGCGATAAGCCTTTATCAAGCGCAGAAACGCGCATTAAGGTATAAACGTCAGCCATTAGGCTATCTAAGTTAACATCACTGCAATTGAGCTCCAGTTTATCGGCAGCAATCTTTGATAGGTCAAGCACATCATTGAGTAAACTCAGTAAGTGTTTGCCATTTCGGTAAATCACACCCAACTCATTTTGAGCATGCTGGTTCTTACCGCTTTGCATGAGTAACTCTGTGTAACCCAAGATAGAAGACAGAGGAGTGCGTAGCTCATGGCTTAAATGGGCCAGAAAGCGGTCTTTAGAGCGGTTTTCAGCTTCTGCTTTTAAACGCTCAACACGCTCATCTTCAACATCTCGGCGGGCTAACGCGTAACGTATAGCACGAGCAAAACGCCCGGTGCTCATTTCATTTTTAACGAGATAATCAACAGCTCCGGCATCGAGCGCCGCAGAATCGAGGGCTTCATCTGATTGCCCGGTTAGCATGATAATAGGGCCGCGAAAGCCATTTGCCACAGCCCGTTTTAGTACTTCGAGGCCATCTGATGCGCCTAAGCGGTAATCTAACAAACAAATATCATGTTTGTTTTCGCTAAGCTCACTAATGGCCTGCTCAGGACAACTTAACCACTCAACATCGAATGTATGGGAACCTAATTGGTCTAGGTAGTCGCAAGTAAGAATATAATCGTCTTCGTCGTCTTCTACTAAGAGTAATCGGGTTACCTTGTCTAACATTCTTATTCCTTATTCCAATTTGCTTAATTAAGTATTTATGCGAATTGGACTTAATCGTTTTGTGATGTTGGCAGCTCTACAAACTCTACCCAGTATTTCCCTAGTGTTTGCATTAACTCAACTAAACCTTCAAAAGTAACTGGTTTAGTGATGTATGATGCAGCGCCCAAGTCGTAGCCTTTAACCATATCTTCTTCTTGTTTTGATGTGGTTAAAATCACAACCGGTATGCCCTTCAAGTTAGGGTTGGCTTTGATGGCTTGTAAAGCTTCTCGGCCATCCATACGCGGCATATTTAAATCGAGTAAAATCAAGCCCGGACGAGGCGAGTTTTCTTTTTCACTAAATTTGCCTTTACGCTCAAGGTATTCAAGCAACTCTACACCGTCTTCAACAAAAAACAGCTCGTTCAACACACGGCTTTCGGCCAATGCATCTTGGGTTAATAAACGATCATCTTCGTCGTCATCAGCCATTAAAATGGTAATTGGTTTAACTTTATTAAGTGGCATTACGCCTCTCCTTGTAGTGTGAAAAGCGATGTTTCCACGGGTAATTTAAGAGTGAAGCTTGCACCCTCACCAACGCGACTACTTGCAGTTATTTCTCCGCCATGACGCTCAACAATACGGCGACAAACCGATAATCCTATGCCTGTGCCTTTATATTGTGAACGACCATGTAACCGCTGGAACGGAACAAATATTTTTTCGAGATACTCTTCAGAAAAACCGATGCCGTTATCTGAAATAGTAATAATTTCCCACTCAACATCAGTGTTGTGAGTTTCGCTGAATTCTGACGTTCGCTGGTATGTAATATCAATCACAGGCGCAACATCCTCACGCCTAAACTTCACAGCATTAGAAAGAATATTTAAGAACAATTGCAGCATTTGGCTTGGATCTGCTTGAATATGCGGTAAAGTGTCGAGATTAACCGTGGTCTCAGATTCTTTTATCGCAATTTCAAGATCATCAAGAACTTCTGCAACAACTTCATTTAAATCAGTATCAATAAAATCTTTACCACGGGTGGTTACACGTGAGAACTCTAGCAAGTCGTTGATTAAATTAGACATACGCTGAGCAGCATTTTTCATTCGATTAATGTAATCAACGCCTTTTTCACCAAGCTCATCTTTAAACATCTTGTCGAGGCGGTCACTAAAAGCTTGAATCTTACGCAGTGGCTCTTGTAAATCATGACTTGCAACAAAAGCAAAGTCTTCAAGCTCTCTGTTAGAACGGCTTAACTCGTCTGAATATATGGTTAGCTCTTGGGTGCGCTCTGCGACTTTTGCCGCTAGATTCTCATTTTGGCTTTCAAGTTCAGCTCTATATTTAGTTTGGTTGCGTAAGTTAATACGAGTTAATACAAACATACCTATTATCAATAAGGTACTGGTCACAGCCGTAATCGCAAATGTTAGTTTAGCTTCATTTCTAATCTCAGAAAGCTTCGCAAACTGCTCTATTTTAAAGTTCAGTTCACGCATTTGAATTTCATCAACTGCTGCGCGAATATCTTTGTATAAATCACGGCCTTGGTCCGTTAATAACAAGCGGCGAGCTTTAACGTCTTTATTTGCAAGGGCCAGATCGGTGGTTTTAGTCATTACCGCCACTTTGTCGTTTACTAAATATATTAAACGAGCAATGCGGTCTGCTTGACCTTCAATTTCAGAATGCAGACTTTTCACAAGCATGATCTGCGCCTGCATTGAAGCGATTGCATCATTGTAAGGCAGTAAATAATCTTCTCGGTCAGTAAGTAGATAACCACGCTGACCTGACTCAGCTTGCACCACAGATAAATGCAAACGCTCAATCGCTGTGTTAAGCGAGTTGGTGTTATCAAGACTACTTTGTGTTTCTGTGAGTGAGCGAATGCTATTAAGGGCTAAAAACGCATTAGCCACCACGATACAAAGCACCACGGCAATAAAGCCAGCCCAACTGACTGCTATTTTTCCTTTTTGTTTTTGCATTTGCTTCCCAGTTTTTAAGTGCTTAATCAGCTGCGTGAGTGTCGCTTATTTCCTGTAAGTGCTCACTGCACTGCTGACAATTAGCGATAATTTTATTCAATGCCTCAAGTGCTTTTTGCTTAGGCATATCATTTTCTAATACGAGCTTAACTAACTCTGCATTCATCGAAATACGGTTCAGTGGCGCGCGGGCATCGTGCACCATTTTTCGTAAAGACTCGTTATTATTCATAGCTATCCTTTGTTATTTGTATTCGCCAATGCCTCCATAAGCATTTAAACGGTTATAAAGTGTTTTAGTACTGATCCCCAGCATTTGTGCTGCAATCGTCTTATTACCTTGTACTTTATCTAAAGTAGCGTGGATCAATTCTTTTTCAACTTCTTCAATGGTTTGCCCTGCAACAACTTGGTTTGCTTGGCTCTCTTTATTCACTTTAGAAAATGGCGACTCTAGCGATTCAGGTAAGGTAATAGCAGTGCCTTTAGGGTCACTCATAATAAAGGCGCGGTGAATAGCGTGACGAAGTTCACGTACGTTCCCTGGCCAATCATGGGCTTCAAGCTCTTTGATTTGCGCCGCTTGCCATTTAAAGTCAGTGCCGTTTTCTTCATTAAGTTGCTCTAAAAAGGCGCTTGCAAGCAGTGGAATATCTTCTTTTCGCTCACGAAGCGGTGGAATATCAATTGGGAATACCGCTAAACGAAAGTAAATATCTTCACGGATAACATTGTTTTGCGCAAGATCGGTCAAGGTGCGGTTGGTTGCAGAGATAACACGGCAATTAACTACTTGCTCTTTTGTGCCACCCACTCGGGTTACTTTTTTGCTTTCAAGCACGCGCAGTAAATTTGGCTGCATATCAATTGGCATTTCGGTCACTTCATCTAAAAATAAAGTACCACCAGCAGCTTGCTCAAACATCCCCTCTTTACGAGCAATCGCCCCTGTAAATGCGCCCTTTTCATGACCAAAAAGCTCGCTACCAATCAGCTCTTTTGAAAATGCACCACAGTTGGTTGCCACTAACGGACCATCACACTCAGTCGCATTATGAATCGCCTGAGCAACCACTTCTTTACCAGCACCACTTTCACCCATTAACATTACATTGGCAGAAGTTGCTGCGACGCGTTCAATCATAGTGTAAAGCTTTTGCATCACCTCTGATTCACCAATTAGAGTGCCGAAGTGGCGCTTTATTGCTGGCGTTGCTTTTTTCTTAGAGGCTGCTTTTTTAGGGTTAAGTACACGCTCAATGTCTTCGCGTTGCAGTGGCTTAACTAGGTGGCCTACATTTGGTTCACACATTTCAGCCAGCTTACCTTTTACTGAAGGGTGCCCTGAAATTAACGTAACACGAGGCGATTGACCGATAGCTTTTAAGTGTTCAAGTAAATGAAGGCCGCTGCCATCAGGCAACATGAAATCTAAAAAAACATGGTCAAACGTATTGTTTTCAAACCATTGCTCCGCTTCAGCAAGGTTCGCTGCGGTATTTATATTGTGCCCGAGGAACTCAACAATGTGACAAACTACATCACTAAATTCACTGTCATCATCAACCAAAAGTACGTTTAACATATTCATTCCCTAAGCTTTTTTAATCATTCTACGCACAGTTATAAGCAAATGAAAACTATATGCGCTAGATACCTAAATAGTTCTTAATTCCAGTTATATTACCTTATTAGTTTCAATTTGGGGTAAGCATAATGAATTAAATGCGGAAAAAAGGTTATTATGGCACGTTCAATATTAAGCTAAGCTGTACTCGCATTAATTTAAAGTTGTAATTCTATGAAGTTATTAAGAAAAGTAATTCACCCAAGTTTAAGTAATGACTATGGCACGGTGTTTATTCGTCACACTGCCCGCGCCATTGTTTTAAAAGGTGAACAAATACTACTTTTATACACCGCCCGTTATGATGACTATAGCCTACCAGGTGGTGGCGTTGATGAAGGCGAAAGCATTGAACAAGGACTTCTACGAGAGTTACATGAAGAAACAGGCGCATTACAAATTCAAATAAAGCAGCCACTAGGATTATATGAAGAAGTTAGGCCTTGGTATAAAGACGACTTTAATTGTGTTCATATCAAATCCTATTGCTACTACTGTGAAATTAGCGATAAATTTGCAGACCCAAAAATGGAGCACTACGAAGTGCAAAATGGTATGCACCCTAAGTGGGTGAATATTTTTGATGCCATTGCACATAACGAAACCACCATGGCAATGAGTGAGAAACAGGGCCTATCGATTCAGCGCGAAACCTTTTTATTAAAACTAATTGCTGACACTCTTTGAGTTACTTTACATTACTTTACGCAACCCTTATTTGGCGTATTAAAGAAGGTGCATTACCTGCAACATCTGCAATGCCTAAATGGCAAACAGCAGTTGCTCACCTCACTCATGGCTTATTGTTACTTGCTACTCTAGCTATGCCGCTTTCTGGCTTTATCATGAGCTATGCGGCGGTCGTGCAATTAGCTTCTTTGAGTTTGAGCTATTGAGTGCACCAGAGAAAACACCTTGGCTTGCTGATGCAGGCAGCTTTGTACACCACAGTTCAGTGCTAATCATTGTGGTGATTTTAGCCTTGCACATTGCCGCAGCACTTAAACACCAGTTTGTTGACAAAGATGGCATGCTTAGTCGCATGCTAGGTAAGTCTTAAATCAAATTTAAGCGGGCTTAGGGTGAACATAAAAGCGCCATAAGCCCACTAAATTACTTACTAAAAATACCGTTTCCATTACCACTGCTAGTGGTGAAAAAACCAAAGCGTTATGGGCTATCCAACCAATCGTGCCAACAATCATCAGTATGCGTAAGGTAAAATCTTTGCCTTGGAATGAAGCATAAGTTTGCAGTAATGTTGCCGACAACGCGATAAAGCTAACCCAGCTTTGCCAAGTAAATAGTACTGCGCTAATACTCAAAAGCATAAAAGCTATCATCACCCAGCTTTTGCGGGCAAAAATACAATAGCCATAACGTAGTGCTGCAATCAGCATTAAGCTAGCTGCACTAAAGTTATCGAGCAGCATAAAGTGCACAGATGTCAGTAGAACCGAGCTAAACAAACAAGCTAAAATTGCCTGCCTTTGTTTAAACTGAAATGAAGCCAAATCGAGTAATGTGGCAATGGCAACTAAGCACTGAGATAAAATAAAAATAACGACTCCTGAAAAATCAGCAGTGTAATGTTCACTATTTTGCTGCGCCTTAACTTAAGTTAAGACGCCGTCTAATTCGCGATAAAGAAATCGCAGAGATCCCTAAATACATAGCAACCTCGTTTAAACTCAGTTGTTCAAGCCAATGCGGCTTTTGTTCTAGTAAATATTGGTAACGCTGCTCAGGAGTATTGAGTAATAAAAACGCTTCTTTTGCTTCTTTAAACAATAATTGCTGACTAATTAGTTTATGTTTTATTACTTGCCAGTCGGTACTATCAAATAAAACCAAAGGCACCTTAATAAGCTCAGCATCACGTATTACTTTTAGCTGATAAAGCGCTGGAGTTTTAGTTAACCAGTTACCATAAAGTAATGCAAATTCATCTTGAAAGTAAAACTCTTTACACTTTTGCGCCCCCTGCGAGGATGCATGTAACGCCCCAAGCACCCCAGATATAATTAAGTAACCTGCATCTTGTTCGTCGCCTTGCTGCAATAAAACATCACCTTTAGCGTACCGCTTTATAGCACATTGCCTTGCAAGTTTGTTACGAAATTCACAGGCTAGCTGATGATAACTATCACCTAGTGGAAGTAACTGGGTATCTGTCAAGATTGCCAACCTTGTATTAGTAATTCAGTAATTTGCAGGGCGTTAATACCTTCTCGAGCCACAAAGCGCTCACCACACCAAAGCGGTGAAAAACCACTGTCGCCTTTAGCCTCTGCTTTTGCACGTAATGCCGTCATCGCAATCGATGCATACGGAAAAGGCGGCGCCTGCTCTGGCATCGCGCCTAACTCTTGCATCACTCTGTTGCGTATTCCTCGGGCCGGTCGGCCAGAGAATAAGGTTGTCAATTCAGTTGAATTTGGCTTAACCGTTTTTAATACTTCACGATGTAAAGCACTTGTTGTCGCTTCTTCGCAAAGTAAGTAAGCGCTCCCTACCTGCACAGCAGATACACCTAATGCTTGGTACTGAGCTACATCTTCCGCTGTGCAAATTCCACCTGCTGCAATTACGGGAATATCAAGCTTTACACACTCTCGTACTAATTGCACAGTGGTTGGTTGTAGCGATAAATCCATCGATAAAAAATGGCCTCGATGACCACCAGCTTCAATCCCTTGTGCAATAACCGCATCGGCACCATTTGCTTGTAGCCAGCGAGCTTCATCTAATGTTGTGGCTGATGAAAGAACCGTCCCGCCCCAGGCTTTAATCTGAGAAACAATCTCTTTACTTGGCAGACCAAAGTGAAAACTCACAACGGCAGGCTTATAAGGGGCGATAATATCGATCACTTGCTGATTAATAGGCTGACGTGAAGCGTTACGGGTAAATTGTGAGGCATCGACAGCAAACTCATCAAAATAAGGCTCAAGTACATTATGCCATGCAGTTTGCTGAGCCAGTGTATAGTCAGGTGTTTGATGACAAAAGAAATTAAGGTTATACGGCTTGTCCGTATGCTGACTAATGTAATCAAGCTCTGAGACTAGTTGATCAGCCGAGAGCATAGCGCAAGGTAACGAGCCAAGCCCCCCAGCTTCACAAACAGCCACTGTCAGTTTGGCGTTTTGCACACCCGCCATTGGCGCTTGAATAATCGCAAGCTTGGTATTTAACACAGAATTTGTCATTACGTATTCCTTGTAAGTTTTGCAGCCTGTTGCAGTTTTTACAGAAAAAAAGTGCCCAGCTAAGATTAAATTAAAATAAAAGGCAATTAAATCAAATAGCTAGAACAGCGAAAAATTAGGTATTAGCCTTGCAAACCTTTTCCTACAATTTTGTAAGGAGATAATGATGACTGATACTGTTACTACAATCAATCCAGCCAATGAGCAAACCTTAAATACGTATAATTTATTGTCGCTGCAACAAGCACAGAGTGAAGTTGACCAATGTCATCAAGCTTTTTTAAAGTGGCGCACCACATCCCATGAGCAGCGCGCTAAATTACTCAATCAACTTGCACAAGTAATTGAGTCTAATCAACAAGAGTTAGCCCAATTAATGACCGATGAAATGGGCAAGTTATATCAACAAGGCCTACAAGAAGTTGAGCTTTGCGCTGCAATTTGTCGCTATACCGCAGAGCAAGGGCCACAAGTGCTTGCTGATGAAAGCCGTGATATGCAAGACGGCCGTGCAATTATTAGCTACCAACCAATCGGTGTCGTTTTAGGTATCCAACCTTGGAACTTCCCGCTTTATCAAGTCATTCGCTATGCTTGTGCAAATATCATGGCGGGTAATACCACGGTGCTAAAACATGCTGGCAATGTATTTGGCATGGCGGAAAAAATTGAGCAATTATTTACTCAAGCTGGCTTTGATGACTATTGCTTTAAAAACCTACTGATTGACGGCAAAACCGCAAGCAAACTTATTGAGCACTCAGCTATTCGTGGCGTGACATTTACTGGTAGCGACGAAACAGGCAAAAAAGTTGCTGAGCTTGCAGGTAAACAGGTTAAGAAAACCGTACTTGAGCTTGGTAGTAACGATGCCTATGTTGTACTCAATGATGCTGACTTAAATACGGCGATTACCGCATGTACACAAGGGCGCTTGATCAATAACGGGCAAACCTGTGTTGCCGCAAAACGCTTTATTGTTGTTGATGCTTTATACGATGATTTTAAAGCCTTAATTAAAGAGCAATTTGAACAAGTTGTTCTTGGTGATCCGAATGATGAAAAAACCACGCTCGGTCCAATGGCCCGTAAAGATCTGCGCGATAAACTTCATCAGCAAGTGACTGAATCAGTAAATGCGGGTGCGAGCATTGTTACCGGCGGTAACGTTGCTGAGCACACAGGCTTTTATTACACCCCGACTCTGCTTGAAAACATTAAACCGGGCATGCCCGCCTATGATGATGAATTATTTGGCCCTGTAGCATCGCTTATCAGAGCAAAAGATAATGATGAGGCTATGCAAATTGCTAATGACTCTCGCTATGGTCTTGGTGGCGGTATTTTCTCAAAAGACGAACAAGCAGCCATTGAGCTTGCAAAGCACCATTTTGATACCGGCATGGTTAATATTAATGGCTATGGTCTTGCGCAGCCGAACTTACCATTTGGTGGTGTAAAAGACAGTGGCTATGGCCGTGAACACGGCGGCTTTGGACTACGAGAATTTGTTAATATCAAAACCATTATGATCAACGACTAACTACAAAAAAGGGCTCGTTAGAGCCCTTTCTTATATCTAATTGTCCGCCCTGAATAAGGTTATCACTTTTCAAACATTGGCACTTGCTGCTTAGACGCTGCTGGCATTTTTAACTCATCCACTGCTTTTTCTTTATCAATCTGCGCTTGTTGTTTTTGATTGTCAGAATCGGGGTTATAAACAAGTTCAGTAAGTAGTGCAAAATGGTCTGAGCCATACTTAGCCAAACGCTCAATACGCTTAACACTAAACTCATTACTATGAAAAAGGTGATCAAGTGGCCAGCGCATAAAGAAATAACTGGCATGAAACGTATTAAAAAAGCCTCTCCCTTTACGTGGGTCTAACAAACCACTAATACGCATAAACAAGCGGGTACTACGCGACCATGCAACATCATTTAGATCACCGGCAACAATACAAGGTCGCTGTCTGTTTTTAAGTGCTTTCGCTAAAATTATCAGCTCAGTATCACGGGGTCGTGAACTGTCTTCTTCTGTGGGGCTCGGAGGAGCAGGGTGAATAAAGTGCCCTTGTACTTCTACGCCATCGGCATCTTCAAACAAAATATGGATTGAGGGGATATCGCTTTCTATAAGCTCACAAACTTGCTGTTGTTTGATTTTAAACTTACTGTACAAGTGCATGCCATAACGATTATCTTTTGGGCAGTAAACACGATATGGGTACTCTTGTTCTAAACTGCTCAGTTCATTTTGCCAAGTTTGATCAGACTCTAACGTAATGAGGAAATCAGGTTGGTGCGTTTTAACTAAGCCAATGAGTTTGTCATATTCATTGTTCGACATCAGTACATTTGCCGACATTATACGAATACTGTGCTTATCGCTTTTATTACTTGAGGCAACTTCTTTGTTAGCGAGCCTTGTGTAAGGATAAATCCAGCCAACTTGTAAAAGCAGCACGATGATACTCGCCAGAGCGCAACCAATATAAAACACAGAGCCCGTTCGACTGATTAAATAGCTTGCAGTAATTAAACTCGCACAAGCAAGGTAAGCCACTTGTAAGCGTACAAAGTCACAACTGCGAATTAAGTAATGTTGGGAGTATGAAAATGGCAAGATTGAGACCACTAGCAACATGGCCAATAGTGAACTCAATCCATAAGTCATGATCGATTCAAGCAAAATTAGCGGCTCAGAATAGAAATAATTTCTCGGGTATCTTCCACTAAACGCACGACAGTATCGTCAACTTGAATTGAAATTAGACCATCTCTGTCTCGTGATTTAATCACTTTACCGCGGCGGTAAATATCACGGTCAAGAATATCGCCTTTACGTAATTTTTTTTGCCAACCAGGTGGTAAATCGCCACCATTATCAAGTTTCTTTTCTAGGCCAGGTGGCAGGCTTTTACCTTTGTCCTTATCCTTGTCTTTATCTTTCGCAAGTGCGCCAGCCGTCACTAAGCTCAAACCTATTACTGCAACTGTTAACAATGCTTTCATACGAGTGCTCCTTTTGTTAGTTCCAATTAAGCGTAGCAAGTTTTTCTGAACTGGGTATGAAACAGCTAAAAAAAGCCGCTAAGCGGCTTTTGGCAGGATTAACGATGGCGAGTAACAATTGATAAAATCTCTCGCGTATCGTGTACTAGATGAATAAGGCGGTCATCGATTTCGATGGCAATAATCCCATTTCGGTCGCGACGTTTAATCACTCGCCCATGACGATATATATCACGGTCAAGAATATCACCATGGTGATAACGCTTATACCAACCTGGTGGTAAGCCACCACCATGCCCTACTTTTTTGTATAAACCAGGTGGTAAATCACGGTAGCTGTAACGGTCGTATCTATCGTAACGATCATGTCTGTCATGATGGTGATGTTTGTGGTGTTTTTTATGCTTTTTATGCTTTTTACGTTCGTGCTTATGTTCATATCTATCATGGTCACGATCATGTTTCGCGTTTGCTTCCATAGGCATCAAACTCAAACCTAAAATGGCAACTGAGATAGTAAGTAATTTATTCATAATAGAGACCCTCAACGTTTGCTCTTGATAAAAAGCCTAACGTTTTAGCCTGAATCATAGATGAAGGGTTACAATTTAAAAACGTAACTGCTTACATATCAACACATTAGAAAGCCAATCTTTACATTTCTTTAAACTTCTTTGGCACTATTTACGAAAAATCGAGTCTGAGTTACAGTTCTGTTTGGGGCGTTTGTCGTTATATTTGCAACATAAACAAACGCTTCCTCACTACATAATAAGGATAATTTATGAATCTACTAAAATGGTGTTTGGTGATTAGCATTACTGCACTAACGGGCTGTAGTGCCATGATGAGCCAATATGGCAATCAAAAAACGCAATCAAGTTCATTGGTTGAGTACCTTTACCCAGACCAGCAAGACAGAGCAGCCCATCAAGCAACGATCCCAACTTTGAACTTACCTGCCACTGTAGGGATTGCCTTTATTCCTAACAAGTACAATGATGGCTTACACCACGGCGACGAAGTGGCACTGCTGAACAAAGTTAAAAAGCAGTTTATGCAATATGACTATATTGACCGCATTGAAGTGATCCCAAGCACATATTTAAAAGGCGGCGAAGGGTTTACCACATTAGAACAAGTATCACGATTATATGATGTGGATATTATGGCGCTTGTTTCTTACGACCAAGTATCGCAAAGCCTAGAAAATAACGCCGCTTTTTTATATCTAACGATTGTTGGTTTATATGTGATTCCGGGCAATGAAAACTCAGTACAAACCTTTGTAGATACCGCCGTATTTGATGTAAAAAGCCGAAAAATGCTGTTTCGCGCTCCAGGTATACATAAAGCAGAGCAACGCAGCACAGCGATTGGCATCGATGAAGTCGCTAAAGAGCAATCGCTGGCAAGCTTTAATGGTGCCGTTGATGACATGATCACGAATCTCGATGCGGAATTGGCGCAATTTAAAACCCGCGTTAAAGAAGAAAAAGTAGCTAATGTCACGCACAGAAGTGGTACTGGTGGCAGTAGCTTATTTTGGTTAGTTGCAGTACTGGCAGGTTTTGCCGTACATCGCCGTAGCGCATAACAGACAAAGTTATTAATCGCGAAAGCTTTTACCCATCCTAAAAAGCAGTTACCCTTTGGTTTTTGTTGTACCTAACCAAAGGGTTTTCATGAAGTTGTCGATACTCTCAGTGCTTGTGAGCACCTCATTATTTAACCATCAAGCTTTCGCTAATAATGAGCTAGAACATATTACAACAACCGCCTCGCGCAGCGAAGTGTTGGCAGATCCATTGCCAGTTGTGGTCAGCAGTATTTCACAAAAGCAACTAGCCCTAATCGCTCCTACCCATATTGAACAAGCCCTTAAGCAAGTGGCCGGTGCTAATCTTCAACACGGTAACGGCCAAGAGTATTTACCCGCTCTACGTTCGCCTGTACTTTCTGGTGCGGGTGCCTGCGGTGGCTTACTTACCGCTGAAGATGGTATTCCACTTCGCGCAGCTGGTTTTTGCAACATCAATGAATTATTCGAAGCCCACACAGAAATGGCTGAACGTATCGAAGTACTGAAAGGCCCGGGCTCTGCCCTTTATGGTTCAAATGCAGTGCATGGTGTAGTCAACGTGATCACGCCAGATACGACCTATGACCACAACCAACTTGGTTTTGATTATGGCTCGTTTGGCTACACTCGCTACAAACTTGGTACGGGGCGTGACTTTGGCCAGCAAGGTTTAGGCATTAATGCCACGCTCACCCGAGATACAGGTTATCGTGATGACGAAAGTGTTGACCAAGAAAAACTTTCGCTACGCCACCGTTTTGATGGCGAAAAATTAAGTGTAAGTACAGGCCTGACTTACACCCATTTAGATCAGCAAACGGCTGGCTACATCGAGGGCTTTGAAAGCTATAAGGATGAGCAAATAGCTCAGTCTAATTTTGATCCTGATGCATTTCGTAAAGCCCGATCTTTACGTGTTTGGTCAAAGCTAAATTGGACACAAGATGAGGCTAACAGCTTTTCCCTAACGCCTTATATCCGCGACCAAAACATGACCTTCTTTAAGCATTTTTTACCGGGTACTCCCCTTGAAGAAAATGCTCAGCAAGGTGTTGGCCTACAATCAAGCTGGCAGCATAAGTTAACGGGTTCTAGCCTATTAACTGTTGGCTTTGATGGTGAGCTTACAGATGCTGACTTTTTACAATATCAAGATAGCCCAACTCAAGGCTCAGCATTTTTAGTCGCCACCGTGCCACAAGGCAAACATTATGATTATCAAGTAACTAGCACCCTATTAGCACCGTTTGTGAATCTTGATTGGCAACTTGATGAGTTACTTATCAGCCTTGGTGGCCGATACGAGCGTATGCGATATGACTACAACAACCATATGTTGGCTGGTCGTACAAAAGAAGATGGCACAGAATGCGCAATGGGTGGATGTCGCTATTCTCGACCAGAAAGCGGTGTAAATCGCTTTTCCAACTTTTCGCCTAAGCTTGGTTTAAGCTATCAATATGCTGAAAACCAGTTTATCTACGCCAATGCTTCAGAAGGTTATCGAGCACCGCAAGCGGCAGAGCTTTATCAGTTACAGCGTGAACAAAATGTCGCAGATCTAAAATCTGAAACAGCTAAAAATCTAGAGCTTGGTTTAAAAGGTCAACAAGCACAGCTGCATTATGTAGTTAGCTTTTATGCAATGAATAAAAAGAACGTAATTTTCCGCGACAGTGATTTTTATTACGTCAATGATGGCCAAACCCAGCATCGTGGTGTTGAGCTTGAGTTAGCTTATGCCATTACGCCAAGCTTATCGATGCAGTTAGCTGCGAGTCACGCCAAGCATACATACAGTTATGACCAATTACTTAGCGGAGTTAATATCAATGGTAATCTCATTGATACTGCACCACGTAACATCGCTAACTTACAGCTACTTTGGCAAGCAAACGACATGACGCGTGTTGGTCTTGAGCTACATACCACCAGCAGCTACTTTACTGATCCTGAAAACCAGCATAGTTACCAAGGCCACTCATTAGTAAATTTAAGAGCGGCGTGGCAGCTATCAGCTAACCTTAGTGTGACGGCACGAATAAACAATTTAACTGACGAGCGTTATGCAGAGCGCGCTGACTACACCACATTTAGTGGCGACCGCTACTTTCCGGGTAGACCGCGCAACGCCATGTTATCAGCAAGTTATCAGTTTTAAGTAACCGCATTATTTGGTGAGCTATCTCATAGTTCACCCACGCTGTTTAGTGTTTTGGTATGATAAATGTACCTATTGCTATAGTTCCTAAACAGCGTGTCATCTTCTCAAAATCTAATTCGTAACCTTCTTTTAGTGCTGGGCATTTTTCTTATTGCAGCTAGTTTACGTGCCCCTATCACTGGTATTGCACCGGTACTTGAACAGATCATTGAACAATTTAAGTTAAATGCATCACAAGCCGGCATGTTGACGACTTTACCTTTAATTGCATTTGCTGTTGCTTCACCTATGGCTGCAAGCCTTGCTAAAAAATGCGGCCTTGAAGTATCACTGTTTATTGCCCTGGTACTCATAGGCATAGGGGTTGTGTCTCGTGTTATTGATTCTGCCACCGTACTATTTATTGGTACCGCTGTAATTGGTGTCGGTATCGCGATTGGCAATGTGTTATTACCAAGCTTAATAAAACGTGACTTTCCACACAAAGTCGCTGTGATGACGTCTAGTTATGTTTTAGCGATGGGCATATTTGGTGGCAGCTATTCAGCACTCATCATTCCGCTGGCTGAGTATAAAGAACTTGGTTGGCAATTGGCGCTTGCCAGTTATGCCTTATTGGTTGTGCTGGCTATTGTTGTGTGGTCACCACAACTTAAGCAACATACCATGCCAAAACAGGCACATGTGTCGAACAATACACAAAGCAAAATTTGGCACTCTGCACTTGCTTGGCAAATTACGTTATTGCTTGGCTTTAACTCATTTTTCACTTATATCATGCTAGGTTGGCTACCCAGCATTTTAATAGAAGGCGGCCATAGTGCGCAGCACGCGGGTGCTTTGCAAGGCGCCTTTCAAGTAGCCTCAGCGCTACCAGGTATTGTGCTTATTCCACTACTTGCCAAATTAAAAGATGAACGCATCTTAACCCTAAGCTTGGCATTACTTGGCGCGCTTTGTTCTGTTGGATTATTAGTTGCGCCTAGTTTTGCTATGCTTTGGTCAGTCACCTTAGGGTTTTGCTCAGGTGCCTGCTTTATCTTAGGCTTATCATTTGTAAGCCTGCGTACTCATGACTCAATGCAAGCTGCGGCGTTATCGGGTATGGCGCAATGTATCGGGTATTTATTGGCTGCAACAGGCCCTATTATTGCGGGCGCCTTACATAGTTATTTTAATAACTGGGCAGGAGCACTTTGGCTGTGTATTGCATCTAGCCTGTTGTGTGCTTTATTTGGTTATTTAAGTGGCCGAAATATCACCATCGGCCAGCAATAAATATGAAACCACAGCTATTTAGGTGCGGTTTCAAAGGCACTCATATTACTAAGGCTATCTAGCCAAGGTTTATGTGAGCGATACCAAATATGCGCTTTAGGGATAAGTTCATCAGCTTGCTCTACGGCGCCAATACGTAAGCCATAAATACGCTCACCTGCACCTACAGAAGTCGCGTATAAGGCCGTACCACAGTTACCACAAAACCCTTGCGCACGCTGATTACCACTCTCGGCAATTTTTATATATTCTTTTGGCTCAGCACCTGTAAAGGTAACCCCACCTGGCACAGACACCACAACCGTACGAAAAGGCGCACCTGAGATAATTTGGCAGTCAGTGCAGTGACAGTTAATCACTTTATTTTCATCCACTTCTGCGTGGTAAGTTACCTCACCACAATGACAACGACCGGTAACCTTCATATTAAACTCCTTGTTGAGGTGGCTGCTCTTTTACTGGATAGTGATTGGCATGTTTTAAGCTTTGTAAATCATTAAAACGTACTCCATGCTGGGCCATAATAAGGCGTATTTTTTTGCTAATCAATTGCCTAATGTAAAAGGGCTGGTTCGGCACAAAATGATGGATTGTATGGGTTCGGCCGAAATCAAAACAAAATAACTGAAACGGTAAAAACCAACGGCTGGTGATCACATGCGTTTGCTCAAGCAAGTTATTTACACCGCCATAATAATGCATTGAAGATGTCACTAAGTTAAGAGACGTTGAGCGAATGATATTAGGCACAATAAGTACCACCATTAAAAACTCAGCTCCCGCCAGTAACTCAGCTCCCCACGGCGGCAATGTAAACGGCTGCACAAACTGCACAGCATAATAAGCAATTACCCCATAAAGAATCGCAAAATACGCGGTTGCAATCGGAAAGCCCGCATTAAACACGCTTAAAAACTTAAAACCACTAATTTCTTTATTAAATCGCTTGGTATTGATTAATAAACCTAGCAGACCATCAGTAATGACCAAGGCTCTTAAAAATGGCGATTTAATGCCATTGCCCACTAAACGCTCTTCTAAATCTTGTGAGGTGCCGGATACTTTATGGTGATGTAAATGGATTTTTCTGCGATACCAAGGATTAACCGTATTGGGCCGCATAAGCCACACGGTTAACATCATAAAGTTATGTATGAAAGGGTGATTACTAAAATACTGCTTATGGATAAGGTCATGCTCAAGCTCATGCGATACCGAGGTAATAAAGGCAGCCAGAATGATGCAAAGCCACGAGGGAATAATCGCTAAGTAATAAAGTGTCGCAACACCGATTAGTGAAAACAACGACGCCAGCAGAATAATCATCGCAATGGCGTTTTGCTGGTTAAGAATAGGGTAATGCGATCTAAGCGATTGCTCTTCGGCCTTAATGGCTGTAACAATCGCCTTTATGTTTTGCTTTGCGGTTAATTCTGACATCACAAGCTTTGCTAACTGTTTGATGTCAAAATCATACAGTAATTACCTACTGCTCTCGAGAAAATTGCGTTAAAAATGGAATTACATCATTTGCTGGCAATGGTTTAGAAAAGTAATAGCCTTGTATATAGTCACAACCGGCTTCGGTTAGCACAGCCAATTGCTCGCGCTCTTCAACTCCTTCAGCAACGACTTTAATACCCAAAACACGACTCATTTGAATAATCGATTTAACCAGCGCTTCATCGCCTAAATCAACATGCACTTCATCAATAAATGACTTATCTAGTTTTAGTACATCAACTGGGAAGCGGCGTAAATAACTAAGAGACGAATAACCCGTACCAAAATCATCTAGCGAAATTAAACATCCAGCTTGCTTCAACTGCTTTAACACATCGAGATGGTTGGTATTTTCTGGCGCTAAAACACTCTCAGTTAATTCAAATGAAATTTGTGATGGTTTAACCCCTTGCCCTTTAATAATCTCAAGCCATGCATTACGTTCAGGGTTAAACTCAGTAAATTCAAATAAAGAACGGTTCACATTAAAAACAAAGTTTTCATAACCTTGTGCTTCTAACACCTTTATTTGCTGGCAGGTTTTAATCAATACAAGTTCACCGAGGGGAATAATCACCCGCGACTCTTCTGCTAACGGAATAAACTCAGCAGGTGATACCCATTGCCCTTGGTTGTTCCATCGCACTAAACTTTCGAATTTAGCGACCGTATTATTTTCAATAATAGGTTGAAAATACACTTCTATGTCGTTGTTCTTTACGGCTTGTGTAAGCTGCTCAACCAGTAAGTTGTGCTTTTTAACCTTGTTATCCATCTCTTTGCTGAAAAACAGATATTCATCGCCTGTTTGTTTTGCATTCAAGGTAGCAAGCTCAGCTTGGCGAACTAAACGACGAGCAATTCTTTCGATTTTTTCTTGTGAGCTAGCAGCGCTAGTTTGCTCAAATTGACTAATACCCAGCGTAACTGACACCTGCTGACTAATGCCGCCAATAGAAACGGGCTCAACAAGTAACGCGGTAATTTGTTTACAAACATGCTCAAGTTCACTGACATGCTGATAAGTTTGTAAAATAGCAAAACTATCACCATCGATCCGCGAAAAAGCAGACTCTTTAAAGCTTTCATCGAGGCGCTCTGAAAGCTCGCATAAAACCTTATCGCCAAAGGTTAAACCGTAAACGGTGTTGATATCTTGAAACTTATCAACATCAAAGTAGATAACGGCTAAGTTAGTATTTGCATCGTCTTGGTACGACAAAGATGATAGCAACTGGCATAAGTACTCTTTGAAGTAAAAACGATTGGTCAAACCGGTGAGTTGATCGTGGTTTGCATGAAAATAAATTTTCTGCTCAGCTTCTTTTTTCTCAGTGATATCCAAAATAAACGCCACATAGCAATCTTCACCATTATTTTGCATTTTGGTTATCGATAAAAATTGCGTGTACAACTTACCTTGTTTGGTTTTATTAGTGATCTCACCAGACCACTTTCCCTCAGTATTAATTTGGTGCCACATTGCTTTATAAAAATGCGGGTCATACTTGTTTGAGCTTAAAATTTTTGGATTTTGCCCTAAGACTTCATCCAACGAATACCCCGTCATTTTAGTAAATGCGGTATTCGCGTAGGTAATATGTACATTGTGGTCGCAAATAAAAATTGCTTCGTGGCTTTGCTCAATCAATTGGTTTGCAAAATCTAATTTAGCAATAAAACGGTCTTTTTCGATTTCACGCTGGATAAGACCAGTAAATAACGAGAAAAAAGACTCAATTTGCATCGCATCATTTATTTCATGCTGAAATAGCGCGACAAGAATGGTATCGGTTTTGCCCGATATACTTTGTAAAGGCACACCCACATAAGCTTCAATGCCCATATCAACAAGTAGCTGATCATTCGGGAATAACTGCTGAACTCCTGCATTGTAACTTGAGATGCTGCCACAGCTCACATCATTACAAGGCGTACAGCGGATATCGTAGCTGATGTTTTCTACAATTTCGTCATGCGCACACAAAGCTATAGTTGTTGCATACAAAGTTGACTCATCGACTTGAGCTAAAAAAACATGAGAAGCACCAAGCACTTCTGATAAAGACAAGCATATTGCATTATAAAAGTTCTCACTTTTAAGATTTGAAATACTTTCAACAATACGCTTTAAGTCGTATGTACCCACGCTATGCTACCTTACCCGATAATGTGCACTAAGTGATTGACTTCACTTATAGTTCAGACCACAAATTGTATTATAAGATGTATTCAAACACCATCGTACTCTAGTCTTAAATGATTAATTTTCAACCAAATAAACACACATTTTTCGGGGTTATTTGTAGACTAAGCATAGTTCGAACTTGACTGCTTATAAATAGAACAAAAGTTGCTTTAATGGAGCCTGAATTGGTACTTAGATTTGAGTTATAGACTCTGGGTGGTTCTGGGTGCTAAATGCTAGGTGCTAGGCAAAATGTACCCGTAGGAGATGTATGGACTCCTCCCCCAAATATAGTGAGTACGGTATAAAGAAATTGGACAATTACTTTTACCAATAAGGAATCCATACATGTCAAAATTTAACCTAATTAGTATCGACTTGGCAAAAAATGTTTTTCAAGTCGGTAAGTTTCTTCATCAAAAACTACAAAGTAAT